>CAYXMN010000009.1:0-4657 GCA_964465955.1 uncultured Planctomycetales bacterium
GGTCTACGGCCCGCGCTGGCACCAGGCATATCTCTTCCGGCGGGCGGCGAAAGATTTCGCGAGCGCGGTGCAAGCCGGGGACACCGCGGGCTGGACAGGCATGATCGATCCTGCGCAACAGCAGCGCTTACACCCGCAGCTGAGCCGGCTGCCTGCCGACTATCCGCTGCACATCGCGTCCTTCAAACTGACGCGTTACGAGCGCAGCGGCAACGACACCATCTGGGCCATCTTTACCTGCCGCCTGGCCGATAGCGCCGGCAGCGGCATATATCAGGGCAAACTGCGCTGGCGCTGGCAGAACGCTCACTGGGAATGGGATTTCCTCGGCAGCTATGCGGCGCCGTTCTCAACCAGCGGCGAACCGGAATGGGTGAAACTCGAGGATATGCTGCGGCTGGCGGAGGCGCTGTAATGCTGCTGGGCGTGAATCCGCATCCCCCCCAGAGCGACGAGTACTTCATGCACCGCGCTCTGGAACTGGCGCTAGGCGGCGTGGGTTGGACCTCGCCGAATCCGTTGGTCGGCTGCGTCTTGGTTAAGGACGGAGCGATTATCGCGGAAGGCTGGCATCAGCGCGACGGCCAAGAGCACGCCGAGGTCCTTGCCCTGCGCGCTTGCGCTGATCCGCGCGGCGCTACAGCCTACGTCAACCTCGAACCCTGCTGCCATGTGGGCCGCCAGCCTGCGTGCAGCATGGAATTGATCCGCGCCGGAGTTTCGCGCGTCGTGTATGGCAGCGAAGACGCGAATCCGGTGACGCGCGGTCAAGCGCTGGCGCTGCTGCCGCAACACGGTGTCAAGGTCAGCGCCGGAGTGCTCCAGGCGCAATGCGAACGCATCCTCGATTATTACCAGCATTACCATGCCAGCGACCAGGCCTTCCTGCATCTGAAGCTAGCCTTGAGCCTGGACGGCAAGGCGGCGTGCTTCAACGGGCAAAGCCAGTGGCTGTCCGGCCCCGCAAGCCTGGGTCTGGCGCATTACTTGCGCCAGCTCAATGACGGCGTGCTGATCAGCGCTAAAACCGCCAAGGCCGATCGGGCGCGCCTGAGCGTGCGCCTGGCACAGCTCAATCCGTATTTCACCCTGCCCTCCACCGCCCCGCCGCGCCAGCCCGTGCGCATTATCCTGGACCCGCGCTTTGAGCTGGCGGGCACGCTCGGGCAACTCCCGCTGGCCGATGCCAGCGGCAACTGGCGCGCGGAGCTGCCGCAACTGGTGCTGGTTGGCCGGCGCGAACACCTGCCGCCCGTCCCGCCAGCGGCCAACGGCCTGCGCATCGAGGTTCTCGGGCTGGACGGCCCCCCGAAGTCGCCACTGGACTGGCGCACCATCGCCACCGCAATACGCCGGCTTGGCATCAACAGCGTGCTGGTGGAAGGCGGCCCTGGGCTGGCAGCGGAAATGCTGCGCCAACGCGCCGCGTGCAAGCTTACCCTGGTCTTTACCCCACGGCTGCTGGGTGCCGACGGTATAGGATTCACTCCTGCCTGGGAAGCGGAAACCGTTGCCGCGGGCGTGCAACTGGCAGATCCGAGACGTTTTGGACTGGGAGACGATTGTATAGTATCAGGGTATCCTATTTGGTGATAATATTGAATTGTTAAATTTCCTTTTAGGTAAGCTAGATTGTGATTGGAACTTGCTACTGGCGGCTATTGGTTAAATAATACTAATATGCTGCGCCACCCAGCGCATTCCACCAACAATAAGGTATTATATATTCATCAGATAGATTATTAACTGTCCATGGGAGAGCGAGCTGTATGGGTAAGGCAAAGACTCGCGTGAGTGACTTAGGCCACCACCTTAAACTGCTGCGGATTAAAAACAATCTGACGATGACGCAGACCGCGGAAATGACTGGCATCACCCAGGGCTACATCAGTCAAATCGAAAACGGCATCTACACCCCCTCAGCCAAAACCCTCGCCAAGCTTGCCCGCGCATATAGCGTGCCAGAGATCCACCTGCTCCGTAAAGCCGGTATTGTCCAGCTTTCTGGAAACGTGATCGACGCCGAACCCGGCTTAAGCAGCTTCTCCACCAACGGCGATCCATTGGTGGAAATTTCCGACTCAGCGGAGTTAACTGAGCTGCTCAAGCGCGGACTGGCCAGCCTGGAATTGCTGGCGGACCAACTCCGGCAGCGCAGCCAAGCCGGCAGCCTGCCCACCGCCCCGATCTCCACTCCGGCCGGCATGCAAGTGCTTAGCGCGGAGGTCTGCCTGCCGGTCTACGATGCGAACTGGCAACCCCTGGTTAACGCCACCGGTGAAGCGGCGGGCTACTCCCTGCCGGCGCATCTGTGCGGCGATGATCACGAGGCGTTCGTCCTGGCAGTTGGTGATAATGCGATGTCGCCGCGGATTGGCTTGGGCGACTGGGTCGTGGTCAGCCCGGCCACCATGCCGGAGAGCGGGAATATTGTGGCGATCAACGACCGCAACACGATTCAATTGCGCGCCTACCATGTCCAAGGCGACATCACTACCTTGCTCCCGCTTAACCCCGATTTCGCCGCCAAAACTCTGGTGGTGGACACCTGCAAGGCTAAAGTGGAAATCATCGGCCGCGTGCTGCGCATGGTCAACCGCGAGTTATAACCTGGCTGTGCCGCACGCCTTTATCAGCGCTTAACCGCCCGCGCGGTAAACTTAACCCAACTCAAGTAGTGGAGCTGACATGCATCCCGACCGCACGCCGCTGCTGGCGGCCAACTGGAAGCTGAACCAGGACTGGGAGTCCTGCCAGCAGTTTATCGAGCGCCTCGCCGCGCTCCGTCCGGATCATTTCGACGCGGACATGGAGCCGGTGGTGGATCTGCTGATCTGCCCGCCGTTCCCATATCTCGCGTTGCTGGGCAGCCTGCTGGAGGAAGCGGCGGTGTTCCTCGGCGGACAGGATTGCAGCTGTTTCAACCAGGGGGCTTATACCGGCGAGGTCAGCGCGGCGATGCTCAACGACGTGGGCTGCGACTACTGCATCCTCGGCCACAGCGAGCGGCGCCAGCTCTTCGGCGACACCGCTGTGACCATCACGGAAAAGCTGGCGCAGGTGCGCAAAGCGGAGATGCTGCCGATCCTGTGCGTCGGCGAATCATTGGAACAGCGTGACGCTGGCCAGCATGAAGCGTTCACTTTAGGCCAGCTGACTGAACTACTGGATGAACTACGCAAGTTCACCCCCGGCATGCTAGTTATTGCCTACGAACCAGTCTGGGCCATCGGTACCGGACGTAGCGCTGAACCGGCGGACGCCCAGGCGATGGCCCAGGCCATCCGGGCTTGGCTCAAGGACAACTTAGGCGAGGATCACGCGCTGCAAACATTGATCCTGTATGGCGGCAGCGTAAAACCGGAGAATTGCGCCGGTTACTTCGCAGCGCCAGACATTGATGGAGCGCTGGTCGGCGGCGCGTCGCTCAGTGCTGACAGTTATACCGGCCTAGCCGCAGCGATAGAGCAGCAGCTGGTAAGTGCTGATTAGGCTGAATTACCGGTAAAATATCAGTATGAAACTGACTATCTGGCAGTTCGTTGTTCTCGTGGTAGCAATCATCGTTGGCTATCTGATTTACAACAACTGGTGGGTCAAGCAGGATCAAAACAGCTGGATCCGCAGGATGAACGGCACGATCACTTCCACCGACGCCTCGGGCGAGACGGAGTAACCCGCGCCTCCCTGGAACCGGGCTAGTACTAGCCAGTCAGAAGCACTATGCTAAGCCAACGCCATACAATCATGTGGGCCGTGATCGCCATCGCGCTGTTTTCAACGCTGCTCGGTGCGCGATCGCTGGTCCACTCGGTGACCCATGCCGGGCCGGATGTGCAGGCGGCGTATGATGAGCTGGCGCAAGCGTTGGAAAGCGCCAAGCTGCTGCCCCTCGGCATGGACGATGAATGGCTGATGGCAATGGCGCAGTTAGCCCGCAATACCAACTCGATTAGCCCGCAAGGCGATCCCGCCACCAGCGGTGATCTGATCGCGCTGGGCAATGTCATAGAAGCGCGCAGTGCTGACCGGACAATTACTTATCTCAAACTTCGCCCGCGCTACCATACCGAATTGACGCCCGGCGCGCTGACAAAAGCGCTGCAGAAGCTCTCGCGCTTGAATGCTAAGACCCAGCTAGCGGCAGGCGCGGTGGCCGGATCCCAGAACCAGGCTGAGTTCAGTTTGCTGGTCGCCGGCGAGTCGTACGATTGCCTGACAAGTTTCAATGGCAAACAGCTGGATGAAATATTCATTACTGCCAGATAAGCTGTAAACGCGTAACGTCAGGCGGCCCGAGGGCCGCCTGACGTTACCGACGAAAAGCCAGTGGGCGTTACTTACCGCTTAGCAGAGCCGCTGCTGCTGTTGTGATCGCTATTGCTGCTGCTGTTTGAGCTGCTGTTCTCGCTGCTCGAACCGCTTTCCTGGCCAGAGCTGCTGCCGTTGCTGCTGTGGCTTGATCCGCTGCCGCTCCCGCCGCCGCTGCCGTTCGCTGAGCCGCTTTTACTGCCGCCGCCGGAGCCGCTGCCCGAATTACCGGACTTCGAACCGCTGCCCGAATCACCGGACTTCGAGCCGCTGCCCGTATCGCCGCCAGCACTGCCGCTGCCGCTCTTGCCTGAGCCGCCCGCGTTCCCGCCACCACCGCCACCGG
>CAYXMN010000009.1:4667-30225 GCA_964465955.1 uncultured Planctomycetales bacterium
CAGGTGCCGTAGAAGCCCGCCACCCAGCCCCCGTCCTTCACCTGGGAGTCCCGGTAGGACAGCGCGCTGGCGTGCAGGAGCACGTCGGTGCGGGTCTGGGCCGCGGCGGGCGCGGGAAGCGCGGTGGCGGCCATCACCGCCACCGCCCCCACCAGCGTTACCTCCGCCGCCACCGCCGCCGTAGCTGCTGCCGCCGCTCGAGCCTTCATGGTGATGGCTCGAAGAGCTCTCCGACGAACCAGAAGACGAACTGGAAGACGAACTGGAGGCCGAGGCGGAGACGCGGCCACTGCCTTTACTAGTGACATTCACGGACACCGAGCTGCCGCCTTCCAGCGGCTGGATGGTCACGTCCACATCCATGGCCTGCTCCGGATACGCCTCATCCAACCAGGCGCGGATCTCGCGCTCGGCTTGCGCTTCGGATACTCCATGCGGAAACGTGAAGGTTCGGCCGTTGATCACAATCTCGATGCCATCGCCGGAGAAGGACGGTTTCATCGCGCCGTCCTCCGAGAACCATGTGCGCGGTTCGGTGGACATCTTCGGAAACTCCGGCAGGTCTTCCATGTACTTCTGCAGCGATTTAAGCTGCTCATCGTCGGCGTTGAGCAGCGCCACCTCCGCCGCGGGGTCGCCGCTGCTCGTGCTGACCTGCACGGATTGGTCAAACCCGGCGGGCAATTCCCCCATGCTGCTTTCGTAATCCTTGCGCCAGTCCGCCAGCATCTGTTCCAGCTTGGCTCGCTGCGCATTCTCCGCCGTTTCCAGATCCATCCCCGCCTGCTCTTCCAGCGGGATGGTCAGCAGATAGCCGTCGGAGCTGGCATACGCTGGCGTGAGCAGCGATGCGCGCTCGAACGGAATAAACAGCGCCGTCAGTAAAACCACCAGGGCAATGCCGCTGGCTACGGCGATTTTATAGGGCAAGCTTTTGCTTGCCATCCACCGGCTAAGCAGATTCATCTTGGATTCCTCCTGTTGTACCCCAGCTTGGACAGCGGCTCGGGCCAGCATCAGCCGGCGGCTGGGAGCGTCCTCCCCCGCCGTCCACTCCAGGCCAGCCAGCGCCGCGTTTTCCTTGAGCAGCGCTTGGGCTTCCGGGCAGGCAAGCAGCTCCGCCTGTTCCTGGCGGGAAAGCTGCTCGGCCCGGCTGAGCCGTTCCAATTGAATTCTCTCAACTAGGTTCATGCTTCACCCCCTCCATCTGAGGGTCGCATTCTGTGGGCCGGCGACACCGAGCTGGCCCAATTCACGCCGTAGCGCGTTGCGGGCGCGGAACAACCGTTGCCTGACGGCTTGGGGCCGGATGCCCAGCGCCTGGCCCGTCTCAGTTAGGCTTAAGCCTTCCAGGTAGAACAAGGCAAGGAGTTGCTGCTGGACTCGGGGCAGCCGGGCCAAGGCCTCCGCCACCGCCGGACTAAGCGGATCCGCGTCTTGTGCCGCCAAATATGGCGGCGGTTCAGCGAATGCCTGAGGCCGGGAACGTTCCCAGCGCAGGCGGTCGAGATACACCGTGCGCACGATGCTGAACAGCCAGCCCGTGATCCGTGTCTCATCGCGCAGGCTGTCCAGGCCGCGAAAGGCCCGGATGAGCGCGTCTTGCAGCAGGTCCTCCGCGTCGGCGCGGCTGCCCGCCAGGCTATAGGCGAAACGCCATGCCGCCTGGTAGACAGGCTCGCTGACCAAGGTTACGAACCGCTGCTGGCGTTCATCGTCTGGCATGCTCACTGGGGTAGACGGAAGTGTTATCAGAAATGTAACGCGCCGCACCCTAAAATACACCCATGGCGCAAGCGCCCTATGACATGCTGATCCGCCCGGATAAAACGACGCTGACCGTGCCGGGGGGGATCGCGCTGGGCTTCGGTCCTGGGCCGGGCCTGCGCCATGCCGTCTTCTGGAACCGCATCGGCAGCCTGTTTTCCTGTTACCGCGCCGCTGTCGCTGTGGCGACCGTATTCAGCGCGGATGACCTGCACCAGCCCGTGCCGCTAAAAGCAGAGGAGTCGCGCTGGGAACCAAACCTGTGCACCAGCTCCTACAGCGCAGGCCGCTTGCACATTGCAGAGCGGCGCTGGGCGCTGGCCAGCGGCCTGTCCTGCGTGCAAAGCTTCACCAATACCGGCGCGTCACCCGGCAGGTGGGTCATCGTCTACCACGGCCAGGTGCAGCAGTGGGAGTTCTTCGATTACGACCGCCATGAGCGCGAACCGCTCATCGAGGTCAGCTTCCAGCCGGAGCGCAGCAGTCTGCGCATCCGCCAGCCGCATCCGCACGACGGCCTCCCGCCCATGGCCAGCTTGCAGGAAGTTGGCATCGACTGCGAACTGGCGGCCTATGGCTTCGCGCACAGCGAGAGCGAGCTGCACACGCTGTGGCAGGAGCACGGCTGCCTGGCCAGCCTGCGCCTGCGCCTGGGCCAGGTCGGCGGCAGGCTGCTCGAAGGCCAGCCGGCGCGCTACAGCCATCGCGCGCCGCTGTACTACTTCGCCGTGCGTGTGAATCTGGCTGCCGGCGAGAGCACGACGCTCACCTTACTTACGCACTACCGCACCGACGACGCGGGCGGCACCTTAGCCGACCCTGCGGGCACGACGGCGCCGGACGAGTGGCGGCGCTACCTGGAGCAGGATGCGCCACAGCTGGAGTGCAGCGACGAAGCACTGACGCGCTATTGGTACTACGTCTGGTACGTCCTGCGCGCCAACCGCACCGCACCCGGCGCGCACATCACCGCGCCGTTCACCGCGCCCAGCAAGTACATGTACTGGGGCCCGTGGATCTGGGACGGCTACTTCCATGCGCTGGGCGAGATGTGGCTGGCCGACCCGGCCACTGCGGCGGACACGATCCGCGCCGTGCTGCAAATGCAGTTCCCGAACGGCTTCATCCCGGTTTGCTCAGGCAGCCTGTACCGGATGTGCTTCCACGAGGACGAGCCGGGTTACAGCGCGCCCGGCGGCGGGGGCTACGCGAGCTATGTGCCGCCGCAGCTGGCCAGCTACCGCGAACGCACGCATCCCTTCGAGAGTGAATTCGACTATGCGATGCCCGAGCCCGGCCCGCCCAGCGTTGGCCGGCAAGAACGCGAGCTGCCCACACGCCCGCGCTGCATGCCTGTTCCGGATGCGCTGTTCGTGATGAACGAGAAAACGCAGACGCCGCTGATCACTGTCGCCGCGGCGGAATACGCGCGCCTGCGCGGCGGGCGCGAGTTCGCGGAGGAAGTGCTGCCGGCGCTCTGGGCGTATGAGGAGTGGCTCTGGCGCCGGCGCACCGACAGCCAGGGGCGGTTCGTGCTGTGGCACGGCGACGAGAGCGGCTGGGACAACGCGACGCGGCATTATCCCGTGCCCGCGCTGCCCTTTGATGTGCAGGTGCACTGCCTGCTGCACCGCCGCGCGCTGTCCGAGCTGGCCGCGCTAGCCGGGACGCCGGAGCAGCTCAACATCCTGCGCGAGCGGATCAAGCAAACACACGCCGCGCTTAAGACCTACTGGGACGAGAACGACCACTGGCATTACGACTTTGGCAGCAGGGACGGCGGCGCCACCTTCGAGCGGCGCAAGCAAATCGCCGCCGGAGGATTGTTCGCGCTGCTCGCCGGACCTGGGCCGCACGTAGTTGAAGCCTGCCTGGCGGCACTGCGCCAGCAGCGGGTCTTCGCGACTGAGTTTCCCATCCCGACACTAGCCGCCGGCGATCCGGACTATGCGCCGCACGGCTGGGGCTGGAACGGCCCGGCTTGGCTGCAAGTCAACTTCTTCACGCTGATCGGGCTGCTTGACGCGCGCCAGTTCGAGGCGGCCTTCGCGCTGTGGCAACACACGCGCGCGCTGCTCATCCGGCCAGACGGCCAGCCCTCGAGCTTTGAACTGTATGATCCCGAGCTGGGGACAGGCATTGGCTGCCCCGACTACTCGTGGCAGGCGATGATTAACTACCTCATCATTACGCGTTTCGCCGGTGTGTCGGTGGGCGGCACGCAGATCGCCCCGGCCTTGCCGCCGGATCTGGACCACTTACGCATCACGAACCTGCCTGGTGCGGTGACCAGCGTCGAATTAACGCGGCTGGGGCGGCAGGTCAAGCTCTCAGTAAAATACGCCACAGCGCAGCCGCTGAACTTCAATCTCACCGGGCTAGGACCGGTGGAACAAGTACACATCGATAACGCGCGCGCCAACATCGCCTTGGATGGGCGGGTGGAACTGCCCGCTGGCATGGGCGCGCGCCGCACCTGGGAGGCCACCGTCACATGCCGCTGATTGATCCACTCGCGCTGCTCGAACGCCCTGACAAGTGGTATCTCGGCAACGCCGGGATGCTGCTCTACGCCCCGCCATTCCCCAAGCACCTCGCCGTGCCGGGATTCTTCGACGAGTGCCACTTCGGCGACCTCGCGTTGCCGCGCTTGCTGGCGGTGGGCTTCGCGGCCGACGCAGGCGGCGGACTGGCGGAACTGACGCCGCGCCTTGTCTCCTGGCGCTGGCGGCCGGACCGCCTCGACGCCAGCTACGAACTGTGCTGGCGGCGCGGGGTGGCGGAGCTCGCGCCGAGTGGCGTGCATCTTGACGAAACGCGGCGCATCGGCCCGGATAGCGTGCTGCACTGCGAGCTTGCGCTGCAAGCGAACGAAGACTCGCCGCTGACGCAAGTGCACGTCGTCGCTTGGACCGGGCGCAAGACCCGCGCGGACGACCCGGAGGGCTGGAGCGAATGCTTCACCGACCTCGGTAGTTACGGGCGCAGCATCAACTACCGGTATTACGCGGCGCGGCGCGCCCATGGCCGCGGTGACAAAGCGCTGCCGCTGGCGGTCACGCTGGACGCCGACCGCGAGCCGGACAGCTTGCGCGTGATCTGCAGCCACGGGGCGGAGATTACCCCGCGCCTGGACTACACCGCGCTGTGGGACGAACTTAAGGCTGACGCCAAGCTCTCCGGCAAAGTGGAAAGCAAGAATCCGCTGGGCTCGGTGGTTTACGCCGGTCTGCATTGGCGGGTGAAACTCGCGCCCGGCAAATCCTGGCATACGGATGTCCGCGTGCGGGTGGATTTCGACGCGCGGGGCAAGGCGGGGGCGGGGCGGGGCGTGCACTGCGACGCGGCAACGCCTGATCCGCTGGCGGCCTGGCGTGAGTTCATCGCGCTGGTGCCGCACTTCGAATGCAGCGATGAGCTGTTGACGCGTTATTATTGGTACCGCTGGTACGGCTTGCGTCTCAACGCGGTGCCTCAAGGCGCCAATTACTGCGCGCCCGGCGTGACCGAGGGCCTTAGCTATTTCCGCGGCGTAATCACGTATTCGCTGATGTGCCACCTCTATGAGTGCAAGTGGCTCGCCGACCCCGCCCTGGCCCAAGGCTGCCTGCGCAACCACATCCGGCACCAAACGCGCACCGGGCACTTCGCCGGGCACATTTACGTCAGCCACGCCAACACGCAGGGTTTTTACCATACCGACGTGGGCCGCAGCGTGGGCGAGTTGCTGGCGCACCATCCCGACGCGGGATTCGCGCAGGAAGCGGAGACAGCGCTGGCGCGGCTGCTGGGCTTCTATGACCGCGAGCGCGACCCGGAAGGCAGCGGTCTGTATGACGTGCGCGACCAATACGAGACCGGCCAGGAGTTCACCAGCCGCTACTTCCACGCCGACGACCGCGCCGACCTTTACGGCTGGGAACACAAGCTGCGGCTCAAGGGTGTCGATGTCACCTGCTATGTCTACCACCTCGCGCGGCTGCTGGAGCGGCTCGCGCTGGAGCGCGGCGACGCCAGGGCGGTGCGCCGGCACGCGATGCTGGCCGAGCGCATCCGCATCGCGGTCAAGGAATTCCTGTGGGATGCGGAACGCTCATTCTGGTTTGACTACTCAGCGCCCAAGCACACGCGCTCGCCGTATTGGGTGGCGGTGGGCTGCTATCCGATCTTAAGCGACCTCGCTTCGCGCGAGCAGGCGCTGGCAGCCGGGCGGCATTTCGCCGACCCGTTCAGATTCGACACGCACTGGCCCACGCCCACGGTGGCCGCCGACGATCCATATTACAGCGCTGATCCGCGCTGGCGCGGCGAACGGGCCAACTGCCCCTGGAACGGCCGGGTGTGGCCGATGGTCAACAGCCACGTTACCGAGGTGCTCGCGGCCCTGGCGGTTCACGATCCGGCGCGTTATCGCGCGCGCACGGCGGCGTACCTCCGGCGGTTCATCGAACTGATGCATTTTGAAGCTGTTCCCGGCGGGGCGGGCGGCGGCGCGACTCCTGCCGGGGGCGATGGCGGACGCCGAGGTCCGTCCCGCCATTTCCCAGGGAAAGACTTCACGCGCCCGAACTGCTTCGAACACTACAGCCCAGCCGACGGCACGGCCTGCGAGTACCGCGGCATTGACGACTACCAGCATAGCTGGGTCGCGGATTTAATCCTGAAGTACGCCGCCGGGGTGCGGCTTGAGGGGCGCAGGCTCACGATCGATCCGCTGCCTTTCAACCTCTCCTGGTTCCTGCTGAAAGATTGCCAGTTGGCCGGCCACAAACTCGACGTGTGCTGGAACCGTGACCGGCGCGGGCAGGAAGCGCGGGGCCTGCGCATCTGTCTTGACGGCAAGCAGGCTTTTAGGGCTGACACGCTGACGCGCTGGGAGGTCGAGCTGTAGTGCGGCAAGCTGCGTGCTTCATGCTGCTCCTTGCATTGCTGCTCCCCGCCTGCCAGCCTGGAGCCGAAGCGCGGCCCGGCTTGCGCGTCGTGTTCTGGGGCGGGCTGGAGGAGCTGGCGGCGGAGCAGGCCAACGTGGACGCCTTCAATGCCGCGCATCCCGAGCTTTCCGTCAAGCTGGAGTCGATTCCCGACAGCTATCTCGAAAAGCTCGTGACCGCCTTCGCGGCGGGCAAACCGCCGGATGTGCTGCTGCTCGACAGCGTGCTGATTCCAAGGTTTCTCGACGGCGAAGTGCTGCTTGATCTCGCACCTTATCTGGCAAGCGATCCGTCTTTCGATCCCGCCCAGTACTTCCCCGAGGTCTGGAACATCGCGCTGCGCGAGACGGCGTCCGGCACGCCGCAGGTGTACGCACTGCCTAAAGACTTCACGCCGCTGGTGGCGTATTACAACAAGCGCGTGTTTGATGAGGCGGGCCTGGCTTACCCGCAGGACGGCTGGACCTGGGCCGATTACCGCGGCATGTGCGAGCAGCTCACGGCGGACACCGACGGCGACGGGCGCACCGACCGCTACGGCACGCAAGTGTCGAGCTGGATGGGCTACAACATCGTCTGGTTCTGGCAAGCGGGCGGCGACGTGCTGGACCCGGCGGGCACGCGCGCCAGCGGCTATCTCGACAGCCCGGCGAGCGTCGCGGCAGTGCGATTCTTCACCGGGCTGGTTGGCGACGGGCTTGCCCCTAACCCCTCCAGCAAGGATAGCCTCGGCGGCAACGCGTTTATGAACGGGCGGATCGGCGTCAACATCAGCGGACATTGGGCTGTGCCGGGCTTCCAGGCGGCGGCGCGCGACGCGCACGCGCTGATGAGCTATGACGAGATCGGCGTGGTGGGGCTGCCGCAAGGCTTCGCGCGCGCGGGAGTGATTTACGAAAGCGGCTGGGCGGTCGCCAAGGACAGCCCGTATCCGCAAGCTGCGGTGGAGCTGGCCAAATACTTAAGCGGCCCGGAGTGCCAGCGGCGGCGCGCGGCCATCGGCCTGGCGATCAGCGCGAATCGCGAGGTAGCTGCGGAGTTCGCGGCGGACGATCCGCGCGAACAAGTATTCATCGATGAAGTTGCTTATGCCCGCGCGCCGTGGGGCACGCGCATCAGCGACTGGAGCGTGGTGGAGCAGCTCTGCGGCGAGGCGATTGAGCGCGTGCTGCTGGGCCGCGCGACGCCGGAGGATAGCCTGGCGGAAACGGCGAGACTGGTGGACGGTGAGCTGCACATGTTCGCGGTTGACTAGTTGCTGCGTTGACGCAACCTGGCGTAACCCGCCGTGGTCTGGTTCTACAATAAATGCCGGCTCTGGTCGAGCCTTGGGAGGGCATGATGCGCGTGTTGTTGCTACATAACCGCTATCGGTGCGCAATGCTAAGCCTGGTGATCGTGCTATGCTGGGCGATGATGGCGCGCGCGGCGGACCTTGACCCCTTCGGCTTCAGCGAGGACGACTACTCCTCCTGGGGTATCACGGACGCGGTTTACCCCTACGACCCGGCGGCGGCGGGCAAGCCCAACGGCTACGGCTGCTTCCCGGTGGGCAACGGACTCGTCTTCGCGCATCTCGGGGTGGACTCTGATTTCAACACTCTGCGCGGCATCGTCGGGCCGGGATACCAAACGCGCAATGACGCCGGCGGCGCGGAGTACTGGCAGGCGGGGGAATGGCCGGATCTCCGCGTGGTAACCGACCGTTGGCGCGAGTGGCAGCAGGGGCAACCGCCCAGTGCACTCGAGCAGGTGGCGATCCTGAGCCAGTCGATCCAGCAGCTGCGCGGCGCGGCCATGGTGCGCACGGTGCAGCGCAGCACCGCCGGAACGCTGTATAGCCTGGCTTACGCTGTGCCCGGCCTCCCCGTGATCATCCGCGAATTCGCGTTCGCGCCTGCCGCTGATGGCAAGCAACTCCTGATCCAGCTTGAGCTGTCTGATGCTACAGCTGAAGTTGACGGCAACGACCTTGTGGTAAGCCAAAACGGCTCTCGGCTGACGGTGCAATGCAGCAGGCTGCTTGCCGTGGAAGGCCGCTACTTGCTGCAGTGGGACGGCCCCGGCGTGGACGGCGTGCGGCGGTGTGCGATCGCTTGCATCGTGAACCGGGATGATGAGCCGCGCCCGGCGTTGGACCTCGGCGCGGAGTGCGTGGCGCAGTACCGCGCGCAAACGCTGGGGTGGTGGAGCGAGTGGTCGTCGCACACCCAGCGCTTCGATACCGGCGATCCGCGCCTCGACGACCTCATGCTCCAGCTGCCGGTGATCATCGAGACCCAGCGCGACGCCTACAGTGGCGGCGTGAGCCCGATGGTGAGCTACCACGGCTACTGGGTGCGCGACAGCAATGGGCCGATCCTCGCATACCTCGCCAACGGGCGCTTCGACGAAGTAATGCGCATGCTGCGCTACCACCGCGCGGCGTGCCTGAAATATCAGCATTGCCACATGCTCGTGCCGCTCGACCTGGACTTAAGCGAGCTGCCGGGGTGGCAACCGGGTAGCGGCGGCGTCCCTGCCGCCGGGAACAGCGGCGGCACAGCGTCCGCCGCTCCCCAATACGCAACCCCCGGCGACCTCTCCCGCGTCGGCATCGCGCGCGCGGACTGGGAGGGCGTGACGGTGGAACACGCCGAGGTGCCGAGCCTGATCGTGCTCCAGCACTACCTGCTCTGGCGCGCCATGCGCGAGGCTGGGCGGGAGGACGAGGCGGACGCTTTCATCCGCGAGGCTTGGCCCTTCCTCACGCACAACCTGTTCACGATGCAGTTCGACCAAACCTACGGCGCATACTTCCACGGCGACGAGACGTATACGCAGGGCGCGCTCTACTCCACCTACGACCGCGAGGAAAGCGGAGCGATCGGCTTCCCCAGCGGCTACATCCCCACCGAGGGCTTTTGCAGCTTCGACAACACCCTAATGCACTGGAGCGCCGCGCTCGCCGTGCAGGAGATGTCCTCAGATTACGACGACCGCCAGGATGCGCAGCGGCTAGCCTGGCACCTGGATCAATGCCTGGGCCGCTACAAGTACGATTTCACTTGGCCGAAGGATGGCCTCGCTCCGGCGATCAGCACCGCGACAGGACAGCTCTGGCCGCAGCCCTTCAGCAACATCAGCCTAAGCGAGTATGCGCTAAGCCTCAACCACTCCGGCGGCTCGGATGATTTAGACGGCGAGCGGTTTCAGATCGGCCAGCTGACCGCTGGGCAGTACAGCGAAGCCAAGACCCGCCTGCGCCAGCCGACTGCGTGGGAGACGGCCGGGCAGCCGCGCATCAGCTGGTGGACGACGCCTTGGAGCGGGTTTGCCACCGGGCATGCACTGGGCACCTGGCTCAACGCCGCGCGCAACAACGGCGACAGCGCGGCCTGCACAGAACTACTCACGCAGTTGCTGGCCACGGCCACGCCCGAGGGTGCGTGGTGCGAGGTTTACGACCCGCACGGCGACCCGGTGAAGATCTATGGCCGGGTCAACCGCATCCGCCCCTGGGAGAGTGGCATCAACTACGCGATCCTGGCGGCTTACTTCGCCGGGCAAGGCCTGCTAGTGCCGGAGAGCAAGGATGAACACCTGCTGCGCTTGCAGCAGCTATTGACCGACGGCTACAGCAGGGATCAGCAGTTTTGGGTTGAAGTGGAGCGCCTGCAGGATCGAGTCCCTTATCGCTACAGCCCGTCATGGTTTGGTTTCTATACCGCCGACAACCCTGGCGCAATCCAACCGCTGCCGCCCGACGGCACACAGCTGCTCATCCTGACGGTTAAGCCGGACTGGCGGGAGCGCCTGATTAATTTGGCGGTGTTGGCGCAGATACCTGTAGAACAGGTCGCCATCTGGGACGCCGGACTACCGTTTACGCCCCAGGACTTGCGTAATGCTCTTTTTGGGAACCTGGAAGTCGGAACGAACGCAAGTTCCGCAAACGGCGGTGCTTCGGGCGTTGATTCGGCTAAGCAGCCGCGAATCCCTTTCCTTTTCATCGACGAGGGCATCGAACGCGGTTTGAGCCGCCGCACCTTCAAAGACGCTGAGTTCTGGCAGGATGCAGATGATGTGATCATGGACTACCTCGCCGCGGGCGGGCAGGCCTTCGGCGATCTGGAGCGAGAGAACACGACTGCCCCGCGCGAGTCCTAACAGCCGCTAGAGCCGCAGTTAAGTAAACGTAAGCTGGCGCGACCGCGCCATGGTTTTTGAGCAACGGTAGCCTTGGGAGGAACCATGAGCAGCAAAACTAGCTGGGCGACACTTGTCTTGGGGCTGGCGCTGGCGTGCGGCCTATTGGCGAATGATGTGGCAGCTGCGCAGGCAGCTTCCGCGGACACCGTGAACGACACGGTGGTGGACGGACAACCGCCCTACACGCTCGAGTTGTGCTGGGTTGAACTGACTGAGGGTTGGTGCATCCGCGCGAAAATGGAGAACGCCGCACCGGGTTCGTTTGCCTTGACAGCGGCGGCTGATATTTATGAGCCTTCCACACAACTTGGCGCCCCTGCCGGTGCGCTGCAGTTCGCCACCGGTTGGCGTGCGGTTGCCGAAATCGAGAACACGAAAGAAGTCTTTATCTCAGCAGCGAGCTTAAGCGAAGAGTTCTGTTCGCAATTGCGCCAAACGCCGATTGAGATTACCGTCACCCCGCAGGCTGGCGGACCGGAATACCACCACGTCTTACCACCACTGGCAACGGAGCTGGAGCACCTAGAGCCCCTCGATTTGGAGTTAGCCTGGATTGAACGCGACCAAGGCTGGTGCATCAGGCTGGCACTGCCGGAAGACGCGCGGCCGGGGACGTACTTGGTCGAGGGCAAGGCGGTCTCGCCGGAGCGGCAAGAAACCACCACGCTCGAAGGCTTGCCCGCCACGCGTACCACGAAGTGGAACGTATCGGTGCGGATCTGGCCCGGCGCGGAGATCTTCATCAACTTTGGCGAATCGGATGCGCACACGATCGACTTACTGCGACACACCCCCGTGCAATTCTACGTGACCCCGCTGGCCGGCGGCGGCCTGCAGCGCCACACGCTGGCGGGGATGGACGGTTAGCGTCGTACTTCCCGCTTGCTATACTTCGAGCCATGATCGACACGGCATCTGCTGCCGCCAGTTTTGGACGCACGTATGGCGCCGCCGCACAGGTGTTCTGCCAAGCGCCGGGCCGGGTGAACTTGATCGGCGAGCACATCGACTACGCCGGCGGCCAGGTGCTGCCGTTCTCGCTGGACAAAGGCGTCACCGTCGCCGCCGTCCGCGGCGAGGCCGGGCGCGTGCGCGTGCATAGCGACCAATACCTCGACGCCGGGGTGGCGGAAGTCGACCCCAACGAAGCGCCGCCCGAGCGTTTCACCCGCTTTGTGCATGAACTGGCGCTGGCCACCGGCACCAGCGGGGCTGATCTTTGCGTGTTCTCCGACCTGCCCCTGGAGCGCGGCTGGAGCAGCTCCGCCGCGTTCGCAGTCGCGGTCGCCGGTGCGCTGCTCGCCTTGGAGCCGCATAAAGAGCGGCTGACCGGCGCGGGGCTGGCGCAGCTTTGCCAGCGTGCAGAGCAGGCAGCGCTCGGCGTGGCCTGCGGCCTGATGGATCAGTATGTCTCCATTTACGGCCAGCTCGGCCAAGCGGTGCTCTTCGACACGCAAGCGCTGTCCCACCGCTATATCCCGCTAAACCTCGGCGCGGCGGCGCTGTTGGTGATCGACTCAGGACAGCCGCGGCGGCTGGCGGAGAGCGGATATAACCAGCGCCGCCAGGAGCTGGAGCAAGGTTTCAAGCTGCTGCAGGCCCGGCTCGGTGAGTTCACCGCCTTCCGCGACGTGCCTCATGACGCATTGCTCAAGGAGATCCAGCGTTTGCCGGAGCCGTTGAACATGCGCCTGCGCCATTTGGTAACGGAGCAGCGGCGAGTCGAGCAGGCGGCTCAGCATCTGGCGCGCGGCGAGATGCTTGAACTCGGGCAACTCATTACCGCCAGCCATCACAGCCTGAGCGATGATTATGAGGTCAGCACCCCCGAACTTGATCAACTGGTGTCCTTCGTCGACGGCAAAGCAGGCGTATACGGCGCGCGGCTGGTGGGCGGCGGGTTTGGGGGCGGGATTCTCGCGCTCGTGGCCCGCGAGGTGATTGAACAGCGGGTGCTGCCGGCCATCGCGGATTATGAAGCGGCCACCGGGCTGAAGACGCAGTGGGACGAGGCCTGGACCGGCCAGGGCGCCCAGCTGAGCTGGCCGGGAAGTGAACCGCAGGCGCTTGCGAACTGGTTGTCCTAACGCCGTTATCCACAGACTATCCCCAGTCGGTGCTACAATTAGCGTCCTTTGAGGAGGCGAGGCGGAGAGTCGTGCGCGGCCAGGCGCGCCCTGGCACCCGCGCTATTGCTGGGCTGGGCTGTAGCCTGGCTCCTTGCCGCGCCCCAGCCGGCTTCCGCCGAGGACTCCGCAGTTTCTCTCAGCCAGGCGACCACCGCCCAGGAAGTCGCGCTTGGCACCCTCGCGCCCGCGGATCCACCGCCAACAGCCGTTGAGGACGTCCTGTTCGGCGCCTCAGACAGCCATATATATATATTGCGTGAAGGCGAGTATCCGGACAGCCTGCAAGCCGCTGAGGCGGAAATCGACTCGCAAGGCCTGGTGCAGGCCTGGGGCGGGGTGACCTTGACCATCACCTCGCTGGTGGATGGCCGCACCGTTCTCGCCACCGCTGAGAGCGCCAGCTATGACCAGGAGACGGGGGTGGCGCAGCTCGCCGGGGCCGTGAATTTAAGCCTGAGCGGCACGCCGCTGGCGGTAGACTGCGACGAGCTGGCTTATGACCCCGGCATGCAGCGGCTGGATGTCGCCGGGCTGCGCCTCGGCCTGCCGTTTGCCGAAATGCTCGATAGCGATAACCTCGCCGCCGCGGAGCCGCGGGCGGAACTGCCTGGGCATTTCCTCGGCCTGCCGCCGGAGACGCTTTGGCTGCTAGCCGGCCAGGCGCACTTCGAACAGCGCGCCGACAGCCAGAGCCTGGTGCTCAGTGGTGCGCGCTTCACCCATTCGAGCCATCCCGAGCCCGACCTGTTCGTCTCGGCCAACGAGGTGCTGTTCAACGGCTCGCAGGTCATCTTGCGCGGCCTGGCGCTGGAGATCAGCGGCATCCGCCTGGGCAGCTGGCCGCAATACACCCTGCCCACAGAACAAGAGCCGCACCTGTACTCGTTTGGCTTGCCCAAAGCGAATGTCAGCGGCGACGGCGTGGCCTGGCGCCAGCCGGTGTACTTCGACTTCGGCAGCTTCAAGACCGATCTGCTGCTCGACTACTCTGCAGATTTTGATCTGCTCGCCCATGCATATACCTATGTCACGCCGCTGAATGGGATGGAACTGGGCGTGGAATACGGCGGCCTGGCGCAAGTGGACACCCGGCGCGTGCCGTACGAACGCCATGCCGGTTACAATTTGCTCTTCCGCCAGCGCTTGAACCTGGCAGAGTGGGGTATCCGCCAGTTCGAGCTCGCCGGCGAATATGGCGATCTCAATTACAAAACACCAGGCAGCGTGCGCGAAAACGTGCCGGCGGGCCAGGTGGAGGATACGCGCCTGGCGGGCGAGTCCCAGCTTGAATTCGCCTTGGTGCCGCTGGGCGGCGGGCTGTACTTCACCAGCGGGCTGGGCGGCAAGTATATCGAGTATCAAGACGCGAACGAGGACTATCGCGTCTTCTCCGGCCAGGCCGGGCTAATCCTCCGCCAAGGGCGCTTTGATAACTTTGTGCTCTACCGCAACAATGATGACCAGGGCACACCTGTGTTCGCCACGGATGCTGTGCGCCGGCAGGAAGTTGACTTCGCCGCCAGCGCGCGCCTGTTCCCGCAACTGAGGCACGTGATTCAAGGGGTCTACGACATCGACCGCGAAGCATTCCACACCTTGCAGGTTTCAACGCTGAAACGTCTCAATAGCTATGAAGTAGGGGCGTATTGGGACTTTGTGCGGGACACGGCTGGACTGGAAATTGGCTTAATACTTGATTAGCGGATCAAGGGCGGTTGTTATTTAATCGGGGTTTGCCCCTTGACAGTTAATAAACCATGCTATAATTGGGCCTCAAATCTGCGCGAAGAGGAGGTGATTCTGTAATGCGCAAGTTCATGGCTATTACAGTCGCTTTGCTGGTGTTGGGGATGGCCGTTCCGGCCTTCGCGAACGGCAGTGCTGTTGATCAGTTTGCCGCGGTGAAGTACATCCGCAACCTTAGCGATTTAGCGTGCCAGTACCGTGACCACGGTCTGAGCCTGCAGCTCGATGGTTATAACTACGAGTGGCTGATCTTCCAGGATAGCTGCATCCGTGACAACATCGAAGCTGAGTTGGTAATTTTAGGCCGTAGCCGCGAGCACCTGATTGACCCGCTAGCCTGGCAGCTCCACGTCGACATGATCGCTGCAACGATCGAGCAGATCAACACGATCACCGACGAGCTGGCGACCTACAACTTCTATCCGAACGAGGATAACGAGGGCACGAAGATCCTAGGCAAGGTTGAGGACGAGCTGGGCCGCGGTGAGGAGCGTAACTACGCCGACCTCGCGACCTATGGCGAAGGCCTGTGGATGATCGGCAACGATCTGATTTGCCTCGTCAAGGACCTCGACTTTGAGAACTGGACCGCCCTGTATAGCGGTTACCTATGTGCTGGTGACTGCTGTCAGAACGAGTTCCCCGTTTGCGCTGCTTGCTGGGACTGCGACTTCGCCTGCAACGAAGGTTGCCCGACGGTGACCAAGGGCGTCGTCTCCGGTAAGGAGTGTGAGCGTAAGGAGTGCAAGGGTAAGTGCAAGTCTAAGTGCGATAAGTGCAAGTAGTCTTGATACCGACCCCGTGCACGGGCGCCGCCTAGCGGCGCCAGCCGGGTCCCTACCGTCAGGGGGGAACTGACGGCTATCCAACTGGCAGAGAGAGTGGGCCAGAGATGAGAGATCATCTCTGGCTTCTCTTTTTTCTTGGGAAAGGGGAGCATGCGGAGGCTGACGCGAACAGGGGGGCTGCCTCCCAGAATCTGACACCCGAGCATTTAACCTGCATTACATCAACAAAACCTCTTGCCGGCGGCCTAACCCTGCGGTACACTTACAATGTTCCAGTTCACGGAGGAGCAGGAATAGTGACCAGCCACGATTGCCTCAGCATTCTGTTGATGAGCCGCGCCGGACGGCGCGGGCGATCCCGCTTGTACTGTTTGGCGTTGGCGCGCGGGTCTAGCACGGCTGGTTGCGCCTAAGTCCCCGAGCGTGGCTTGCCACGCCGGCCGGCACACACGGATGTGAGCCCCTCCCGAGCTTGGGGCTCCGCTCTAGGCCGGAGGGGATTGCAGACGGCCCCAGGGTTCAATCCCTGGGGCTTTTGTTTTGTAGGGGTGCGGGTGTACTGTATTTTCGGTGGGGCGGGTCGCTTGCCCGCCATCCCCGTAGGGGCGAAGCCATGCTTCGCCCTACGAAGACGGGCCGGGATAGAGCCCGGCCCCTACTAGCGAGCGCCGCTGCCACCCTACTCCCCGCCCCATTCCAGCGTCGCCAGGTCGTAGCACTCGCCGGGCAGCCCTTCCAGGAACCGGCTCGGGCGCATGATCAGCCGCTGGAAGTCGCGCGTCTGCACCACCTGCGGGTAGCTCATGAACAAGATTTCCTTGGCGCGCGTGACCGCCACGTACAAAAGCCGCCGCTCCTCGTCCTCTTGCTCCGCGTCGTCGCGCGTCATCCGGTGCGGCAGCACGTCGTCTTGCACGTGGATCAGGAACACCGCAGTCCACTCCAGCCCCTTGGCCTGGTGGATCGTGGACAGCGTCACCGCGCCTTCCTCGCGGTCCACCTCCACCTGCGGCCCGGTGAAGTGCGCCCCGGCGAAGCTGCCGGCCAGGCCGACCTCGGCTAAAAATCCCGTCAGCGTATCGAAGCGGCTGGCGAACACGATGAGCTGTTCTAAATCCTGCAGTCGCTCGTGCGCATTCTCATATTTCACCTGCAAATACTCGTGGTAGCGTTGGTCGAGCACTTGCTTGAGCAGTTCGGCCACCGGCAGCTTCTCGGCCTGCACCTCCAGCCCGGCGAGGAAGCCTTGCAGCTCCTTGAGCGATGACTTGGCCTGGCCGCGCTGCTTGTCCACGATCCCGTTGCCGATGAAACGCCCCAGCGGCCCGCCTTCGCCGTCGGTGGCTTTGCGGATCTCGGTCAGCACACCGGCGATGGTCTTGGGCCCGACGCGGTGGCACATGTCGAGCATGCGCTGCCACGCCAGTTCATCGCGGCGGTTCGCCAGCACGACGACATAGCTCAGCAGGTCCTTGATGTGCGCCTGCTCGAAGAAGCGCAAGCCGCCGCGCACGATGAACGGGATGCCGCGCTGGGTGAGTTGCAACTCAACTTCCAGGCGGTTGTTGTGCGCGCGATAGAGCACGGCGATATCTTCATATTCCAGGCCCGCGTCCTCGCGCAGCTTGAGAATCTGCTCGGCGACAAACTCGGCCTGTTCCTCGGCATCATGGCACGCGAGCAGCAACGGGCGTGTCTCGCAGGATGCCCGTACAGCGCGCAGCTCCTTTTGGAACAGCGGATCAGCCTCGCAGAGCACCCCGTTGGCCAGCGCGAGCACCTCGGGCACAGAGCGGTAGTTCGTCTCCAGCTTGTAGACGCGCGCACCGGGGAAGGACTGCGGAAAGCTGCGAATTTGCGCGTAGTCCGCGCCGCGGAAACGGTAGATGCTCTGCGCGTCGTCACCCACGACGAACAGGCTGCGGGCGGCGGATGGCGGCGGTATTGTAGGAGATATCTGATCTGGTGGCGCAAGCATCCCTGCTTGCGATTCCATGGCGCGAGCATCTCTGCTTGCTTGCGAATCTGCTGGCAAGCTGGAAGCTTGCCCCACCGGAATAGCGGGCAGCGGCGGAGCCAGGTCCGCGCCGTCCTCCCAGTCCCAGCCTGACATGTCTCCTGGTGGCGCAGGCGCCTCGCCTGCGTCCACAGCCGGGGGCGGCTGTGCCACCAGTTCTTCTTCCGGCACGCCCGCGTACAGCTCACGCACGATCGCGGCCTGGATGTGGTTCACATCCTGGTATTCGTCCACGAGGATGTGCTGGAACTTACGCGCCAGCGCGACCCGCACGCCGCGCTGCTCCGGGTTCGTCAGCAGCTTATACAGGTTGACCAGCAGGTCGTCGAAGTCCATCTGGTTTGAGGCCTGCTTGCGCAGGTGGTAGTCGATCAGCACGCGCTCGATGGCGTCGCGCTGTTCGTAGAGGTGCGCGTAGCGCCGAGCCAGCAGCGTGTCGAGGTCCGTGTTCGTGTTGACGATCGCGGAGGCGATGTTGCACAGCAGCCGGTCGCTGGGGAACGCTTTATCGCGGGTATCCACCCCGGCCTCGCCGCGGCATATTTTCATCACGCTACGGCTATCCGCCTCGTCGAGGATGGTGAAGTTCGCGTCATAGCCCGCGGCCTTGGCGTAGCGCCGCAGCAGCAGGTTCGCGATGTGGTGGAACGTGCCGCCCGTCACTTGGCGCGCCGCCGGTCCGGCGACTTCCTCGCAGCGCTCCAGCATCGCGCGCGCGGCCTTATTGGTGAAGGTGGCAAGCATGATCTGCTGGGGCAGCGCGCGCAGCTCGCGGATCAGGTACGCCACGCGGTAGGTGATCACGCGCGTCTTGCCCGAGCCCGCGCCGGCGAGCACCAGCACCGGGCCGGCAGGCGCGAGCACCGCGGCGGCCTGCTGCTCGTTCAGCTCGCCCGCCCAGGCCAGGCCCGCGCTGGGTAAGCGCTGCGCGCCGGTGCGCTCCAGGCGGTAACGGCCAGCTTCCTTGGGATGATCCATCATGAATATGATAAGGGGTGGGATGGCATGGGCGGGGTCATTGTTAGGCGGGTCTCCGTGACCGCCATATACCGTAGCTTCCGATCCTCGTAGGGGCGAAGCCATGCTTCGCCCATCCCCGGTGGCCGGGCCTTTAGACCCGGAATCTCAAGATATCCGGCCTGAAGGCCGGGCTACCTGTGGTACACCTGTCAAGATGGCAGCGCTCCCAGGGCGAAGCATGGCTTCGCCCCTACGGCGTCAATCGTGAGCTTGCCTTGAATGGCGGCCATGGAACCTGCGCTTACTTCTCGAAGATGCTGCGTTCCAGGCCGGATTGGCGGATAATGCTCAGCAGCGTGCCTTGCCGTAACTCAGCATGATCCGGTACTGGCACTGTCCGCGTGGAATCCCCGCTGCGCAGTTGCATAATGATATGACTGCCCCGGCGGCGCGCTTCGCTGAAGCCATGCGCCTCAAGCAGCTTGCATACTTCAACCCCGCTGAACACCCCAGCTTGCCCATGTTCAGGCGCTCAGCGGCAGTTCGATGCTGGAGACATAGGTCTCGCGGGACAGCCGCTCCTCGATTTCCGCCGGGCTGGCGCACTCGAAGAACAGCTCCAGCGCTTCGGCCAGGCTGGCGCGCGCTTCCTCAACGCTCGCGCCCTGGCTGGCGATGTCCAGCTCGGGGCAGAGCGCGACGTAACCGTCCCCCTCCCGCGTGATAAATGCCGTCAACCGGCGGGTTGCACCCATGATGAAAGTATACCTCGCAGTGCATCCGGGACTTTTAGCCCGATAGAGGTTACAGCCCCCAGCCGCCGCTCAGGTTCAGCACGCTGCCCGTCAGCTGGCCGCTCGCCGGCCCGGTGAGCTGCCACAGCGCCGCCGCCACATCCTCGCCGCTCACCGCGCGCCTCATCGGCAGATTCGCCAGGTCGTAGGCCACCGCGCCATCCGCCTCCAGCGTGGTGATCCCCAGCGCGATGCTGTTCGCCGTGACAGAGTCGCCCGCCAGCTCGCGCGCCAGGCTGCGCGTGTAGCCCGCCAGCATCGTCTTGCACGCGCTATACATGGGCATGTCGCGGAACGCGCGCGCCGCGTCCGTGCTGATGCTAATGAAATTGACGATGCGCCCGGCCTGGCTCAGCCGCAGATAGGGCACCGCCGCGCGCACGCAGTGGTGGAATCCCAGCACATTGCTCTGGAACAGGTGCAGCGCGTTCTCGCCGCTGGTGGCCATCAGCTTCTCCGCCAGCGACGCACCGGGGCAATAGACCAGGATGTCCAGCCCGCCCTGCTCCTGCGCCACCGCGCTGATCTCGCGTTGAGTCGCTTGCTCGTCGGCGCAATCGAGTTGCGCTAGATGCAGCATGTACCCCGCCTGCCCCATCTCCGCGGCGAAGCTTTCCGCGTCCTGCCCGCGGCTGCGGAACGTGGCGTGGACGGTGTGCTCCGCCGCGAGCAGCGCCTCGCTGGCCCAGCGCCCGACGCGCCGGGTGCCGCCGATGATGAGCGCGATCGCCATGGCTAGAGCACGTGCCACTGCGCAGGGCGCTCGGCTCCCGGCTTGCCGTAAAACTGCGCTAGCTTGTCCGCGAACCGCGCCTCGCACTGGTCCGCGACCGCGAGCCGGTCGGGGAACGCCGCCAGCGGATTCTTATACTGGGCGCGCGGCGCGACCTTGGCGGTATAGCAGCGCGTCAAGTCGATATGGCCCGGTGCGTCCGCCAGTTTGAAGGTGACCAGCACCGCGAGCATCTCGTCGAGATCGATGAACAACGACACCGCGCGCTTGACATGCGGCCAGCGCTCCGACGGGTGCTCGCTTTCTTCGAGGATCTCGCGGAACGGGAAATTGAGCGGGTGCACCGGCGTGAAGTACAGCTTAAGGTCTGTTGCGTTCATGAGGAGATTGTAAACCATGCGAAATGGCAGCGGCTCGGAGCTTGCTTGCCGAGTTTGTTGGAGGCGGCCCGCCCTGGCCTGCGACATATTGCAGGCCGGAAACCGCCGGCACGCTGAATTCGACCAGGGCGCGCGTACCGCGTGCTTCCCATTAACCCGCATTGACACTGGGCTGAGACAAGCGTATGATCGCTTGTGGAGCGCCAGGCTCCCGTCCGGCACAGGGCCGCCGCTGCGAGTGTTCTTCCGCCCTATTCCTGGCCTACGGGCGGAATTGTCCGTGGGAGGAGTGTTATGGGCGTGTTGTCGCGCATGGTTGTTGCCATGATGCCGCTGATCCCGAAGCCGCTGGTGGGATTCGCCGCCAAACCGTACGTCGCGGGCATCACCCTCGACCAGGCGATGGAGAAGGTGCGGCTGCTCGCGGAGGAAGGCGCGCGCGTGACCATGGATGTGCTGGGCGAGTCAGTCACCAGCCGCGAGATGGCGCTGTCGTTCGTCGAGGATTACTTGCGCCTGATCGAACGCATCCAGGCGGATAAGGTTACCGACCCGTCCGTTTCCGTCAAGCCGACGATGCTCGGCCTCGATCTCGGCGAGGATTTCTGCCACGACAACATCGACCGCATCTGCGCCGCCGCCAAGGAGCGCGGCATCCATATCACCATCGATATGGAGAACCATCAGACCACCGACGCCACCCTGCGCATTTACAAGGCCGTGCACGCCAAGTACGGCACCGTCGGCACCGTGCTGCAGGCCTACATGCGCCGCACGCTCGCCGACATCGACGGCTTGCCGGAAGCCCAAGCGCACATCCGCCTCTGCAAGGGCATTTACATCGAGCCGCGCACTGTCGCCTGGAAGCAGTACGAGACCGTGCGCGCGAATTACCTCGCCGCGCTGCGCAAGCTGCTTACCCGCGGGGTGTACGTCGGCATCGCCACCCATGACGAGCACCTCGTCCACGGCGCGATGGCGCTGATCGACGAGCTGAAACTACAGCCCGGCCAGTACGAGTTCCAGATGCTGCTCGGCGTGGACCCCAGCCTGCGCCAGATCATCATCAGGGCCGGGCACAAGCTGCGGGTCTATGTGCCCTTTGGCCCGCACTGGTACGCCTATTCCACCCGTCGCTTGCGCGAGAACCCGGACATGGCGAACCACGTGATCAAGGCGTTCTTCGGCATCCGGCCCAAGTAAATGCGTCGTAGGGGAGGCATTCATGCCTCCCGTGATTCCTCCCACACGCGTGGCGGCAGCCGTCCCCGGCTGCCAGCTTGCCGCGCTATACTTCTCTGATGCGCGCGAAGGCACTCCCCCGCAAACGGCGGCGCTGGCAGACAGTTCTAGTGCTCGTGTTGCTGCTCGCCGCCTGCGCCTGGCTGGGCTGGCGCACCTGCACGCACTGGCTAGTGCGTCCGAACCCAGGGCAGATCGAGGTGTCGCTGGTGAAGGTTACCGACGGCGACACCTTGCGCGTGCGCGCGGACCAGGGCGGTGAGATCAAGGTGCGATTGATCGGCATCGACGCACCGGAGCTGGGCACGGCGGCGAGTTTCGCCAGCGCGCTGGAATGCGCGCGCTTGTGCGAAGGCGCGCGGCGCATCTGGCTGGAGGTTGATCCTAAAACGCCGAAGGATAAGTACGGCCGCAGCTTGGGCTGGATTTGGCTGGAGACCGGCGACGGCGAGCTATTGCTGCAAGAAGAACTGGCGCGCCGGGGGCTAGCAGAGCTGTACCCGGACGCGAAAGGCAGCAAGTATTATGGCCGTCTGGAACGCGCGCGGTAGGGGCGGCATTCATGCCGCCCGTGGGAGCGCTAGCATCCTGCCGGCATCTTCGTAGGGGCGAAGCCATGCTTCGCCCGGCAATACGGGCCGGATGAATCCGGCCCCTACAACATATCAGAACCACTGTTCCCGCTCATCCGCAAGTGTCCACGCCTGCTCTATCTCCAACTCCCCCGGCGTGCGCTGTGTTGTGGCGACAGCGTAAAGACGCAAGCAGTCGCATGGGAAAACTCATACTGGGTATGTACACGACTGCCATCCCAGAATCCCTCCGGATACCCCTCTAGTACACCTGTCTCGCACAAATAATTGAGACCTACATACGACCAATAATCCAACGGCACATCATCCCAGGTGTTTTAAGCCAACGCAGGTGCAGCGCACAGCAATATCCCCGCCAGCACAGATATAACCGCGATTTTCTGGCGCATGGCCACCTCCTTGTGTTAATAATCGAAAAGACAGCGGAAATAACAAGCCCGCGCATACTCGGTGGTCATTTGCATACCGCATCGCTGTGGAATAGCCCAGCGCGCCTTCCGCGTACAGGACGGAGGGTGGGACCCTTGCAACCGCGCGGCGGGCGCGGAAACTCTGCGTGCGGGCTGCCTGGCCCGCGCTTCCTCCCCGGCGGGCATGGAGGCCTGCCTTGATCGACGCCGCTGTCGCGCCTCGGGGAAACATGATTACAGCATTGTGGAGCAGCACCGACATCCTTACCCGCAGAGACAACTATGCCGGGCTGGCAGCCCGGCCTACTCCCAGACTGTGCGAGCATTTTACCTGCATCACTCCCAGCGCAGCCCCGCCCCTCCACGCACTTCGAATTCGAGAATTTTTCCACGATTTTTTGCTCACCCCCTTGACATCTTCATAATTTCGGATAAACTATATCTAGATTATCGCATAAGCGATTTCCACAAGGTAAAGAGGTGCAACGATGTCCATGTTTTGTTTTCAATGCGAACAGACCGCCCATGGGACGGGCTGCACAAACGGCGGCGTCTGCGGCAAGTCGCCTCAGACCGCCGCGCTGCAGGACCTGCTCGTGCATGCCGCCAAGGGTATCGCGCAATATGCCCATCGCGCCCGCGTGAACGGCAAGCGCGACCGTGAGATAGATGTATTCGTAATCGAGGCGTTGTTCACCACGGTAACTAACGTGGACTTTGACCCTCTGCGATTGCAGGAAATGCTGCTGAAGGCTTATGCGCTCAAGGAGCGTGCGCACGACATGTGCCAGGGCGTCTGCGAAGGTTCCGGTGAGAACTGCATCCAGGCCGGCAGCCCGGCCAAGTGGGTGCCCGCCAACGACCTGGAGGGACTCATCGCCCAAGGCGCGACTGTGTCGATTCTCACCCGCGGGATGGAATACGGCCCGGACATCAACGGCTTGCTTGAACTCTACACCTACGGATTAAAAGGCGCGGCGGCCTATTTCGACCATGCCCGTGTGCTAGGCAAGGACGCGCCTGAGCTGTATGCGCGCTTCCTGGAAGGACTGCGCTTCCTCGCCGAGGGCGAGTTCACAGCGGAAGAAATGCTGCGCCGCAGCCTGGAGGCCGGCGAGATCAACCTGCAGGTGATGGAGCTGCTCGACAGCGCGAACACCGAGGCCTATGGCCATCCCGTGCCGACGCCGGTGCGCATCAACCCCGTCAAGGGTAAGGCGATCCTGATCAGCGGGCACGACCTGCATGACTTGAAGGCGCTGCTGGAGCAGACCGAAGGCAAGGGCGTGAACATCTACACCCATGGCGAGATGCTGCCCGCCCACGGCTATCCCGAGCTGAAGAAATACAAGCACCTGGTGGGTAACTACGGCGGTGCGTGGCAGGACCAGGCTAAAGAATTCGACGCCTTCCCCGGTGCGATCCTCATGACCACCAACTGCATTCAGAAGCCGCGCGACACATACAAGGCGCGGATCTTCACCACCGGGCTGGTGGCCTGGCCGGACGTCCTGCACATTGAGGCGCAGGCTGACGGCAGCAAGGACTTCAGCCCCGTGATTGCTGCGGCCCTTGCCGCGGAAGGCTTTAGCGCGGACGGACCGGATAACACAATCCTCGTCGGCTTCGGCCATCACGCCGTGCTTGGTGTGGCGGATAAGGTAATCGAAGCGGTAAAAAACGGCGCGGTGCGCCACTTCTTCCTTGTCGGCGGCTGCGACGGCGCCAAGAGCGGGCGTAACTATTACACCGAATTCGCCGACGCCGTTCCGCAAGACTGCGTCATCCTGACCCTGGCCTGCGGCAAGTACCGTTTCAACAAGCACCAGTACGGCGACATCGGCGGCATTCCGCGCCTGTTGGACATCGGCCAGTGCAACGATGCCTACTCGGCGATCCGCATCGCCGGAGCGCTGGCGGATGCGTTCGGCTGCGGCGTCAACGAACTGCCCTTGAGCCTGGTTCTGAGCTGGTACGAGCAAAAAGCGGTGGCGATCCTGCTCACCCTGCTGCACCTCGGTATTAGCGGCATCCGCCTCGGTCCGAGCCTGCCCGCGTTCATCACACCCACTGTGCTGGGCATCCTGGTGGACAAGTTCGGCATTAAACCGATCGGCGATCCGTTTGAAGATCTCAAGGCGATCCTCACTCCGGCGAGTGCCGGAGCGAATTAGCACTCCCGACAGGAGTGGCCGGCGGCGGTGGCACCTACCGCCGCCGGTCCTTCACGCTTTGCGCGCCACGTTCTACACTTGGACAGCATATGCACAAAGCCCTTGCTGTATTGAGCATCCTGGTTGGCATGGCCTTTGGCGTCGGGCTTTACACATTTAACTATGCCCACGGCTGGTCGTATTTCAGCAACGACCCGCAGGCCTGCGCTAACTGCCACATCATGGATGATCATTACAGCAGCTGGACCAGCTCCAGCCATCACAACTGGGCGACCTGCAACGATTGCCACACCCCCCACACGCTGGTGCCCAAGTATCTGACTAAGGCCGAGAATGGATTCAACCACAGTCTGAAGTTCACCCTGCAAAACTTCAAGTACCCGATCCAGATCCGCGAGGTGAACCGGCAACGGCTGCTGCACAACTGCCAGGAGTGCCACGCGGAGTTTATCAGTGGGATTACCGCGCACACCGTGCCGGACGGTGAGGAATTCGACTGCCTGCGCTGCCATCCGTCTGTGGGCCATGGCCCGCGCAACTAAGCTAGGGAGATAGCCATGAAGAAGCTGTGGATCTATATCGCGTTAATTGCCTTGACCGCGCTGGCCACCATCGTGATCAGCGGCTTGCTGGTTAACATCGATACGCGCAAGGACGAAGCGCGCATCACGTTCCAGCGCATCGCCGACCTCACCGAGGAAAC
>CAYXMN010000010.1:0-19984 GCA_964465955.1 uncultured Planctomycetales bacterium
AAGCTCGTCTCCGTGAGTATGACGCGAAGATTGCCCAGTGCAAAGTTGGCGAGGAAATACCTGCTACTCAATTGCTTATGAAATTGGATGAGAACATCGTGAAGCTCACTAACCTGCGAGATGAGTTGCAGAACGAGGCTGAAGTCTGGCGTAGGTATGGCCATAACTTCAAAGTGCAACTGGAAGATTGTATGAATTTGCTAGCGGCACTCCAAACAAGACGTGCTAGGCTGGCACAAAGTAATACCAAGTAGTGAGAAATGCCAAGGGATTATTACGACATTTTGGGTGTGAAGCGCGGTGCGGGCGAGGCCGACATCAAGAAGGCCTACCGCAAACAGGCGCGCAAGCTGCACCCGGATGTCAACCCCGGCAAGCCTGAGGCGGAGCGGCAGTTCCAGGAGCTGCAGGAAGCCTTCAGCGTGCTCAGCGACAAGGACAAGCGCGAGCTGTACGACCACGCCGGGCACGAGGCGTATACCACGCGCGGTGCGGGCGGCCCCGGCGGCTACGGCCCTGGCCCGGGCGGGTTCACTGGCCCCGGCGGCCAGCGCATCAACATGGAAGACCTGGGCGACATCTTCGGCGGCGGCCAGCCCGGCGGCGGCTACCAAGTGCACTTCAGCGGCTCCGGCTCTGGCCCGCGCAGCGTCAACGACCTGTTCGAGCAGCTCTTTCGCCAGGGCCACGGCTCTGACCGCAGCTGGCAGGGCATGCCCTTCGCCGGGCAGGAGCGCCGCACGCGCCAGCGCGGCCCGGACGTGCAACAGCAAGTGTCCATCAGCTTCCAGGACGCCTATACCGGCAAGCAGGTGCTGCTGCGCGACAGCGAGGGCCGCACGCTGGAAGGCCGCATCCCGGCGGGCATCGAGGACGGCGGCAAGGTGCGCGTGGCGGGCAAGGGCCACCCCGGCTTAAGCGGCGGACCGGCGGGCGACCTGATCATTCATGTGATGATCCAGGACCACCCCTACTTCACGCGCAAGGGCGACAACATCTACCTCGAAGCGCCAGTGTCCATCACCGAGGCGGCGCTCGGCGCGACCATTGAAGTACCCACCATGGAAGGGCGCGTGCAGATGAAGGTGCCGCCGGGGACGCCGGGCGGCGCGGAGTTCCGGCTGCGCGGCAAGGGCTTTCCGCACTTGCGTGGGCAAGGCCGCGGCGACCAGCTTGTGCAGGTCAAGATCGTTGTGCCGGCGCAACTTGATGTCCGCAGCCGCGAGCTGCTGCGCGAGTTCGCGGCGCTCAACCCCGGCGACCCGCGCGTGGGGAGGTGGAACTGATGCCCAGAGGTGACACCGGCGTGTACAGCATCGGCATCATCTCGCGCTTGACGGGGCTGCATGAGCAGACGATCCGCCAGTACGAGCGCTTAGGGCTAATCACGCCGCAACGCAGCGCCGGCGGCACGCGCGTGTTCAGCCAGCGCGATTTGGAGCGCTTGCTCAGTATAGCCAGCATGACGCGCGATCTAGGGGTGAACCTGGCGGGCGTGGAAGTGATCCTCAAGATGCGCGACAGGCATGACAAAATGCTGGGGCTGGTGCGCGAGATGTTCAACCTGCTGGACGAGGGCGCGCGCGCGCGGTTCGAGTTGCTGCTGCGCGGGGACGAGCCGGGGCTGGTGCCGCTGGGGCAGCGCGGGTTGGCCGTGGCAGAGCCGGAGCCGCCGTCGCGCAAGCGGAAAATTGAAATCACCGGTCTGGATGATCAGGAATAGTCCTGCCTGGTCCAGTTCTACCGGGCGGGTTAACCTCCAAGTCAATTATTTGTAGAATAAACCTGATTTAATTGGGCTTGTTCACGGCGCGTTTAGTTGCTATGCTAGAAGGGATTCTTCGGCGGAGGCTCCAGCTGTATGTGGGAATGCTACGTTTGCAGCTTTCAGAATGTTGATGCCGCTCCGGTATGCGCGAAGTGCCGTGCGCGGAAACCAGCGCCAGGCGAGGAACCTCGCGGGCGCGACTATTCGGCCATGACCGAGGCCGCCAAGTCGCGCGAGGCGGAGAAGATGATGGAGTTCACCCTCCCCATCGCGCCCACCTTGCCGGAACTGAAGGCGAAGTGGCGGGAGATCACGATGAATCCCGCGACGATCCACAACGAACTGGCGCAGATGGAATACCGCCAGTATTCCATGCGCGATGCGGTGCAAATGCTCGTGTCGGTCATGCGCAACCCGAACCAGCGCGGGGTGGACGAAGTGCTGAAAAACGTGATTCTGCTGCTCAAGACCTGGGACGAGGAATAAGCTCCGCCAGGGGGCAGGAGCACTGTAATCCCGGCCTCGCGGCCGCATGGCCCAGTCTCCACGCCATGGACCAGGCGAGTCGCTGACATGGTGCGGTATCATGATTGCGGAGGCAGCATGATGACCGAAGATCTGGAGAAGCTTACAGCGCTGGATCAACGCACCCACAGGCTGGAGGACATGGAGCAGATTGTCGATGCGCTGTGTGCTCCGATCGAGAATCCGCTCTACCATCGCGGCCAGCGCTTCCGCAACATGTTGCTGCCCTCGCGCCATATCGTCATCGAATGCATCGATGAACTGCGCTCAGTCATGTTCCCCGGCTATTTTGGCTACCGGGAATTCCGCGATGACACGCTGCGCTTTCATGTAGGCGCAACGCTCGACAAGGTGATGTACCGCCTGCAGGAAGAAGTGCGCCATGCTTGCCGCTATGTGGAAGGGCACGACTACGGCAAGTCCTATGCCCGGCTCGCTGAGGTGGAACAGGTTATCGCCGAATTCTTGCAGACGCTGCCGGAGGTGCGGCGCTCGCTGCTCAGTGACGCCCAGGCGTGCTATGAATGGGATCCGGCAGTCTTTATCCCGGAAGCGCCGATCTTCTGCTATCCCAATATGCTGGCGCTGATCAATTACCGCTTGGCCCATGAGCTGTACACGCGCGGAGTGCCCTTCATCCCGCGCATCATCACCGAACACGCGCATACCTTGACCGGTATCGACATCCATCCCGGTGCGGAGATCGGCCAAAGCTGCTTCATCGACCACGGGACGGGCGTGGTGATCGGCCAAACCGCAATTATTGGCCATCGCGTGCGGCTCTACCAGGGCGTCACCCTCGGTGCGCTTAGGTTCCCGCTGGACGATGCGACGCAACGGCCCATCAAGGGCATCCCGCGCCACCCGGTGGTCGAGGACGATGTCGTGATTTACGCGGAGGCAACCGTGCTCGGGCGCGTTACCATCGGGCGTGGCAGCGTCATTGGGGCGAATGTATTCCTGACGCGTAGCGTCGCGCCGTTCAGCAAGGTCTTTGAACCGCCGGCGCGGGCCAGTCAGATCACAACGCCGGAGGACGGCCCCTTGGCGGAGGGACCGGCGGGTGGCTAAGCCTGAGCGCGAACGGCGCGTGCTGCGGCGGTTCATTGAGGTGTATTGCCATGCCCATCATGCAACGCGCCGGGCTGCGCTGTGCGACGGGTGCCGTGAGCTGCTGGAGTATGCGCTGAGCAGGCTGGAGCGCTGCCCTTACGATCCGAAACCGAAATGCAAAAACTGCCCTACCCATTGCTACAAGCCCGCGATGCGCACTCGCATCCGGACGGTGATGAAGTTCAGCGGCATCTACCATGTGAAGCGCGGGCGGATCGACTGGCTGGTGCGCTATTTCTTGACCTAGTTAAGCCATCGGACCGGTGTTGGCGCAGCGTTCAACCTTGAGTGCGTTAAGCATCTTGGCCAGTGGGCAAAATCCGGTCAGCGATGCCTGGAGCATGTTAAAACCAACAAAACCGCCCAGCAGCAGCCACCACGGATTATGCAGCCAGGTCAGCAGCACACTGGTGGATACAAAAGCGCCGGCAACCAAGAAAATCACTCGTTCCTTACACATGTCAAACCTCCGTGTCATTCTACCATACCCCAAGGGGTATTATTCCAGATACAGTCCAGTCTGCGATGTCACCGCTGGCTAGGCCGCCGGAGGAGCTTCCGGGGGTGCCGGCTATGTACTTTGCGAGCCAGGATTCTGCAAGTTGAGGTTAAACACAAGCAGGACGACTGCGGTGGCGAGGATGATTGCACCTGCGGTCTGGTGAAGTGTGGTGACGATCACCATGTACCCAGGCGGGGAAGGCGCGCCGGCTGCCATGCCCACCGTGATGTAAGCGGCGAGGCCGAGCAGCAGTTGCAGCCCGGCTAGGATGGCGCGGTAAAGGCTGGTACTCGCTGGAGCGGCCATAAGCGCGCAGGCCGGTGATCAGCATTAAAACCAGCACAACCAGCGCGAAAGTGATGTGCAGGTGCAAACCCCAGGAAAGGTGGCGGAAGAGCGCGCCGAGGACGAGCTGCACAACTACCGTAGCCACCAGCCAGGCGTTGAGTGCAACATCCGTGCGGCGTGTCGGGCAGGCTGGCGCTTCGTGCAACCGCCGCAGCACCCTGCTCGTGGCGGCGGCAATGGCGATCACCGTGCCGAACACGAGCTGTCCCAGCACGCCGTGAAAAATCGCTAAGATGATGCTTGGCGCGACATCCGCGGGATTGGCGCTTAACGTGAAGACGCCGGTGACGCGCAACCCGCCAAGGATGCCCTGGATGACAACCAGCGCCAGCGCACCCCAGCCCATCAGCCGCTGCCAGCCAGGCCGGGCGGTGAGATACAAGCGCAGCGCGAGGACGATGGTGGTCAGGCCGACCAGCGTGCCGATCAAACGGTGGCTATGCTCGTAGTAGATCCCGCCGGTCATGCGTGACAGCGGATAGAGGAACATGTTGTAGCCGAAGCTATTGGGCCAGTCCACCACGGACAGCCCTGCTTCCGCTCCGGTAACCACCCCGCCGGCGAGAATGAGCAGCAAGATTGTCGCAGCATCAATCCGGGCAAACAGCGAAGTCCAATCGGGTGCGGGAGCGTCTGGTCTTCGCGTGAGCGCGCCTACGGCCGCCGTGCCTGCGCTGATAGCTGCACACAGGACGAGGACTCCGGGCAGCCAGAGCCAGGCCCCGCGCAGCACAACATTCGGTTGATCCCCGCCCACCAAACTGCCGAGAATGAGCAGGTTGAGCAGGCCCGTGATCAGCCCGGCCAGCATGCCGCCGCGCCAGCCGTCGCGCAGATAGCGCCCTGCCAGGAACCCGCCTGCGGCCAGCACGACGAGCAGCAGCGCAAATACCACCGGTGCGGGCACGGCTAATCCAGGCAGATGGGAGAAGTAGCCTGCCGCCCACATCCCGGCGGCGGTACCGAAGCCGAACACCGCCACCCCGAACCGATCATGTTTGCTTGTTGCTTGGTTCATTTTTCTAACCTCGCCAAACTGAGCGCTCTGGCTAAGTATTCTAGCTTGTGCAGTAGGTATAATTTGGAACGAGTCTCAGGTAGTGAATATGGCCTCAGTAACACATGCAGTTGAAACAACCGTGCGTCCCAAGCGGGGCCGCCAATGGGTGCGCCTATTCGCCAAGCTGACCAAAGCTGGGCTGAACTTCATGGTGGTGATCACGACCGCTGTCGGATTCGTGCTGGCCAATCCAGAGCGCATCGACTGGCTGCTGCTGGCCTGGACGCTGCTCGGCACGGGCCTGTCAGCGCTAGGCGCGAGCGGGATGAACCAGTGGCTGGAATGGCGGCGCGACGCGCTGATGGAGCGCACGAAGAACCGCCCGATTCCCGGACGCCAACTCACGCCTGAAGCAGCGCTGCTGATCTCCTTGGCGCTGTGCGTTGCCGGGGTGCTGCTGCTCGCTTGGCAGGTGAATATGCTGACTGCGCTGTTGGCGTTCAGCGTGCAGTTCGTGTACATCGTGCTGTATACGCCGCTCAAGACGCGCAGCCCGCTGTGCACGCTGGTAGGCGCGTACTGCGGCGCGGTGCCACCGATGATGGGATTCACCGCCGTGACCGGCAGCCTGGGCCTGGGGGCGTATATCCTCGGCGCGTTGCTGTTCGCCTGGCAGATCCCACACTTCCTCGCGCTGGCCTGGCTTTACCGCGAGGATTATGCGCGCGGCGGGCACCAAATGCTGCCGGTGGTGGATGAGCGCGGGCGGGTTACGTTGTTGATGGTGGTGCTGTACGCGCTGGCGCTGGTGCCCATCAGTCTGGCGCTGACCCTTGCCGGTGAGGCGGGCTGGTTTTTCGCCGCCGGGGCGATCGCGCTGGGATTCGGGCTGGTGGCTCTGGGCCTGCTGATGATGGCCTCGCCAACCCGGCTGACCGCGCGGCGAGTATTCCTGGGCAGCATCGCCTATCTGCCAGCAGTGATGCTGCTGCTGGTACTTGATGCCGGTCCATGGGGCGCACCGCACGGCGGTGAACACTTGCGCGCCGCGCCGCTGGTGCAAGAGGCGCAACCTGTGCCAGCGCTGCATCCCGCTGCTGCAGTTGCATATCCGGCGGCCCAGGAGCAAAGCTAATGCCGGCCACGCCGCCCGTGCGGACCAGCCTGCGCCAATACTGGTGGCTGGCCGCTGCCAGCGTGCTCCTGCTTGTTTTAGTGCTGTGGCGGGTCTTTGGCGCTTCCATGGCGGAGCTTCAACCGGAACCGGCGGTAGCGCGGAGGTCGGACGCCACCAACGGATTCGACCTGTCGGGCCTGTCTGTCGCGCCAGCGCTCGTAGTGAAGGGAGCCGACTCGCGCCAGGCAATCGCACCTTTGATCGATCCGCCGCTCTGGGAAGGCCAAGCAGTGGCTGACATAAATGATCGCTGGCGGCGTGAGCGCCACCAGAAGGCGCTGGTGCCCAACGACGCGGTAATCGGCGTCGCGTATAACGGCGAAGCACGCGCGTTCCCCCTCTGCATCCTGAATTGGCATGAAGTGGCGGACTGCACGCTGGGGAGTCAACGCATCGCGGTGACGTATTGCCCATTGACCGCCAGTGCGGCCGTTTACCGGCTGGAGGGGAACAGCCGCCCAGGCCAGTTGGCCGCCAGCGGGTTGCTTTATAACAGCAACACCTTACTCTATGACCCTACAGCAACCGCAGGCGAGGAGAGCCTATATTGCCAGCTTACGGGCGTGCCGGTCAGCGGTCCGGCGGCGCAGGTTCAACCGCCGCTGGCGCGTATTCCCGCGGAGTTAACCCTGTGGGGCGACTGGTTGGCACGTTATCCGGAATCCACCGTGGTCTCGCTGGAAACAGGCTTTTCGCGCGAGTATGAAGCTGATACCTACGGCAACTACTACGACCGGGGCAAGTTGCGCTTTCCCGCCGCAGCGGTGCCGGAGGATGAGCTCGGGCTAATGGCCCGCTGCATTGCGCTGCCGCAAGCCGAAGGCTGGATCGTGTATCCGCATGTCTTGGTTTTGTCGCGTTGTGGTACTGGCAATGAATGGCGCAACGGCGGACTGGTGTTTACGGTGCTGCGGCCTACCGCGCCGGCGCTGGCCCCGGAGATTCGCGTGGCGTACGAGGACAGTGCGCCAGCGGACGCCGTGCCTGGATTGTGGTTCGCCCTGAAGGGCCTCTTGCCGGATGTCGTGCTTGCGCAGTGAATTCCGGCAAGGGCAGGCCAGCATCAATCGATTCAAACTAATTGCCCGGTTATCCGCCACCCAGCACCAACGTCATAAACACGATGATCCAGACTACGTCGAGGAAGTGCCAGTACATCACGACATTCTTGACCGGCTGCCAGTGCGCCGCGCTAAAACGCCTCTGGAACGCCTGCACGGTGACGGCCACCAGCGGGATCAGGCCGCCAAGCACGTGGATCGCATGCAACACCGTGAGCAGATAAAAAGTGCCGGTGTAGATGTTGCCTTGGACGTAAGCCTTGTTCGCCAACATGACGCCCCAGGCCTGGAGCTGGCTGAACAAGAAGACGGCGGTGAGGGCCAGGGTGAGTGCAAGGCTAGTGTTGAGCAGGCTCAGCCGGCCTTGGCGGACGCTATGCAAGGCAAGTTGCATCGTGAGCCCGCTGCCGATTATTGCGAAAGTGGAAAAGCCTAACCAGCCCAGCGGCAGCGGGGGTTGGCCTGGCGGCGGCCATTGGTCCGCCGTGACGCGGAAGACAAGGTACAACACGAGGCTGGCGGCAAACAGCATTCCCAGCGCCGCAATCAACAGCCACATGCCCATGTTGGACGCACGGGAAATCAATGGACTATCTTGCTCTGCAGGCTTGTGATTCACGGGGTTGTTCATGAGGTGCCCCCTGCCGGGGCAGATTCCTGCGCAGGTCCGCCGGATTCGTTAGCGCCGGCAGGCGCAGCCTCCTGTGGCGGGGCCGCTGGTGCTGGAGCCGTTTCCTCACCTTCTACCGCTGCGCCGCTGCCGGGCATCTCCGCCGCGGCGGCTTGTTCACGGGCTTGGGCGGCGCGTTCCATTGCCGGCACGTAGGTTTCGATAACCTCCGGCTTGTATTGCACCGTATCCATCAGCGCGAAGCTGATGAACAGCACGACGAAGGCAAGCGCGGTTAAGAAAACGATGCCGTTGAATGGCCGGTCCCAGCGCAGGTGCATGAAGAATAGCGCGACGAGGAAGGCTTTAAGACCGGCAATCACTAGCGCTACGACTAGGTTGAGCTTGCCCAGGTCCACATACGTGACGGCGACGGTGACCCAGGTGAGAAGCACCAAAGTCAGCGCGACCGCGGCAAGCAGCCACAGCGGCACGACATGGCCCACCGCGATGTGCGCTTCGTTACCGCGCATTTTGTAAAGAATCCGTTTGACTCGCTCTAACATTGTCTCCCTCCAGCGCCGCTAATGAATCAGGTACAGCAGCGGGAACAGGAAAATCCACACCAGGTCAACGAGGTGCCAGAACAAACCGGTTAAATCCACCGGCGTGAAATAGCCGTTCTGATAAGTGCCGCGGATGGCATGCAGCATGACGAGGAAAATCACCACCATGCCGCCGATCACGTGCAACGCATGCAGGCCGGTCATGATGAAATAGATGCCGAAGAAAATGTGGACCTTCCCCGGCTCCTCAATAACATGCCCGGCCGGCGGAGGCGCATGGCCCGGCAGGTAAGCCAGCCCTCCCGGCGATTGCCCGGCGGCGGGCAGCGCTGTATGTTCCGGAGCCAGCGCACCATCCGCATCGCGGGGGATATAGGTCGGAGGCGCGTCCGCCGGGACGACAGGGACTGCGTTGGCCGGCGCCGCCGGCGCGGGCGCCTCAGCGGGCACGCTGCCGGAGCTGGCGGGGGAATCCGCCTGATGGTTCTCAGCCGCGCCAGGCCCAGCCACGGCCTCAAGGTGCGCGGCGGGATTATAGTTCGTGCCCCACAGCAGGCCGTGCTTCCATTTGGCTTGGTACTCGATGGACTTGATCCCTAGGAAGCCTACGCCGCCCAGCAGCGTCAGCGCGAGCAAGGTGATGAGCAGCTTGCGTTGACCGAGCTGCGCCGCGCGCACCGCCCACGCCATGGTGAAGCTGGACAGGATCAGCACAACGGTGTTTATGCCGCCAAGCGTCTTGTCGAGATATTTGTGGGCGTAGATAAAAATTTCCGGATGGTTGGCCCGGTAGACGGAATAAGCGCAGAACAAGCCGCCGAACATCAGGATTTCGGTGACCAGGAACAGCCACATGCCAAGCTTGTCGCTGTCGAACTGCTGCTTTTCCGACTCGAAGTGGTGCTGCACGTGGGCGGGCCGCCCGTCAGGGGCGTGGCTGGCGTGCTGCTCGCCGGCTTGCGACATCACGATCCTCCCTCAGCGTCCTTAGCGCCTGGCAAGATCCAGCCGCCGGTTTTTGCGTCAAACTGCCAGCGCTCCACGTCGTACGGGTCGCCGGCGGGCGGCGGCTCGTCGAAGTTATGGTGCGGCGGCGGGCTGGCGCACTGCCACTCCATGGTATTGCTGCCCCACGGATTCGCCGGGGCGCGCTTACCCTTCACCAGCGAGTGGACCAGGTAGCCGAGCATCATGAAAAAGGCCACAGCCATCACATAGCTGCCGATAGTGGCGAGCACGTGGTAGATCTGGTACTCGGGGACATAGTTGAAATAACGGCGGGGCATGCCCTGGGTGCCCGCGATGAACAACGGGAAGAAGGTCAGGTTGAAGCCAAAGAACACCAGCCAGGCGGTGACCTTGGCCAACGGCTGGTAGTACATCCGCCCGAACATCTTCGGCCACCAGTAATGCAGGCCGGCGATGAAGCCGATCAACGTCGAGCCCATCATGGTGTAGTGGAAATGGGCGACGACGAAATACGTGTCGTGCAGATGAATATCAGTGGCGAGCGTCGCCAGCGGCAAGCCGGTTAAGCCGCCGATCGCGAACAGGAAGATGAAAGCCAGGGCGTAGACCATCGGCGCTTGTAAATCAATTGCGCCCTTGTACATCGTTGCCAGCCAGTTGAACACCTTGATCGCGGAGGGGATCGACACGCTGAAGGTCAGGGCCGAGAACAGCGTGTTGACTAAGCCGCTCTGGCCGCTGGTGAACATGTGGTGGCCCCAGACAAAGAAGCTGAACACCGCGATGGCGATGGAGCTGTAGGCGATCATCTTATAGCCGAAGATGTGCTTGTGGCTGAAGGTGCTGATTAACTCACTGGCCAGACCCATCGCCGGCAGGATCATGATGTAGACCGCTGGATGGCTGTAGAACCAGAAGAAGTGTTGGAACAACACGGGATCGCCGCCGAGTTTTGCATCAAAGATGCCGATGCCGAACACGCGCTCCACGATGATGAGCAGCAGCGTGATACCCAGCACCGGAGTCGCCAGCACCTGGATAATGGCTGTCGCATACAGCGACCATAAAAACAACGGCAGTTTGAACCAGGTCATGCCCGGCGGCCGCATTTGCTGGATGGTGACAATGAAGTTCAGTCCCGTGAAGATGCTTGAAAAGCCGAGGATGAAGGCAGCCAGCACCGCCAACACGACATTGGTGTTGGTTTCCAAGCTGTAGGGGGTGTAAAACGTCCAGCCGGTGTCCAAGCCGCCGGTGGCGAGCACGATGACCGCCATGACTGCGCCAATTGCATATAGGTAGAAGCTGAGCAAGTTGAGCTTCGGGAAGGCTACATCCTTTGCTCCGAGCATCAGCGGCAGGACGAAGTTGCCCAGCGCTGCCGGGATGCCGGGAATGAGCACCAGGAACGTCATGATAACGCCGTGCAGGGTGAAGGCCTGGTTGTACTGTTCAGCCGTCATGATGGTTTTCGCAGGGGTGAGCAACTCAGTGCGCACTAGCAGCGCGAAGATGCCGCCCAGCAGGAACGTCGCCAAGATCGACCACAGGTACATCAGGCCGATGCGCTTGTGGTCCACTGTGCATAGCCACGATTTAATGCCCGAGGAGCAGTTCAGGTAGTGCGTTCCGTCGGTTCCGTGTTCATGAGTTGTCGCTGCCATGATGCTCCTCGTTAACCTGCGCTGTCCGCGCCCGGTGCGGCGGGCGGGTTGGATTCCGGTTGAGCGGCTGTGTCCGCCCCTGCCGTAGCGTCGCCGGGCGTCACCGCTGCTTCTGCTGGGGCTGTCGCAGTCTCTTCTTCTGGCGCGCCTTCCTCCGGCGGCTCTTGCTTCAGCAATTCTTTTTCTGCCGGGCTAACCTTATCGCTGAGGAATTTCAGATACGCGATGATCTGGAAGATCTCGCTCTCCTTGATTTTGCCCTGGAAGGTGGGCATAACGCCTTGGAAGCCGTCGCGGATTTTCGCTTGCGGATCTAGAATCGATTCGTGGATGTAATCCTCATCCGCGGTCACCGGCGTTCCGCCGGCGATCAAATGCTCATAACCGTAACTATTTAGAAATGAAGGACCGGTGCTGGCCGAGCCGTCGATAGTGTGGCATTGGTTGCACCCGTACTTGGTGTACAGATACTCGCCGGCATCCGCGGGGGCCAGCGTGTCGGCAAATGAACCAGCTTTTTCAAGCCAGGCCGCGTAATCCGCCGGCTCATGCACCGTGATGGAGGTGATCATGTCGCTGTGGCCGGTGCCGCAATACTCCGTGCAGAATACGTTGAAAGTGCCGGTTTCGGTGGCTTCGAACCAGACGGTGGTGATGCGTCCCGGCACCACGTCCTTTTTAACGCGGAATGTCGGAATGAAGAAGCTGTGGATGACATCCAGGCTGGTCATTTTAAGTTGCACCGGCGTGTTGACCGGCACATGCAGCGACGAATCGCCATAGCCGTTGGGGTAATCAAACCACCAGCTCCACTTTTTAGCAGTCACGTTGATCGTCGCGGAATTAGCAGGCGGAGTGGAAAGGTTGAGGAAGGCTTTGAACCCGCCCCAAAACATCAACACGGTGAGTCCAATGGGGATCACCGTCCAGACGATTTCCAGCGCAACGTTATGGTGCGGCGCGTGTTCCGCAGTGCTGCGGGATGCGCGGCGGCGGTAGCGGATCGAGAAGTAAATCATCAGACCGACGATGAGGGTGAAGAAGAACAGCGAGATCCAGAAGATCAGGTAGAACATCCAGTCGATCTCAGCGGCTGCTGTGGAGTTGCGCGGCGGAAGCCAGAACGACCCGCCTCGGGTTTCTTGTAAGGCTAAGGCCAGGCTGCCGGCGAGAGCATTCAGATTCATGCTGCGTGTCCTTTGTCATGGTCATCTGTGGTGACGGTGGCGCTGCCAGCCGCGAGCGCCGCGCGGCGCTGGCGTGAACGCCCGGCCAGCCAGGCTGGCACGAGAATCAGCGCGAGCAGGATCAATGTCATTACACCCGCCACCCGCATCAGCTTCATCGCCGAGGCGGCGTAAGTGCCGGTGGCTGGGTCGTAGTGCAGGCAGTACAGCAGCACTTGATCCGCCGTGGTGCCGATATTGCCCTGGCCGGCTTCCACCAGGGCGAGCTTTAAGGTCTGCGGTTCAAAGGCTACGCCGTAGATGTACTTGCTGATGTGGCCGTCGGGAGTGATGATATGCAGCACGGCGGCATGGGCGTACTGCTGGGTTTCCTCGACCCACTTGTACTTAAATCCGGCGGCGCTGGTGACGGCGGCGATGCTTTGCGCCGAGCCGGTTAGAAAGTGCCAGTTGTTCGCAGCCGGCTCGCCCCAGTACTTGAGGTAGTTTTGCTTCTTAGCTTTGGCGAGCTGCGGCTTTTCCGTGGGATTGAAGCTGATCGTGACCAGCTCATAATCCGTGCCGGGCTGGAATTGAAGCTCTTGAAGCGTGTCCACCATGCCGTTTAACATCAGGCCGCAGAGCATGGGGCAGACGTAATAATTCAAGGTCAGGATCACAGGTTTGTCTTGGTGGAAATAGTCACCGAGCTTAACGGCGTTGCCTTCCTCGTCGACAAACTCAGCGTCAAGCGGCAGCAGGGCGTCCAACTGTTCAGTAACTCCCACTCCTTCCAGCTCAGCCACCGGCGTGGCGGCAGGCGGTGCGGCATCCAGGATGCCCGCGGGCTGGCCGGCGGTTCCGCCCTGGGCCATGGCCGGAGCACCGCCAAGCAGGGCCAGGCTTGCCGCCGCGACGCTGCAGGCCAGCCGCCGGCCACCAATTAGATTGCGTATCATTCTCACCATGCATTTGCTCCCAAGTGATCTACCTTGGGAATTAGTCTCATGTTCTATTCGTGCGGACTTTCTCTCCCAGATTCTGCGCCAGCTACCTGCGCCGGTTCCTCCCGCGGCGGGATTACCTCGACCGCTGGACCTGCTTCAACCGGCGTGTCTTCCACCACCGGTGTGGAAGTGGGTTGCGGTTTGGCTTGCTCGGCGCTGAGCCGTGCGGCCGCCAGCGCCATCGCTTGGTTGATGGGAATGCTGACAAAGCCGTTCGCGCGGTCAGTCCATTCATAGGAGTTGAGCCGGGTCTGCGCTTGCTCACGCACCTGCAACAGCTCCACCGGCTGGACGGCGATGACCTTATGATAGCGTTCCTGCTGCACCATGTTCACAAACAGGCCGCGGACCAGGATGATAATCACCATGAGGATAGCTGTGCCCGCCAGACCCACCATCAGGATCGTTGGCAGCGCGATATCACCGCCGTGATCCTGGCCAACTTCAGGCACATCAGGTTGCTTATGTTCCATGCCGTTTTCCATTACACATTTTCCATTACACATTCTCAAACCGCAGCGAATCCGCCAGCGCCGGATCCTTCAGCGGAACCAGCGCGCGCGTGGCGGCGCGGCGAAGGATGAAGCTGGCGAACAGGCAGCCCACCGCCGCCAGGCAGGTGAAATCCAGGATGTGCCAGGGCACGGTTGACCCGCCGGGGGCGTATTCGGGCATCACCAAGTAATACATATCGATCCAGTGCGCGATGATTAGCCACACCGCCATGAACACTAGTGCGCGCTTGCGGCGCTTGAGCAGGCGGCTGATCAGGATGGCAAACGGGATCAGCAGATGGAACATCAGCAGGAACACGCTAAAGCCCACCCACTCGCCCGTCTGGCGCTTCAGGTACCACACTGTTTCTTCCGGCACGTTCGCGTACCAGATCAGCATGAACTGGCTGAACGCGATGTAGCCCCAGAAGAACACGAACGCGAACAACAACTTGCCCAGGTCGTGGTAATGCTCTGCCGTCACCACCTGGCGCAAGCGCCCGCTGGCCTGCAGCAGTACGCTGCTCAGCACCAGGATGCCGAAAAAGCCGATGAGGCTGCCCGCGAAGAAGTACACGCCAAAGATGGTGGAGAACCAGCGCGGGTCGAGGCTCATAATCAGGTCAAAGGCGAAGAACGTCGCGGTGAGCGCAAACAAGGCGATCCCCGGCGCGCTCAACCGCCACAGCTTCAAAGTAATTTTGGGATCGCCGGAGTCATCCTGCTTGGTCGACTGGCCGAGGAAGGTCTGGCTGAGCCAGGTCCACACCGCGAAATACAACACTAGGCGCACGATGAAAAAGCCGAGGTTGAGATAGCCCGACTTGTGCGCGATGAGCGGGTCGCTGCCGCGTATCGCAGGATCGAGCCACTCATACAGTGCATGGTTGCCCAGCAGCATGGGGATGACGACCGGCAAGGCGAGCAGCGCCATCAAGGGCAGGCTGCCCGCGATGAGTTCCGCCAAGCGCCGCACCACCACGCTCCAGGTGGCGCGGGTCAGGTGCTGCAGCATCACGAAGAACAGCGCGCCGAGCCCGAGGCTGACGAAGAAGACATAGTTCTGCAGGTAGCTAAACAGGAAGCGCTTGAAGCCGTCGCCAACCACCACGCCGGCGCCAATGCTGATTATCAGCAGGCCCAGCCCGGAGAAGAACGCGATCGCGGACCAGCGCGCGGCTTGGGCGCCGAGGTAGGGCTGGCGTTCCAGCACTTGCTCCGGCGCTAAGATATTGTGTTCGTGGCCTTGGCTCATGGAGTCACCTCCGCCGGCGGTGTAGTTGCGCCGCCCGCAACGGGGGCCGGGGTGGCCGCCGGCGCTTCCGCCTGGGCGCGCAGTTCGAGTTGCCGGCGCACGTCGGCGGGCACATCAGCCAGGGTGCTGTGCTGGCTCAACTGCAAGGCACGCACATACGCCACGATCGCCCAGCGGTCGTCCACGCTGATTTGCGGGCCGTAGGGCGGCATGGTGCGGATGCCGTTCGTGATCGTGTTATACAGGTGGCCGACGGGCCGCCCTCGGAGGGTGTCAGTGTGGTACGACGGCGGTGAAATCCAACTGGAGTTCGCCGCGCCGATCGCCGTGGCGCGCTTGTCGATGATGCTTTGGCCGTAGCCGTCCTCGCCATGGCACATCGCGCAGTTGATATTGAAACGCGTCTGGCCGCGCTTGAGCAGCGCGTCGTTTAGCTCAACTTGCGCGGGGAACGTCGTCGCCCATTCGCCGTTGACGATGCCGTTGTAGTAATGGCTGTCCTCGTGCAACTGGCCGCGGGCGATGGTGCCCGGCGGGGGCGTGCGCATCGCGCGGTTATCGGCGAACAGCGTCGCTTCCATCTGCGGCTTATAACGCGCTTGGTTGTCCATGTCCGGAATGATGCTGATGCGCGGGTCGGGCGAGTTGGTGGAGCGTGCCAGGAACGTCAGCGCCAGCGGGATGAAGCTGCAGCACACCAGGATCACGATGCTGGGCACGACCCACTTAGGCAGAATGCTGAAGTCAATGCGCATTCTCTGCCTCCTCAATCAAAGGTTCGACGTGTAACACGCCTGCCAAGCTTTCCAGCAGCTTTTTCGTCTCATTCGCTTCAAACCGGCGGTCGCGGGACTCGATGCTGATGAAAAAGTGGTCGTCGCTGGCCCGCTTAAACCGCTCGCTCTGGAACACGGGATGCCAGAACTGCGGCAGGCCGGCCAACAGCAGCATGCCAAAAAACGTGGTGATTGCGCTAAGCAGCACCGTCATTTCAAACACGACCGGGATGAACGCCGGCAGCGAGAAATACGGCTTGCCGCTGATCAGGAACGGATAGTCCACCGCGTTCATCCACCATTGCATTAACAGCGCTAGACCCAGGCCGGTCAGCCCTCCGCCAAGCACCAACCAGGGCAGGATTGATGTGCGCAGGCCCATCGCGTCATTCAGGCCGTGCACCGGGAACGGCGTATGCGCATCCCAGCGGCGGTACTTAGCGTCGCGGATGCGCTCGCAGGCGTGCAGCAGCAAGTGCGGGTCATTGAACTCGGCAATGTAGCCCAGCAGCTTGCCTGCCGTCGCGCCGGTTGTTGCTGCAGCAGTATCCATTTAGGCGTACTCCTCCGCATCCAGTAAGTCTTCCTGCTCGGTATGCTGGCCGGGGACGTCGCCCCAGTAATCACCGAAAGGCTTGTGCTCGGCATCCTCGCCTTCCTCGTGCGGATGCGAGTGCGGCAGCACGCTCTTGACTTCCGCCATCGCCACGATCGGGCCGAACCGGATGAACAACAGGAACAGGGTGAAGAACAGGCCGAAGCTGCCTGCCAAGGTGCACAAGTCAATCCAAGTCGGCTGGTAGTAAGTCCAATTCGCGGGGAGGAATTCGCGGCTCAGGCTTGTGACAATAATCACGAACCGCTCGAACCACATCCCGACGTTCACGAAGTTCGCCACGATGAACAAGCCCCAGATGCTGGTGCGGATCCGCTTGCTCCAGAGGAACTGCGGCGCGATCACGTTGCAGGAGATCATGATCCAATACGCCCAGGCGTAGGGGCCAAAGGCGCGGTTGACGAAGGTGAACTGCTCGTAGAGATTGCCGCTATACCACGCGATGAAGAATTCCATCGCGTAGGCGTAGCCCACCATCATGCCGGTTGCCAGGATTACCTTGCCGCAATTCTCCAGGTGGTGCAGTGTGATGATGTTCTTGAGACCGAACATCTCGCGCGCGGGGATCGCCAGCGTAAGCACCATCGCAAAACCGCCGAAGATCGCGCCCGCCACGAAATAAGGCGGGAAGATCGTGGTGTGCCAGCCTGGGAGCTGGCTCGTGGCGAAGTCGAAGCTTACGACACTGTGCACGGAGAGCACGAGCGGGGTGGCCAGGGCGGCCAGCAGCAGGTAGGCCTTTTCGTAATGCAGCCACTGGCGGTTGCTGCCGCGCCAGCCAACCGACAACAGGCCGAGCACGATCCGGCGCACCTTGGTAACGGCGCGGTCGCGCATTGTCGCCAGGTCCGGGATCATCCCCATGTACCAGAACAGCAAGCTCGTCAGGAAGTAGGTGCCGATGGCGAACACGTCCCACAGTAGCGGGCTGCGAAACTGAGGCCACATCTGCTGCTGATCCGGGATGGGGAACAACCACCACACCAGCCAGATGCGTCCGACGTGGAACAGCGGAAAAAGGCCCGCGCAGCACACGGCGAAGATCGTCATCGCCTCGGCGAAGCGGTTGATGCTGGTGCGCCAGCGCTGGCGGAACAGGAACAGAATGGCGCTGATCAGCGTACCGGCGTGGCCGATGCCGACCCAGAACACGAAGTTGATGATGTCAAAGGCCCACATCACCGAGTGGTTGTTGCCCCAGATGCCGATGCCGGTGAACACCAGGTAGATCAGCAGCACGCCGAACATCCCGAGGAGGCACAGCGCGATGCCGAAGGCGATGTACCACGCCTTGGGCATCACCCGCGATTCAGGAATGCGGCAGACCTCTGCCGTGATGTCCTTGAACGTCTTCCCGCCAGTGATGAGCTCTGGCCGTTTAAGCGGGTCGTCCGCGGTGTTGCGGATTTCCTTGCTGGAAAAGAGCCGGTTTGCTGGTACAGATGACATGGCTACTCCGTGACCCCCTCATGCTGGCCGGCGTGATTCGCTGCATGCGGTTGGGTTGCGTTCTGGCTGGAGCCGTGCGCGCCTGCCACCTGGTGCTCGTATAAATGCGGGCCGGGCTCATGCGCCTCCGGCGTGCCCGCTGCGGGATTGCGCAGGCGCGCCAGGAACATATTGCGCGGCTTGGTGTTCAATTCGCCGAGCAGGGCATAGCTCCGCTCGTCGTCGAACCACTTGCGCACCTGGCTGTTCGCGTCTCGTAAATCGCCAAAGACGATGGCTTGCGCGGGGCAGGCTTGGGCGCAGGCCGGAGTGATCTCGCCGTCACGAATCGGCCGGTCCTCATTCTTCGCGGAAATCTTCGCTCTTTGGATGCGTTGCACGCAAAAGGTGCATTTCTCCATCACGCCACGTTTACGGATCGTCACTTCCGGGTTGAACTGCAGCTTCTCGGTTTCGGTTAAGTCTTTGCGATACTCGAAGTAGTTAAAGCGCCGCACCTTGTACGGGCAGTTGTTGCTGCAATAGCGCGTGCCGACGCAGCGGTTGTAGACCATGTCATTCAGGCCTTCCTTGCTGTGCGAGGTGGCCGCTACCGGGCACACGCTCTCGCAGGGGGCCAACTCGCACTGCTGGCAGGCCAGCGGCTGCTGCGCCACTTGTGGTGCATCCTCACTGCCCTTGAAATATCGATCGACGCGGATCCAATGCATCTCACGCCCGTTGATGACTTGCTCGCGGCCGACCACCGGGATGTTATTCTCCGCTTGGCATGCCGCCGTGCACGCGCCGCAGCCGATGCACATCGACAAGTCAATGGCCATGCCCCAGTGCGGGCCGTCGAATTCATATTCCTTCCACAGCGACCGTAGTGGCGGGTGGTGGGTCATGTGCTTGGCGAACTCTGGATGTTCCTCAAAAAACGCCACGTTCGCACTGCGCACAAGTTCGCCCGCCCGGCGCCCGCGCTCCTCCATGCCGACTTTATCTAGCACATGGTGGTCCTGCGTCACTGCCAGCGTATGGGTTTTACCCGTCCGCACCAGCTGGACGCCGCCCGCGAAATGCAGGCGGTCCGCCCGGCGCAAGGGGTAAACATTCACGCCAATGCCGTCGCCGACGCGGCCAACAGGGCTGAAGGAATAATCTTGTACAGGGTTGAAAATTTTGAGAGGCGGATGCTTGGCGCGGCCGTCGCCGAAGTTGCCAAGCTTGCCGTCCCCGCGCCCGAAACCGAGATGCACGGCCACGGCGCCTTGCGCTTGGCCGGGCAGGATGTATACCGGCAGCTCCGCGCTGACGCCGTCCAGCTCAAGCTTGACGACCTCGTCGTGCTTCAGGCCCAGCCTCTGCGCATCAGCAGGACTAATCAGGGCCGCGTTGCCCCAAGTCAGTTTGGTCAGAGGATCCGGCAGTTCCTGCAACCAGCCGTTGTTGGCGAACTGGCCGTCGTAAATGAACTCATGCGGGTAGATGCCAAGCTCAAGGGTCTCACTCGGAGCGCTGGCCAGAGTGGTGACCGCGGTGCTGAGCGGGCCGAAATCCAATCCCGGCACGCTGGCGACAGCGCTTGCCCCGCGCACCGGCAGCAGGCCGTCATGCAGGCTGCGCCGCCAGCCTTCCTCGCCGCCGGGCAGCCGCGCCATCACTCTGCGCCGGATCAGGTCGTAACCGCTTAAGGTTTCCTCACCGGCGGCCACCGCCAGGAGCTCCAGTACACTCTTGCCGTCGTACAGCGGGGCGATGAGCGGCTGGACGATGGACTGCGCACCGTCCCAGGCCTCGGCGTCGCCCCAGGTTTCCAGGTAGTGCGCTTGGTTCACTTGCCAGGTGCACTGCCGGGCCGTTTCATGATGGTGCTGGCACAGGCAGATGCTCGTCTTAGCCTTGGCCAGCGCTTCGGCGAAGTTGATGTCGCCTG
>CAYXMN010000010.1:19994-25546 GCA_964465955.1 uncultured Planctomycetales bacterium
GGCGCATCATAGACCGGATTACCGCCGAGAATGAGCAGCGTGTCCACCTGGCCGTTGCCCAGCTCGCCGGCGAGAAGTCGCAACGCTTCCGCGCCGCGGACCTGCGCCGTGGGGTCGGGCAGGTAAGACACGGTGCGCCCGGCATTGCCTAGGGCCTCATTGATAATGTAAACCAGCGCGTGGGCGGCTGCCGGCAAGCGCGGTCCGGCGCAGACAAGGCTCTTGCCCCGGGCATTCAACAGGTCGGCGGCCATTGCCTTAACGGTTTCGCTATTCAGATCATGCGATGCATAATGCTCCAACACGCCGCGGGCGTCCAGCAGTTCAAGCAGGCCAGCGCTGCCCAGCGGTACAGCCAGCCCGCGGTTGACAAACAGCTCCGCCGCCAGCACAGCCGCCAGCGTTGCCACATCCGCGCTGCGTAAAGCCAGCCGGTGGTCAGCTTGCGCGCCGGTAATGCTAAATGTGCTCTCCGCCAGATACAGGCGGTTCAGCTTGCCCTGCTTCGGATTGCGCCGCGCAGCGAAATCTCGCGCATAACGCAGTGCGGCGGGGTGGGTATGCAGGAAGTCATCGTCAAGGCTAACGATCACATCTGGGGCGGCAAGGTCGTAGTGGGCGCGGTGCGCCGGTGCGCCGAGCAGGATAAACCCAGCCGCCTGGTTATCCCAGGAGACCGGGCTGTAGCTGACCCATTTGGCTTGCGGCAAGTGCTGGGCAAACCACGCGCGCTGGGCGGCTAAGGCGGGAGAGCGGCTTCCGTCACAGAGCACAGCCAATCCACGCCCTTGATTCGACCGCAGGTTCGCGAAATGCGGCTTGGCAAAGGCCAGGAAATCATCCCAAGATGCTGTGCTGTACTCGTGGCCTTCCCGGCGCAGGATGCGCTGGGCGCGGTCCGGGTCATACAACCCTAGCACGCTCGCTTGCTGGATTGCGTTACTGGAGCCCAGGCTCAGGGGGTGCTCGGGATTACCGTCCACCTTGATCGGGCGTCCGTCATAACTGGTGGCGAGCAAGCCGGCGGCCCAGCCGCCCAGCTCCATCGCCGTGGCGTACAGCTGAGGATGGCCGGGCACTAATCCTTCGGGGCGGGAGGTGTAGGGCAGGATTTTCTCGCGCGGCCAGCGGCAGCCGGTTAGGACGAGCCCGGCCAGCGCCATGCTCGCGCCCGCCAGCTTGAGGAACTCGCGCCGGCTGCCCGGGTTCAAGGTTTCCTCATACTCGGTGGGGAACTCGCGGGCCATGCGCGCCTGGAACTCAGGGGTGTTGCCCAGCTCCGCGAGGCTGCGCCAAAAACCCCGGCCGTTGTTCACACCGTTTTCTTCGTTCATCGATGGCATGTTGAGCAGTCCGTGGAGGGGTTTACGTTGTATTCTTTGCGCAGCCGTTGGCCCAGCTCAAGCTGATCCTCGCTAGGCTGCCAGTCCATCACAGTGATGAACTCCTTGGGCCGCAGGAATTTTTCCGGCTGGCGGTGGCAATCGAGACACCATCCCATGTTTAATGGCAGCGCCTGGAACACGCCGGTCTCGTCCATTTTATCGACACGGCCGTGGCAGGTGGCGCAACCGATCCCGTTGTTCACATGCGCGCTGTGGTCGAAGTAGACGAAGTCAGGCAGATCGTGGATGCGAATCCATTCCACCGGTTTACCCGTCGCGTAACTTTCGCGCACCGGCGCCAGTTTCGGGCTGTCCGGCCAGATTTTTAAGTGGCAGTTCATGCACGTTTGCGTCGGCGGGATCAACGCCTTGGCCCCCGTTTCGACACCCTGGTGGCAATAACGGCAATCCATGCCCAGCTCGCCGGTGTGCAACTGGTGGCTGTAAGGGACAGGCTGCGCGGGCTGATACCCGACCGTGGTGGCTTGCGGGGAGGTGGCGTAGAGGATCAAGACGATCGCATAAATGCCGCCACCCGCAATTAGTAAAATCACTAGCCGGTTGAGATGGTCAACCCAACGAGGGAAGATTGGTTGATATTTACTCATATGTAAGTAATGGCATGATATCTAGGCTCACACAGCAGCGTCAAGCACCGGACTTGACTAGCTGAGATTGAGACTGATTATACAACAAGCTCGCCGAATGTAATCAAGATCAAGCGAAAATTGGGAAATTCAATCGCGTTTCATCACTCATTCTCAATTAAGCGACGTTAATAAGAATCAGTCGGGTTATAATCTCGCCGTTATGCTGAGGGAAACTTCGAAACGCGCCGAGATGATCCAACGCTTTGCCGGCGATCCGGCCCGTGGGTTCTGCTTCCGTAATTTCGCCTGGCGCGGGGAAGCCAGCGCGGAGCCGTTGCTATTAGTGGACGATCTCACGAATCCGCAGGTGCTGTTCGCGCTGGACGGCGGGATGGTGATGGTCCGCGGCGCTTTTTTCCGGATGCAACAGGCATGGGCGGATTTGCTCGAAGGCCGGATCGATGCATCCCAGCCTTGGCCGGGGGATGCGCTCAAACAGGAATGGGCAAAGGAAGGCCGGCGCGGCTTGTTCCTCGGTTCATGCAGTTACCACGCCTGGCGCACGGCGATCCTAGCCGGCTTTGACCCGCACCCGCATGACGCGAAGGGACAGGTCGCATACCAGTGGTATGTCGAAGGCCCGCCGCGGTTTGGCGAAATGGTGCAGTATCCGTGCCGCATAGGCGATGGTGAAGAATTGGTGGACTTGCTCAAGCAAGGCGTGCCCTACGATCCCGAAGGTGAGTACATCCGGTTATGCGTGGAGCATGGCCCGAGCTTCGTCTGCGAGGTTGATGGCGCGCCGGTGTGCTGGAGCTGCACGCACTTAAACCGCACCATGGGCATGATCTACACCCCGGATCAATACCGCCGCAAAGGCTACGCGCGCAGTTTAGCCGCGTTCCAGATCGATCATATGCTCAAGCTGGACGGCATTGCCTGCTGCCATGTGATCGATTTCAACATCGCTTCAATGAGCATGGTAGCTAGCATGGGCTTCACGCGCCTTGAAGAGCCAGTGGTGTGGCGCGGGGTGTTCTGGCCGGGCGAAGCGCCGTTGCCGGATGCCGCCGGGCCGGATCCGGAAAGTGGCGGGGATTAGCAGTCCGGATGTCCCGCACCTGTGAATTAAAGCACCATTATTACGATTAGGCAGGATCAGCAAATGTTGGTTGAAACCCTGAATGAAGCGTCGGCATTTACCAAGCTTGGCGAAATCGAGCCGGGATTCCCGCATGTGCTGGCAGCGCACCGCGGCTGGCCTGAACACGAAGGCAAATCGATGACTCTGCTTGTGGATCACCTACAGCAGCCCACTGCGGTGGCCCTGCGCCATGGCGCGCATTTTTTCCTGCTCGGCACGGATGCTGGAGTAGCCGCGGCCTTGGCTGATATCTATCACGGGCGCATCAAGCAGGAAGGCGGCTGGCCGGATGCCAAAACCCGCGAGCACTGGGCGATAGCTGGAGTGCGGTATCTCGGGATGCAATTGCCGGGCGAACAGGCATTTCTTGCCGTGCGTAACCTCGGGTTCCACATCAACCAGATCTATCACGAGAGCACGGGAGCCTACTTCTATTACACCTTCGGCGCACCGCGGTTCGCCAGTGCAGTGCAACATCCCTGCCGGGTGGTGGAGGGGCTGGAGTTGTTTGACCTGATGCGCAAAGGCGTCGATTACGATCCGGAGGGAGTCTACATCAAACGCTGTTTGGAGCACGGGCCGAGTTTCGTCTGTGAAATCAACGGTGAGCCGGTGTGCTGGAGCTGCACCCACCTCAACCGCTGCATGGGGATGATCTACACGCCGCCGCAGCACCGCCGCCACGGTTATGGCCGGAGCTTGGCGGCCTTCCAGGTGGATACAATGCTCAGGCTGGATGGCAAGGCGAATTGTTTTGTCCTGGGTTGGAACACGGCCAGCCAAGGCATGTGCAACTCGCTTGGGATGTCGCGGATTCCTGAACCCATGGTCTGGCGGAAGCTGACGTGGCGCGCTCCACACCGGTTGCGGCGCGCCCGGATTCAGGGCTTGCTCGCGGGCTAAACAGCCGCGCGTGCAAGGTGTAGCATTGCAGTGTGCTACTGCGCGTGCATGATGTAGAGTGGTTTGACGACGAATTGGCGAGCCGCGACCGCGGCCTGCGCTATTTCCGGCTCGCGTTCGAAGGCCGCCGCGACCAGCATCCGCCGGTGCGGTACTACGCAGACACCCTCTCCGCGCCGCAAGCGTTGGTGATGTGGGCCGGGCACCAGGTTGTCGTGGTGGCGACTGGACCAGCACTGGATGCTGCCATCCGCGATTTATACAACTATCGCTTGGAAGGCGCTTTCCCCAGCCGGCGGTTGCGCGAAGAATGGCTAGCGCGCGGGCGCCGCTGGCTCTGGCTGCGCGTGCTGGGGCGCGAAGGTTACAACGCCGCCACGCAGGCCGGATTCCATATTTCCGCGCAGGAATACACACGGCGCGGCATGTGGCTGTACTGGCTCGAAGGTGGGCCGCGCTTTGGCCGCCTGGTGCGGCATGAGTGCCGCGTCGTGTATGGCCTGGAGCTTTTCGATTTAATGCGCCGGGGCATCGAGTATGACGAGAAGGGAACCTACACTAGGCAATGCCTGGAGGCCGGGCCGAGTTTTGTCTGCGAGGTGGACGGCGAACCTGTGTGCTGGAGCTGCACGCACTTGAATCAGCAGCCGGGCATGATCTACACCCCGCCGCACCAGCGCAGGCATGGCTATGCCCGCAGCCTCGCCGCGTTCCAGATTGATTATATGCTCGCCCGCGACGGTTGTTCGCACGTCTGGGTGCTAGAACATAACACCGCCAGCAGGACGATGATGGAAAGCTTCGGGTTTAACCGCGCGCCTTGGCTCGCCATGACTTACAACGTGTATTGGCAGCGGTTGCGCGCGCCTATTGCTTCGTATTCTCCTGCACCCATGCCAAATAGTCGTAGCTGGCGTGCGCGACAGGGATAGCCACCAGCTCCGGTGTTGCGTAAGGGTGCAGTTCCGCCAAGCGGTCGCGCAGCAGGGGCCAGGTCGCTACGGTGGTTTTTAAGACGAGCAGCACTTCATCATCGTGGCGCAGCATGGCCTCCCAGCGGTAGATGCTGGTCACACCCGGTACAACCTGGGCGCAAGCGGCAAGGTGTTCATCGACGAGCTTACGGCCGATTTCAGTGGCATCACTCGCGGAGGCAAAGGTAGTAAGCACTTGCAGCAGGGCTGGCATGCTTTCATTATATAAGTGTGGCGGATTAGTGCCGGCCCGCCATGTAGTGGTCGCTGTACCAGCGCAGCGTCTCGGCAATCCCGCTTTCCAGGTCGTAGCTAGGCTTGAATCCTAGCAGTTCAGCGCTGGAGGTGATATCCGCCATCGACCGGCGCACATCCCCTGGGCGCGGATCGACGCGCTCCGGGGCTTGGCGATAGGCCAAAGTGCCGCTGATGCGCATGAACAAATCATTCACCGAGACTTCCGCGCCGCTGGCCACGTTGAAGGTTTGGCCGCCGATTCCCGGCGCGGAAGCGGCGCACTGGAAGGCGGGTGTCGCCAAGGCCATCATCACGCCGG
>CAYXMN010000010.1:25556-29974 GCA_964465955.1 uncultured Planctomycetales bacterium
CGTGGATAAAGTCGCGCGTTTGCTCGCCGTCGCCTTCAATGACGGGCTTGCCGCCGTTGAGCATCGTCGTGGCGAACTTGGGAATGACCGAGGCATACGGGCCTTCAGGCAACTGGCGCGGGCCATAGACATTGAAGAAGCGCAGATTCACCGTTTCCAGCCCGAAGCAGGAATGGTATACCCGCATGTAGTATTCACCCGTGACCTTTGTCACCGCATACGGGGATGCGGGGTCCGGCGTGAGATCCACCGTTTGCGGTGTCGGCGCGCTTTGGCCGTAAATGCTGCTGGACGACGCGAACACGACGCGCTCGACTTCCGCATCGCGCGCCGCCGCCAGCACGTTGAGCGTGCCAGTAATGTTCACCGACTGCGTGGTCAGCGGGTTCTCGATGCTGTAAGGCACACTGGCGATCGCCGCCAGGTGGATGACGTATTTCGCGCGGCGGCACAGCCGCGTGCATAAACCGGATTCCAGCACGGTGCCTTTAGTGAAGTCGATTTGGTTGCGGACGGCGGATAAGTTATTCAGCGAACCGGTGGACAAGTCGTCCAAAACGCGGACATGGTAGCCGTCGCGCACCAGCACTTCCACCAAGTGGGAGCCGATGAAACCCGCGCCGCCGGTAACTAATACGTTGTCCAAGGATGTGCCCTCAGCGGGATAGTGTACACCAAGCCTGGCTCAGCTGGGTTGAGCTGGGTTAGCCGACGTAAACGCCGATCAGCGTCTTAGCCAGGATGGACAGGTCAAGCCAGAAGTTCATGCGCTGGATGTACTCGTGGTGCAGCTTGATCTTCTCGGGCATGATATGCTCGAGATACATCTGCTCGGGGTCGTCAGCGCTGGCCAGTTCTTCTTCCTCATTGCGGTAGCGCACGCTGGCCAGGTCCGTCAGGCCGCTGGGCACCACGCTGTGAATCAGCTGGTAGTGGTCGCGGAAGTGCTCCACATAACCCAGCGTTTGCGGGCGCGGGCCGACAAACGACATCTCGCCGCGCAAAATATTAATCAGTTGCGGGATTTCGTCGATTTTAAGCTTCCGCAGGATCCGCCCGACCGGCGTGATCCGGCCATCGTTTTTAGGAGTGATCTTGCCGCCTTGGCCTTCGGCATTCACCACCATTGTGCGGAATTTCAAAATGCCGAACTGGCGCGGGCCTTGGGGGCCGCCGGTGAGCCGGGGCTGGCAGAAGAAGACTGGTCCGCCGTCGTAGAGCTTAATCGCAGCTGCGGCCAGCAGCATGATCGGAGAAAACAGGACCAACTGGATTAACGCGTTGCTGATGTCGAAAATCCGCTTGAAACGCAGGTACATCCGGCTGCGGTCGCGTAGTAGAGTCAGTTTGGAGAGCTGGCAGTCTTCATCCAATTCCAGCGGGGCGGCAAGCGTGCCTTGGCCTAAACTGCCGCCACGCCGGTGCGCCGCTCCACCGGGGTCGGCAGGTAATGCTGAACCGAACTGTCTGATTCCGCCCATGGCAACCTTTAACCGCATTATACACCAGCTTGCTTGCGATAATAGCAAGACTCAATTACAGCTAACAACCGCGCGCCCGCGGTGGGGGGGCCTGGGGGGACAGCCACCGGCTGTCTCCCAAGTTATACCCGTACGCCTTGGGTTTACAACTCCCGGTTTTGATGTATAATCCTCGTTCCAGCGAATTTAGGATAGGATGAGATGGCGGTAAAAATTAGACTAATGAGAATGGGCAAGACTAAGCAGCCCAGTTATCGCGTGGTGGCTAAGGAGGCCCGCAGCCCGCGCTCGGGTTCTTACATTGAGCAGGTCGGCTTCTATAATCCACTGGCTGAGCCCGCGGAAGTCCGGTTCGATGAGGAGCGCGTGCAGTATTGGCTAGGCGTCGGCGCCGAGCCCACTACGACGGTCAAGCGCTTGCTAACCCAACACTCCAGCATTAAACTGTAAGTCAGCCCGTCGGCAGAAACAGGCACTAGCAGGGAGCAGGGTATGGTCGAGTTACTGACTCAAATTATTAAGCAGATCGTGGACAAACCGGACGATGTGACTGTAAACGAAGTCCAGGGCGAGCGCTCGATTGTGCTTGAGATCAAGGTTGCGGACGAAGACGTGGGCAAAGTGATTGGCCGTGAGGGCCGGATCATCAATGCCTTGCGACAGATTATTAAAGCCGCAGCCGGAAAACGCAACAAACGGATTAATATCGAGTTGTTGTCGTGAACTGACAACAGCCGCGTAAGGAGCAATGGATGGCGCTCGTGTGCGCCGGGAGTGTGCTTGGCACATCGGGGGTGCGGGGCCATCTTAAATGCGCATATACCACCGATAACCCCGAGCTGTTGGCGCAACGTAAACACTACCTGCTCCTTGAACCCCGCACCGGAGAATGCCTGGTTTTGACGACTGCCGAAGTCATCTTGCGGGATACCGAATTCCTGATTCGCTTTACTGAATACAACGCCCCGGAACCATTGAAATTCCTGCGCGGCTGGAACCTTATGTTCCACGCTCGCCGCGGTGAACTGCCGCGCGAACCCGGTGAGGTTTATTTTTTTGAGCTGGAAGGCATGGAAGCGCGCGACGCCGATGGAGGCTTGCTCGGACGCGTGGTGGAGGTGCATGACACCCCGGCGGGAATTAGTTTGGAACTGGATTCAACCCCACCCAAGCTGTTTCCGTTCACGGCCCAGTATGTGCCTGAAGTGGAACTCGACGCAGGTTATCTGGTGACTACCTACCCATTTAATGAAGTGGTTGATCCGGAGCGCGAGGAAGGCAGCAAATGAAAACCTTCCATGTGCTCACGATTTTCCCGGATTATGTCAAGGCTGTGTTCGAGTACGGCGTGCTGCGCCAGGCTGTTGATGCAGGGCTGATCACGCCGAATATCGTGGATCTGCGCGAGTTCACTGACGACCGCCACCGGAGTACCGATGACGCGCCGTATGGCGGCGGGCCGGGGATGGTGATGCTCTGCGATCCAATCTTTCGCGCGGTTGAGGCATTGCGCGGACTACACGGTGCATTGCCATTAATATTCCTCAGCCCGGCCGGCAGACGGTTTGAGCATAATACGGCAGTAGAACTGGCGCAAGGCACGGATTTTATCCTGCTGTGCGGCCGCTATGAAGGCGTGGACCAGCGGGTGATCGACCACTTGGTGGATCGCGAGATCAGCATCGGCGACTTTGTCCTTAGCGGGGCTGAACCAGCGGCGATGTGTGTGATTGACGCAGTGGCGCGGCAGATTCCAGGCGTGCTGGGAAATCACGCCAGCCTACCCGATGAAAGTTTCGCCAACGGGTTGCTCGATTGGCCGCATTACACCCGCCCGGAAGAATATCGCGGATTAAGTGTGCCAGAGGTGCTAATTAGCGGACATCATGCTAAAATTATCAGCTTCCGTCAGCAAGCGGCGCTGCTGCTTACGTATCAACGGCGGCCCGAGCTATTGACGGAGGGGCAACGCGCAGAGGCTGAGCGCCTCATGCGCCAGCAACCGCAGGAAGGAACGGATTATGCAACAGTTGATTAGACAGTATCAGTCGGGAATGGCGAAACCCGCGGGCGAGATCCCCGTGCTGAAGCCGGGCGACAGCGTGCGCGTGACGATTAACATCTTCGAAGGCATGGGGGATCACGTCGCCGGTTTGAAAAAGATTCACCGTATTGCCGCGAAAGGTAAAGAGCGCAAAGATACAAAGGTTGAGCGCCAGCAGGTGTTTGAAGGCACGGTGATCGGTGTCCAGGGCGCTGGGGTGATGCAAAAATTCACTGTGCGCAAGCTGTCCAGCGGCGTTGGGGTGGAGAAGACCTTCTTTTGCCATAGCCGGAAGGTGGCGAAGATCGAGATCGTGCGCCGGGCGAAAATCCGTCGCGCCAAGCTGTACTTTTTGCGCGAACGCGTGGGCAAGTCCGTGCGTCTGAAGGAAAAGCGTGAAGCGCCTAAGCCCAAGGCGGCCAAGGCGTAGCTTAACCTCAAGGAGCGCGGTACATGGCTGGCGGCCAAGTAGAGATTCTCAGCGAACGCAGTAAGATTCCCGCGGATGGGCGGTCAGCCACTAGATTTTGCATCCGTTTCACTGAAAGTCCTGGTCAGATGGTCACACTCCAACTGGCACGGCGCGGCAGTTTTGAAGCGGATCAGATTGTGCGCGAGAAGGCTTTTGCCGTCAGCAACGGCGAGGTGAACTTCTCGATCTACCCCCCTGACCGTCCCGGCGCCGCCGTGCTGACCGGCCCCGGCATCAAGCACCGCATTGATTTCATCGCTGCTAATTTCATGGCGGGGCTGGTGTTTGAGTGGGTGCCCACGCTGTTTTGGGCCATTTTGCTCGCGCTGGTGCTGCGTAGCTACGCCGTGGCGAGCTATTACATCCCTTCCGGCAGCATGGAAAACACGCTGATGGAACGGGACTTGCTCATCGCGGATAA
>CAYXMN010000011.1:0-9319 GCA_964465955.1 uncultured Planctomycetales bacterium
CGGTAATGCTCAGGCTCTCGCCTTCCCAGATTACGCCGCCGGGCTGGCTGACTTCCAGGATGGCCACCGGCGGGATGGAGGCCATAATGATGAGCGAGACGGCGCCCTGGGCGAATGACGTGCCGCTACTGTTATAGCCGCGCACGGCCGGGCGGAGGATGCCGGTGCTGTTGGTGTCAGCCAAGACCGTCCCGGTCGTGTCGCCGGTAATGTCGATGATGCCGTCGCCGTTGACGTCCCAATCATAAGTCACCGCGCCGCTCGCGGTGATGTTGGCCGGGGTGCCGACCAACCCGCTGATGGTGTCGGTTTCGACCACAAGTTGCGGGGTGTTGCCCACGCTGAAGAACCCGTTCGCCTGGGGCGACACAGCGGACTCATTTCCACTGGCGTCCACCGCCGCCACGCGCACGTACACTTGCTGGGCAAGTTTAGGCTCGGCCAGCACGTATGAAGTTGAACCCAGCAGGTATGGCACGGCATGGACGATGGCTGCGGACGGATTGGCGAAAGGCGCATAGCTCCAATAGACCTGGTAACCTGCGAGATCGGCAGCCGCGGACGGTGTCCACTCCAGCAACAGCGCGCCTTGCAGCGAGGTGGCGGCCAAGGCCGCTGGAACGGGCGGAGCGGTGGCATCGCCGCCGGCGCGGGGATTCACGCCGATGCCGACTACGTCCACGACAGAGCCGTTAAACGCGGCCACGACGACAAACAAGCTGCCCAGAGCCGAGGTGTAATCGCCGTCCGGCAGGCTGATGCGCACATGGCTGTCGGTAAAAGGCCCGCGCCATTCCCAGCGGCCCGCACCGTAGTCGCTCAAGCCGATCCAATACTCGCTGAGGCTGGAGTCGCTGCGGGCGTGCAGGTTGGCGTCGATGCTGACCACCCCAGGTTCAGCGCCCCCCAGCGGCAGGCGGTATTGCGCCAAGGCCAAGGCGTCGCTGTCCATGGGCGAGCTGTCCAGCCGGCTGGCTTGATCGAGATTGCTGACCGCACCGCCGGCGTCGTCGCGGTCAACGCCGAGAACGAACTCACTTTGTTCATTGATGGCCGAGGAACTGCGCTCGCCGGCGAAGTAGTCATTGTATTGCGGGACAACCAGCCCATTGCCATCCAGTAGCTCCCACGGTTTGCGGCTATCCTCGGGCAGCGCACTGGGGAAGGCTCCGCCGGCGGGGGCCGGGCTGGGTTGGACTGGGCTGTTGGCGCCTGAATCATGATCCAAGCCAACCGCGGTGGCGCCGCCGCCGCAGCTTGCGCCAAGCAGCAGCAAGCAGGCGAGGCCTAACGTATGCAAACCATAAACCTTCATTGATCACTCCAATCTAGTAAATTAAGTACTCCGCAGCCAGCTCGCTGCAAATGCGATAGAGATTCAGTCTCATATATACAGGATACTGCCGTTCCAGGCAAATACAACTGCGCGGCGAAAATTTGGCGGCGCGGATGGAGGACACCAGGCACCCGGCACTTCAGCGTATGCCGGGCGGGCTGAGGCGAGGCGGCGTATTTACGGCGCAGCGGAGGGCAAGTGCTGTGAGCGGCGCGGAACCCTATTGAGATGGGATTATGGGGAATGCAACACGCATAGTTGAGCTGTCGGTCGCAAATGAGATTAATTCAACAGATCCTCTTCTCCGAAGTTGTGGACGAGCAGTGTCGGGGGCAGGCCGGTGAGGAACTCTTTGAAGCGTGCCTGCCACTGCGCCTGCCACTCTGACGCGGGCAGCTCGAATCCCAGCAGCACGCAGTCCGCGTCCGCGCTGGCGCGGTGCAACACTGCCGTGAACGGCTCGGTGCTGACCAGCACCTCGGCCCGGGCGTCCACCCGCGCCTCCTCGATCAAGCCGGCCAGCGCCTGTTGCGCCGGCGCCAGAGCGGCGTCGCGCTCGACTTGCCGCAGCACGCGGATGCGCGCGCCGGCCCAGTCCAGGTTGCTGGCCAGCAGGTACGCCAGCAGCAGCAGCAGCGCGCCGTTGCGCTGGCCGCGCCACCACACGTCAATGCGCTTGTGCCGCCCCGGCGGGGGCAGCTCGTCGCCGTGCAGTACGACAAGGCTCATGCCGATCCGCGCCGCGGCGCGCAGCACGCCGGGGAAGTGCTCCGCCCCGGAGAAGCCGAACAGCGCCAGGTTGGGCCGGAGCGGGCCGATGCTCGCTGCCTGCAACGCGGTACGGATGCCTTCTTCCAGGCTCGTCGCGCCGAGTACCAGCGGGAATGCGCTCAGTTCGTGGCGGCGGCAAAACTCGGTGAGCTGGCGCAAGGCGGCTTGGTGGAAACGCGCCTCGCGCCCCTGCGGTCCGATTAGGATCGAGGCCATCAGCACGATGCCGCGGCCAGCCTCGAGCCAATCGGCGAATGTAGCTAGTAGCTGGCGCCGGTGCGGCAGGCCGGTAAAGACCAGCACGGTCGGCCGCCAGTTCTTCGGATCGGCCCCGGTGTCGCGCAGGCTCAGCAGGTTGGCGCGCAGCCGCGAGAACACAAAGCCGCGCCGCGCATCGCCGTAGGCCGCGGTGAGCTGGCGTTGCCTGAGATACCAGTAGAGCGCGCCAAGCACCGCGAGCCCGGCAAGGGCCGGCAACGGCTCGATCAACACCGCCGCCACCAGGCAGCCGATGCCGCCGAGCAGCGCGATGCTCCAGTGGAACAGCTTGAAACGCGGACGGAAGCTGGGGTTGCGGCTGACGGCTTCGGTGAACGCCGCCAGGTTGATCATGCCGTAGGTGTAGAGGAAGAACATCGTGATGATCGACGCCACCAGGTTAAAGGCGCCGCCGCCGGGGATGCCGCCCGCCACGACCAGCACGCCGCTGGTCAGCGCCAGCGTGAGCCACAGCGCCCGGCGCGGTTCATCGCCCGCGGCGGTGCCGGCGGCGAACGCGTCAAGGGGCCTGAGCAGCCGGTCGCGGGCCAGCGCTTGCAGCACGCGCGGCGCGCCAAGATAGCTGGCCAGGGCGGCCGAGAGCGTGGCGGCGATCACGCCGAGAGGCACGAGGAATCCCATGCCCCACAGCGCGTTGTCTTGCATCACGTTGAACGGTTCGTTAATCAATGTGGCGCGGTCGAACCCGCCGCCATAGATGAATATCTGTGCGAGGTAGATAGCCAGCCCGACACCGACCGCGCTGAACACCCCGGTCGGGATGGCGCGCGCGGGATCTTTCAAATCCCCGCTCATGTTAGCGCCGGTCAGGATGCCTTTCACGGCGGGGAAAAAGATCGCGAAGATTAGCCAGAACGAGTAAGCGCGCTCCCCGCCGGCCATGGCGGTATAGCCTGGACCCCAGTTCTCCGCCAGCCGGTCAAGGCTGAACAGCGGCAGCGCTCCGCTCAGGAAAGCCGCGACGGACAAGCCCACTAAGGCGAGGATGACGTATTGGGCCTTGAGGGAGAGGTCGGCCCCGCTGAACGCCAGCAGGAACAGCGCGGCGGCTCCGGCGAGCTCGATCAACATCGTGTAAGGCGCGAGCGCGGGGACCGTGAGGACGACCGCCTCACTGAAGGCGAGCAGGTAAAACGGGACGCACAGCGCCAGCGCGAGGAAGTAGACCAAGCCGATCGCGCCGCCGAACTCCGGACCCAGCACGCGGCTGATCATGAAATACACCCCGCCGCCGCGCACTTTCATGTTGGTAGCCACGGCGCTCATCGACAGCGCTGTGCAGATCGCGATCGCCTCGGCGCTGAGCAGGATCAGCACGGCGCGCAGCATGCCCGCCTGGCCGGTGACGAAGTTGGCGCGCATATACATGATCGCGCCGAGCAGCATCAGAACTGAGGGCACGAACACGCCGCCGAAGGTGCCGAACTGGTGGCGCGCGCCGCTGGCGGCCTGTCTCGCTGTTCCGTTGGCGTTGCCGGTGCTCATCAGCCTCCTTCTCGCTACCTTAGCAGTATAGGCCAGTGCTTAGCGCGCGGTTCCGGCGGAATTGCGCTAGACTTTAGCGAACCCTACGGGAGGGCTAGGCGGATGCCGTATTACGCAAAGGAGCGCAAGGTCAGACCACGGTATGTAGCGCCGTGGTACCAGCGGCCGCGGGTGATTTGGAGCCTGGTCGGCGCGATTGCGCTGCTGGGCCTGGGCGCGCTGGCGGTTTACATCTTCTGGCCGCGCACGAGCCACGAGATCCTGGCGCAGGTGACGGAGGCCAAGAAAGAAGCGAAGGAAGAGCGCGGACCGGCCTGGACCTGGGATAAAAGCTCGATGGACTACGTGATCGAGGAGCAGTTCCTGTTCCCCAGCGCGAATTCCAACGGCCGTCCGGAGTATGACTACAGCTTCGTGGTGCGCTCGGCCAAGGCGCTGGGGATGAAGCTGTTCGTCATCGACTTCTACAGCGGCAGCCGTATCGTGGGCCAAGACCAGCAGATGGTTAACGTGACCGACGGCCGCAATGAGATAAAAGGCCAGGTCAAGCTGAAGGAAGGCGCGGATCGCATCAGCGTGCGGCGGTAAGGAGGCAGAGGTGCGTTATTGATCCTCCGCCGGGGAGGGCCTGGCTGACCAGTGGAAGATTGCTTCCGCCGGTGTTTCCGCAAAGTCCGGGTAGCCATGGCTGTCCTGGTCCGCTGGTGGCGCACGTATTCAGTCCCGCGTAGGATCAATGAGATTCGGCATGTGATTAATGGGTCGTACGGGCACAGGATTGGACTTCAGGTCCGGGTGTAGAGAAAGTGAACAAAAAACTGGGCCGGGGGTGGTCCCGGCCCAGCAGAGGCAGTCCATTTCCGCTCGCACGCATTGGCGCTTGCCGCGTCGAGCTAGCGCAGGCGGCCAGGTCCACGGCGCGTGGACCCCTCAGCCGCTGTGCCCGCTTACACCATCGGCTTGCCGCTCTCCTTGGTTGGCGGCTGCATGCCGAGGGTGGCCAGGCCGCCCATCGCGCCTAGGTTCATCGAGTCGATGGCGCTGGACGGAATGATCATCAAGCTGCCCTTCTCCTTGAGTCCCTCGAACAGCATGTTCATCGCGCGCAGGTGCAGCGCCGTCGGGTTGCTCTCATACTGCTTCGCCGCTTCGGCAAAGCTCGCCGCGATCTGCATCTCGCTCTCGCCGAGGATCACGCGCGCCTGGCGCTCGCGCTCGGCCTGGGCTTGGCGGCTCATCGCGTCCTGCAGCGGGCCGGGGATCTTGATCTCGCGAATCTCAACGCTCTGCACCGTCACGCCCCAGGGCTCTGTACGCTCGTCGATGATCTCCTGCAGCTTGTTGTCCAGCACATCGCGCCCGACGAGCAAATCGGCCAGCATCGTCTTGCCGATCAGATCGCGCAGCGCGGTCTGGGCCGCCCAAGTCACGGCGCTGCCGAAGTTTTCCACCTCAAGCGCGGCTTTCTTCGAGTCGTAGACAAACCAGAACATCACGGCGTCCACGTCGACCGGCACAGTGTCCTTGGTCAGCGTTTCTTCCGCCGTCAGGTCGTCGGTTTGGACGCGGGTGTCAATCCACTTGGCCACGGTGTCGACGAACGGCGCCAGGAAGAACATGCCGGGCTCTTGCACGCGGTGGAATTTACCTAGGCGCAGGATGATCACCCGGTCCCACTGGTCGGCTACTTTAAGGCATGTCAGGAACATGATCCCCAGCAGCACGAAGGCAATGAAGCCGATGACCCCCACCACGCTGAGAACGGTGTGTCCGCCTTCGCCCAGGATGATCCCGCCGATCAGGCTGGCCAGTCCGGCGAATAGGCTGATCACGAACCAGAGCACGGCGATGGGGTGCGTGTGACTGGCCGCGACGAGCGCGGACGGATTCGCCGCGGTGATGGCAAATGTGTTTACCGGTATGTATGGCATGTCCTTCTCCTTAACCCCCCCGGTTTTTAGCCGGGCTTGGGCACGTAATAGCTCTGTTTGTTGCTTTCGGTTCAGATATCCTTTCACCGCCGCCAACGCCGCGATGATGCCGCCGATGGCTGTCGCGACCGCCGCTACCGGCGAATCGCTGTCCAGCAAACCCGGCGGGATGCTGCTTAACCAGTCCATGGCAAAACTCCTTGCTCTGCCGCGGGGCTAAAGCCCGCGCCTGCACAATTCTCAACCAGCCAGATTCCGGTTGTCGCCGGTTCGGCTTCCACCTGTTCGACCGGCAGGGACCGGCGCGTCAACCACACCGCTGCCAACAGCACTAGCGCGATGGTCAGCAGCGCCAGCAGGATGGCCAGTTTAAGCCGCGCCTGGGCTCCCGCCACCCAGAGGCTGAGTAGCACGCCTGACCCCAGCACGCCCGCCAGCAGCAGCGCCAGCAGGATGCGCCAGGCGGGCATTGCCGTAACTGCCAGTGTGAACGCCGGGTACATCATGCTTCTCCTAGCCCTTCAGGTCTTTCAGCAACTCCGCCGCTAGCTCCAGCACCTGCCGGTCGCTAAAGCCGAGTGTTTTCAACTGGCGCAGGATCTCGCGCAGTTCGCGCTTGCCCGGCGCTTCCTCTGGTTCGCCCTGGCGGGGGTCCACGGCGAAGGTGCCCACGCCACGCCGCCGGGCGAGGTAGCCCTCGTGCTCCAGGTCGGCATAAATCCGCGCCACGGTATTGGCATTGATCTGCAGCTTCAGAGCCAAATCGCGCACGGTGGGCATTTGCATGCCTGGCTTGAGCAAGCCGCGGTCGATGGCTAGCCGCACCTGGTTTTTCACTTGGACGTACAGCGGAATCTCGCTGCTTAGGTCCACATTGAGGCTTAGCTCCGCCACCGGCTAGGCCTCCGGGGCCGCCCGGCCCGCCGTTAGGTCGATGGCGTAAGCGCCCACGCCTTCCTTCCACGCCACGGCGCCGTCAGCCTGCAGGCGGGTTAACAGCCGCCTGAGGTAGTTGGCGTTGATGTTTAACTCGACAGCCAGTTCGCGCAGGGTCGGCAAGCGGTTGCCGGGCCGCGCTTCCCCAAGCACGATCAGTTTTTGAAGTTGGTCGCGGAACTGGTCATCGAAGCTGATCCGGCTATCGAGATCGATTAGCATTTTCACTTCCATCACGGCCTCCTTATTTGTCCCCCTCCTGGCCGGAACTGCCCTGGGGACGCTTGAACCAGAAGTGGACATAGGTTTGAGTGAACACCGTGTCGACAAGCTCCCAGCCTTGGCGGCCGAGCTGGTCGATCTGCGTGTCGATGTCCTTGATTTTGTCGGCGGACACTTGCGTCCGCAAATACTCCCAGCGCGTCATTACTTACCTCCGGTGGCTGCGATTTCCTCGCCGCTGTACTGGGCGATCAGCTGCGACAGCTCTTCGGCGGTCTGGCGCGGGTAGGCGGTTTTTAAGATCAGCGTAGTGCGCTGGCCGCTCTCCGTGATGTGTACCTGAACCTGCCACCTAGGCAGTTGCCCGCCGTAACTGACCCCGTCGATGCTCGCCAGCTTGATAATGTGAAACCCCTGGAGCTGGCGGTAAATCAGCGCTTTGCTCGTCACATGCACGCGGTTGAGCTTCCTTGCGGCAGTGGTTGCCAGCAGGCCGAACAACGGCGCGGTGATGGCGACCGACGACCAGGCAGCATTGCCGCCGTACAGGCTCAACACCGCTAGCGCCAAGGAGGCGGCCAGTCCTGCCAGACCCACCCATGTGATTCCATAGCGTTGATAGCTGCCAAAGTAGGCCTCGCCTGGATCCAACCCGAGCCAGGGTGGCTTAGGCAGGTTACGGTCCAACAATCCGTTACGGCGGCTCGCATGCCTGATTGCAGTCAACATTCCCAACTCACTTCAATAACTCAGACTAGAGTGTGGAGCCTCCGCCCGCTAGTGCAGCAACGGATGCTTCGAAACGCCGGACAACGATTGCAATTAACCAGTACACTGGTGTACCAGTTCACTAGTACAATACCTCAGAACATCACCCGTGTCAAGGCAAAAACCGAAAATGCGGTTGGCGGATATTGGCGGTAGGCCTAGACCCGCAAGGCGAAACGAGCGGGGGCGGCTAAACCGGGTGGGTTGGCCTGGCGGTCGCGTCTAAGGCGCTAGGAAGAAACGGCCACCGCCCCGGCTTGGTGGACTGGGTAAGTTCCATGCCGGGGCGGCGCGCTCATCGAGCCGATACCGTTCGAAGGAGGAAGTAGCTTGGTGGGTTGCAGCCAGCCTTACTGCTTCATGAACTTGACAGTCAAGTTATCGAGGAAATAGGCGCGCTCCGACTCCCAGGTGCCCCACACCCCGAGCTGGACATACGCCTTCTCACCGGCGGCCACGGTAAAGGTCAAGTCGTCGATGAGGGACGAGTTGAAGGTTTTATCGAGCCAGATGAAGCCGTCATCGGCCGTGTGTCCGTTGCCGGTATCACCGTAGAAGATCAGGTCGTCCGCGCTGTCCGCCGCGGTTGTCCTGACCCCGGCGATGAATTGCCAGAGGTTCATGTCGCCAAAGTCCGCCGAGGCGAAATCGAAGTCCAGAATCAACGAGTAGGTGCCAGGTTCGAGGGCGAACTCGCGTTCCAGGAAAATCTTGGCCGCGTCGGTGAGGTTGTTCACGTTGTATTTCACCGCGTGGGTGCCGGTTGTGGCACGCTCGGTGCTGGTGTCAATCGCCCAGTCCACCTCAGTTCCGCTGACCTCGATGTCATAGGCTTTGGCCGTCCAGCCCGCCAGCCCGTCCTCGAAGGAGTATGTGTAGGTCGGATCTGCGCCGTCGTAAGGATTTGGCCCGGAGCAGCCGGCGACACTCGCGACAAAAGCGCACGCCAACGCGCCCATCACTACCAATGCCCGCATTCCTTTCTCCTGCTGATGAGAATGAGATGCTGGATCTTTCCCGGTACCGGGGATTGGGAAGGCATCCGGCGGAGGGAATTTTGGAGGGTACCAGTCGCGCGAGCCAGGGTTCAGGCTGCCAGGAGCGGCTGCTAATCCATTCCGCGCGCGAGCAAGGCAAGCACCGGGCGCTCGGCGTGCTCCAACAGCCAGATCAGCAGGTTGCCCCAGCGGTGCGGGCAGGCGCGCAACGGGCGAGTCTCCATGGCGCGGATGATCACACGCGCGAGCTGCTCCGTGCTTTGCTTGGCGGCGAAGGCGCGCACCAGCGGATTGCGCGAATGGCGATAGCTGTCGGCATTGACTAAGGTAGCCTGGCCTTCAGGCCGGGATCCTGTTTCACCAGGCCTCAAGGCCTGGCTACCGGAGCCATCCCTCACCATCACGTTCGCGCTGAAGTCGCTCACCGTCGGACCGGGATAAACCGTCGTGATGGTGATGCCGCGCCCGGCCAGTTCCTGGCGCATGGTCTTGCCCAGGCCGCTCAAGGCGTGCTTCGCCGCCGAGTAGCCGCCGTGGTGCAGGTAGCCCGCCAGCCCGGCCAGGCTCGCCACGTCGATCACCTGCCCGCTAAC
>CAYXMN010000011.1:9329-10271 GCA_964465955.1 uncultured Planctomycetales bacterium
TCGAGCCAGCCGGGGATCACCGCCTGGTAGCCCCACAGGCTCGCCAGGCAGTTGAGCTTGAACTGCGCCAGCATGTCGTCCTCGCTCGCGCTGAGCAGGCTGTGGCGCACTCCCGCGCCGGCGTTGTTCACCCACACGTCGATCGCGCCGAAGCGCGCGCGCGCCGCGTCCGCGAGCGCGAGCACCTGCCCACGCTGCGTCACATCCGTGGGCACGGCCTGCGCCTGCCCGCCCGCCGCGGCCACCTCCGCCGCGACCTGCGCCAGCTTGTCGGCGCTGCGCGCGGCGAGCGTCACACGCACGCCTCGCGCCCCGAGCTGGCGGCACAGCTCCGCGCCGATGCCCGCGCTCGCCCCCGTGACCACGACATGCTTGCCGGTGAGTGAACCCATGCGGGGTTTAGTCATCTATATCATCCTCTATATCATCATCTTCGCTTGCTGCGTGTTTGTACGCAACACTTGGAATAGGATTAGGTTCATACGGAAACAGATATGTGCCAATTGCCAGACAGGTTGCTTGAATGTTCAATACCCCATTCACGCGTTGAGTGTCTCTTATATACAATATACTTGTACACGTCCATCGACCTCTAAGATTGCAGTATGAAGACATAGTAGTGCATTCCCAAAGATCGATTGGAAATTGCAGCCTAAACTTGCTTCTCTTGTAGTAACATAAACATAACTGATCTTGGCCTATATCCTTCTTGTTCTCAGGTCGAAAAAAGTGGCTCGCAGTTAATAGTACTATGTTCCCTGGTGTAGCACATGCTGAGACACTAGATAAATCAGAGCGATTGCTTAATTTAAAAAAACTGTGATCATCCAAAATACGTAATACATTTTTTGCAAAGAAACGTTGTATATATGGTGCATCTGGATTTCCTGAGTATGAGTACTGCTGGTCTTTTCCGCATTCATACAAATCGGCTAATACTAC
>CAYXMN010000011.1:10281-27699 GCA_964465955.1 uncultured Planctomycetales bacterium
TAGGGGAATGAAAATCGTACAACTTTGTGCCCTTGATGATCCTGATATCCTCAGCCCGAACGAAATCTAGCCACTCGTTCTTTAGCTGTCGTATTCTTTCAGGCGTGTGGTTTCGGCTCAGGTCATGATGTGTGTGTGCTTCATCATGATGATTAGGGCAAAGTAATGTCAAATTGTCGATGTGATGCGAGTGGCTTGATTCCCATGGAGTAATGTGGTGAACTACGACTGGCTTATTCCTACATATACAGCACACCCCTCTATGTGAGTGAAAGAGTTTAACAATAGTTTTTTCTGGGATGGGCGGTCTGTCACTTGTAACTGCTTTAATTTCTAATTCAGACAAACCTAGTTGTTTCAGTTCATCTAGTGAACTTCTCGTTAGCTTGGCAACAGTATAACCTTTCCGAATCAATTCAGTTACTGTATCTGATCTGATGCCCCGTCCTAGCAGTGCATTGTAGGTTCTCTTGCCTATCACAGCCTATTTCTCCTAAGTGTTTACCCCTTCGCGGGCTTGAGCCCCAGCTCCTTCCACTGCGCGTCCTCGATTGCGCTCGGCGCGCCGGTCAGCGGGCACTGCGCCGTCGCCGTCTTCGGGAACGCGATCACGTCGCGGATGTTGTCCAGGCCCATGATGCTCATCACCAGCCGGTCGATGCCCTGGCCGATGCCGCGGTGCGGCGGCGCGCCATATTTGTATGCTTCGAGGAACCAGCCGAAGCGCTCGTCGATCACTGCGTCGCTCAGGCCCACCTTGCGCAGCACCTTGCGCTGCAGCTCCGGGTCGAAGATGCGCAGGCTGCCCGAGAGCATCTCCGTGCCGTTGAGCACCAGGTCGTAGTTGTCGGCGCGCATCGTCAGCAGCACGTCGCGGTCGTCGGAGAGCAGCTTGTCCACGTCGGCGGCAAGCGGCGAGGTGAAGGCGTGGTGCGCGGGCGCGACCTCGCCGGTGGCCTCGTCCTCTTCGTACAGCGGGAAGTCCACCACCCACAGCCACTCGTAGCGCGGTGGCGCAGGCGTCCCCGCCTGCGATCCGATCAAGTTGAACGCCTGGCCCAGTTTGAGCCGCAGCTGGCCCATGATCTTCAGGTTGGCCTTCACTGCGCCCAGCACCATGAACCAGGTGCCGGCTTTGGCATCATTTTCATCCAGGGTAGCGGCGGCCTCTGTGCCGCCGGATTTGTCGGCGCCAGAGACGGCGCCGCTACCCAAAGTGTATGCTGCGATTTGAAAACCCTCGATCGATGTGACAAACTTCGCCACCGAGCCGCGCGGTTCGCCGCCGCCCAGCTCCAGCGTCATCAGCCCTGCCGCGCCGAGGCTCTTCGCCGTCTCCGTCCAGGCGTCCAGCTCCTTGCGGCTAAGGCTCGCGCCGGGGATGAACACGCCGTGCACGCGCGCTCCCGCGTCGAGGCCGCCCGTGATGAACGCCGCGCTCGTGCCGCGCCACAGTTCTGTCACGTCGGTGATCTCGCTGCCAAAGCGCAGGTCGGGCTTGTCGCTGCCCCAGCGGCGCAGCACCTCGTCGTAGTTCAGGCGCGGAAAGGGGCGCTTAAGCTCGACGCCCTTGACGGCCCGCCACACCTCGTTCATGCAGCCCTCGATCACCTCGAACAGCTCGTCGCGGCTGGCGAAGCTCATCTCCAGGTCGAGCTGCGTGTGCTCCGGCTGGCGGTTGCCGCGCAGGTCCTCGTCGCGCAGGCACTTGGCGATCTGGTAGTAGCGGTCGATGCCGCCGCACATCAGGATTTGCTTGAACAGCTGCGGGCTCTGCGGCAGCGCGTAGAACTTACCGGGCTGCACGCGGCTGGGCACCACGTAGTCGCGCGCGCCTTCCGGCGTCGAGCGGGCGAGCAGCGGCGTCTCCACTTCGAGGAAGCCCAGGCTGTTTAAGTGCGCGCGGATGGCGGCAATGGTCTTGTGGCGCACCGTCATGATCTCCACCATCTTGCGCCGGCGCAGGTCGAGGTAGCGGTACTTCAGCCGCATCTCCTCGCTGGCCTTCACCTCGTCCTCAATGACGAACGGCGGCGTCTCGGCGCGCGAGATGATGTGGCACGCATCCACGATGAACTCGCGGTCGCCGCCGGGATAGCCGCGCACTTCCTTGTCTGGGCGCGCGCGCGTCGCGCCGGTGAACGCCACGACATACTCGCCGCGCAGCTCGGACGCGATGGCGTGGGCGGACGGCGAGCGCTCGGGGTCGATGGTGCACTGTAGCGTGCCCCAGCGGTCGCGCAGGATGATGAAAATCAGCTGGCCTAAGTCGCGGCGGGAGTCGACCCAGCCCATCAGCGTGGCGGGGCCGCCGTCCGCGGCCGCGGCGCCGATCGGCGCGGCGATGATCTGCTCGATGGTGTGCGTGCGCTTCAATTCAGCCATAACGGGAGATTGTAGCGCGGGGGCGGGATGCGGTGATTACCGCCGGACTACAGTTGTGCCGCCTACCAGCCCACGTCGGCGTTGGCGGCGGTCAGTGAAGCAAAGATCCGCTTGCCGTGGCTGGAGCCGAGCACATCCTCCACCGCGCGCTCCGGGTGCGGCATCAGGCCCAGCACGTTGCGGCCCTCGCTTAAGATGCCGGCGATATTCTCCACGCTCCCGTTGGGATTCGCCGCCGGCGTGACATTGCCATGCTCATCGCAATAACGGAACGCCACGCGGCGCTCGTCATTGAGCCGCGCCACCACTTCAGGCGGGGCGAAATAGTTACCGTCGCCGTGGGCGATCGGAATGCGCAGCACGTCGCTGGTGGACAGCTCGCGCGTGAAATCGCTCTCGCTCGTTTGCACGAGCAGGTGGGTCCAGACGCAGCGAAACTCAAGGCTGACGTTGCGCAGCAGCGCGCCGGGCAGCAGGCCAGCTTCGATCAACACTTGGAAGCCGTTGCAGATGCCCAGGGTCAGCCCGCCCCTGGTGGCGTGAGCGATCACCGAATCCATGACCGGAGAGAAGCGCGCGATCGCGCCGCAGCGCAAGTAATCGCCGTAGGAGAAGCCGCCGGGCAGAATCACGAGATCCGCGCCGCCGAGGTCGGTGCTTTCATGCCACACCTCGATGACATCCCAGCCCATCACGTTGCGGCAGGCATGCACGGCGTCGTGGTCGCAATTGCTGCCGGGGAAGATTACTACCGCGACTCTCATCGCCCGGCTACCTTGATTGTGTAATCTTCGATAATGGGGTTGGCCAGCAGCTTATCGCACATCGCGCGCAGCGTTTGCTCGGCTTCGGCCGGGCCGGCCGCCTCCAGTGTGAGGGTCAGGTACTTGCCCACTTTTACCTCGCTGGCGCCGGCGAATCCGAGGCCCGCCAGCGCGCGGTTCACCGCGTCACCCTGCGGATCAAGGATGTCTGCCCGCGGGCTGATATACACTTCACAGCGGAATGTCATGCGCGCTCCCTGGGGAGAGATGCGATAAGTTTAACGCCTGCCGCGGCTAACTACCCGAGGCCGCCATCGTGCTGGCGTGGCTTTTATCGAACCGCGCCGGCTGCATGATCATGTACACCGCGCGTTCTCCGTCGCGGCTGAGGCCGGCGAGGCAGGCCGTTTCCGTCTCCAGATCGGCCCAGCAGTGCAGATCGGACACTTGCTCTTCGTCGAAGAACTGCATGAATTCGCTCTCAGCTACAAACAGCGGCTGTTCCGGCAGCGGCTCGCCATACTGCTTGGTTAGATCTGCCACGCGCAGCTCGAACGCGCCCTCATCCGCCGTCTCCACCTGGCTGTAGCACACCAGCTCCCCAGCCTCAAAATAGGCGCGCGCCTGGCGCAGGCCGGCGGCGGTCGGTTCGCCGGGGCGGCTGATGATCATGCCGGTCAGGCTCTCGTCACGCCAGTATTCATCGAACTGCAGTCCGGTGGCGCTTAAGCCGGGGAGCACGGATGCCGGGGCGGCGCCGAGCTGCTCACCGGCAAGGTTAAATGGCGATTCCGCCAGGGGCCGCGGATTGGCAGCGGCGTTGGCGGTGTCGTCTGCACTCGCCACTGGCGCGGGCGCGGCGCTGTGGTTGGCGGCCGGCTCCGGCGCCGGCACGGCTGGCTTATCTGCAGCGGGCTTGGGGCAGCCGGCCAGCAGCAGCAGGAACAAGGTCACGACAGAAAACGTCAGTACTCCGCATCGCATGGTTTCCTCCGCCCAGCGGGTGCTTACCCGCGGTGGTTTGCTGGCGTCTAGACGTATTACAGTTCTCAGATGTTTAGCTTTCCGTTCGCCGGGGTGCGCGGTTTACTTCTCCTGCTTATCCTCATACCCCAGGCTGCCCATTGTCTTGTCCTGGGCTACGGGGTAAGCGTAGCAGTCAAACATCATAAAAGTAGCCACATGCTCCTTGAAGTTGTACTGGGCGAACAGGATCGCCTGGTTCGCTTCATCCGGCCAAATGAGCTGCTCGGTGTCCGCATCCGGCACGAGGTATTTCTTGCCATCGGGCGTCGACAGGTACCATGCCGGCGGATCGAACACCGCCGCGCCATAATTGGCATCAAACTCGTCGGTGGCCTTGATGAACTCCTCGCGCGACATTTCTTCGTTTCGGATATAGCCTGCCAGCGCGCCGTTCAAGAACCACGCGGCAAAGGAGGGGTATGGCCGGCTCAAGTCGGACGGGCTGGCGCCGCACATGCCGGTTTGCAGCTCCACGGCCCACATATTGCTGATCAACAGTTGGCCGTTGTCCGGGCAATCGCCTTTGACCTGCGCATAGGTGTCGCCGAGTTTATGCCCTTGCAGGGTGAAGTCGCAGGTGGTGGTGACCGCCACCTCGCCAAAGACGGGGCTGGACGTTTCAGCCTCCGGCGCCTCCGCTTGACCGGCAGCGCCCGCCGCCGGAGGCGCGCCTTGGGTTAGACGGGTATTGATGCGTTCATTCGCCAATTTGAAATAGTCCACATTCGCCAATGTGACCACGCTTAAACCGGTGAGGTTGTTGTAGATAATCAGCATCAAGGCGCGCGCGGCTTCATCACCCCAGTAGTAGAACTGCACTTCCTTGACCGGGTCGCGGTAACCTTCGAGATACGGCGAGTCCATGGCCCACGCCGGCGGCGTTGGCGACGGTTCGCCCAGCTGGCCGGTAATCTCGGACTTCAGGTTGCCGAATTGCTCCACGGCCAGCATGTCGCTGAAGTTGTAGCCGACCAGCTGGCTGTCCAAAAACACCAGCACTTGCTCAGGGAATTCGCCGCCGGCCTGTGGCCGTACCGTGACTTCGCCCAGTTTGGGCTTCTCGGCCCACATCTCAATCAGCTTCACATCCGAGCCCAGGCGCGCCTCGGCGTCAGTCCAGTCAGTGCCGAGCTGCCAACCGTTCCAGGCCAGCGTGCCTGCCGGTACGATCACTGGGGGCTCCGGCGGCGGAGTGGTCGCGGTCGGTGGGGTGGTGGTGCCGCTGGCGGAAGTCGTGGACGTTCCTCCGCCGCCCTTGGGGCAAGCGGTGAGCAGCAGCAATAGCGCGGCGATGGCAATGGTCAGCGGCTTCATGGAACGCCTCCGGGTTATGCAAACATATTAGGACTATGGTAGCAAATTCGGGCGCAGTGGGTTACCCCTGCATCTTCGATAGGACCTTAGCATAGCCCGCACCGACGTCACCCAGGTCGAAGCGGAACAGGTCCTTGTCCAGCTTCTCGCCTGTGGCGGCGTCCACCAGGCGGCAGGTGTCCGGCGTCACTTCGTCCGCCAGGATGATGCGCGTTGCGGCGGCTTGCGGCCTTCCAGCCTCATCGCACGGGGTATAGCGCCCGAACTCCAGCTTGAAGTCCAGCAGCTTGATGCCCTGGGCGGCGTAGATCTCGCGCAGCTTCTCACCGGTGAGCAGCGCCATGTAGCGGATCTGGGTCAGCTCATCGCGCGTGGCCAGCTTCATGTGCGCGGCGATGTCGTCGGTGATCCAGGGATCGTGCAGCGCGTCGTTCTTGTAGCCGATCTCCACGAGCGGCGGGTGGAACGGTGCGCCGGCCTCCACGCCGTAGCGCTTGCAGAAGCTGCCATGCGCCTCGTAACGCACGATGACCTCGATCATCACGATCTCCACTTTTTTGACCAGGGTATGCACCGGGTCGAGCCGCATGATGAAGTTTGTCTCAATCCCGGCGTCGTTGAGGCGCTGCATGATTAGGGAGTTGACCTGGTTGTTGATCGCGCCTTTGCCGGCCAGCGTGTCCTTTTTCACGGCGTCGAACGCGGTGAGCGAGTCCTTGAACTCCATTACCAGCCGGTCAGGCCGATCGGTCGCGTACAGGCGTTTGGCCTTGCCCTCATACAGCAGTTCGCCCTTGTGGAAATCAGTCATCATGTGCCTCCTCCGACGCATCAATATAGCATCGCCCGCCGGGGATTATCGTAGCCGCTGCGGAGGCTGCAGCTCCGCGGCGGGACTCTTTGCGCCGCCGGCACCCGCATCTTCCGCGCCGGCCAGCCCGTCGAACTGCCGGGCCTGCCACTCCAGCAGGTACGCCTTGGCCTCCGCTGCGTCCGCCACCTCGCCCGCGGCGGTCGCTTCCAGCAGCGCGGCGCGCAGACGCCCGACGAGCCGACCCGGCTTGAGATCGAGCAAGCGCATGATGGCATGGCCGTTGAGCAGCAGCGGTGGTTTGATCACGGCATCCGCGGCGAAATAGTGCTCAAGCAGGCTGGCGGCCGCGGCGGTATGCCGTTCCCAAGCGCCTGCGCTCAGGCCGCCGCATGCCGCGCGGCAGTCCGCCAGCGCATGCAGCACCGCGAGCGGCGTGGCTGTCCCAAGTTTTCGCACGAAGCGGTAAATCAGCCGCGGCGGCAGCGGATCATGCTCGCTGTAGAATCCGAGGCGCAGGTGCTGGCGGACGAGCAGCAGCACGAATTCGCATTCTGCGATGGAGAACTTCAGGCGGGCTAGCAGGGGTTCGAGCAATTCCGCACCGACGTCCTGATGCTTGTAGAAGCTGACGTGCCCGTCGGGCTGCACCTCGCGTGTCGGCGGTTTGCCGGTGTCGTGGAGCAGCAGCGCCAAGCGCGTGAGCGCGCCCGCACTGGCCAGGCCGCTGACCGGACGCGCCCACGCCTCCTCAAGCGCGGCGCGCCACGGGGTAAGCTCAGGGGGCGGGCAGGCGCGCAGTTGCTCCAGCTCGCGCAGGCTGAGCAGGGTGTGCTCCCAGACATCGAGGTGGTGGAAGTCGTTTTGCCCGCAATCCAGCAGCGCGGCGAGCGACGGCAGCAGGGTGTACAGCGCGCCGTCCTCCGCCAGCAGGCGCACCACCGGTTCCACCGCGCCCGCAACGCCGAAAATACGCATAAGTTCATCGTGGATGCGCTCCGGCGCGGCCTGCAGCACTGCCGGGGCCAGCTCACGCCAGGCGGCGCGCGTTGCCTCGTCCACGGCCAGCTCGGTCTCGGCGAGCAGCCGGTAGCCGCGCAGGATGCGCAGCGGGTCCTCCGCCAGGTTGCCGCGCGCCGTCATCCTGAGCCGCCGCGCAGCGAGATCGGCGAGTGCCAGCGGATGCGCCAGCACATGTTCCGCGGCCGCACCTTCGCCCAGCGCGGACAGCGGCGCCGCTAGCGCATTGATGGTGTAATCGCGCCTGAGCAGGTCAGCCTCAATGTTTTCGGCGTGCAACGGGGTGATGTCGATGGTGTATTCGCCGCCATCGGTGCGGTAGCTCTGGAAGCGCGCATTGAGCTTGAACGGCGCCTTGCCGCAGGCCTGTTCCACGGCGGCCAGCAGCGGTTCCAGCGGCGGCGGAGCGGCGAGGTCCAGGTCGCGGCTCGTCTTCCCCCAATATGCGTCGCGCAAATAGCCGCCGACCAGGTACGCCTGGGGTTGCCCGCGCAAAGCGGCCAGCACCGGCGGGGGCTGGCGCAACGCGGCAAGCAGGCTGTCGAGCGGCATCGCCAGGTTATAACACGCGCCTTGCGTTATGCTTGCTGCGTGCCGCAAATCTTCAAGCTGATCGCGCGCCGCTCCGGGCAGTGGGTTGAAGTGGTGCCGGATGCCGGGCCCAGCCTCAAGCTGCCCTACGCCCAGCTGCCGCCGTGGGCGGCCCAGGGCCAGCTGGTGACCGATGCGCAGTGGCTCCAGCTCGGCGCGTTGGCGCGGTTTTGCGGGCTGTACGATCGCGCGCTGGCGCTGCTGGCGCGGCGTGAGCATTTCACGGCGGAGCTTGAGCGCAAGCTGTACCAGCGCGAGCCGGACCGCGCTTTGGTCCGCGACGTGCTGGCGCGCTGCCATGAGCGAGGTTACCTGGATGACGCGCGCGCGGCGGCTGCTACGGTGCAGGGGCTCATCGCGGCTGGGGGCTGCGGCAAAGTGCGGCTCAAGCACGAGCTGTACAAGCGTGGCTGCCCCAAAGCGCTGATTGAAGCGGCGCTGGCAGAACACGCCGGGGACCTGGACGAACAGGCGGAGATTGAAGAACTGCTGTCCAAGCGGCGCGCGGCGCTGGCCGCCAAGGCGCAGTCGCTACGCGCGAAGCTGGCGGCGAAGGGCCTGGCCGGGGCGCGGCTGACGCGCGAGCTGGAGGGGCGGCTGGGCGAGACGGTGGTGCGGTTGCTGCTGGCGCGCGGGTTCAGCGGCGAGGCGATGTACGGCGCGGTGCGCAAGCTTACGCGGGAGATTGCGGGGGAGGGGTAGGGTTGATGCCTGCGTAGCCCGGCGTCAGGCTCGGTCTGGGGAGGGTCCGGATTTGATGTCCCTGCTACTAATCGCAACCTCGAATGTTTGCGCCACCCCGAATGATGCTTGTGCTACCGGGCGGCATGAATGACGTCCCTGCAGGAATCCTCCGGCGCGCCGTGCCAAGAGCCACCGCCACTTGTTTGTGAAACCCGGTTTCAGCGGCGACTATACTAGATAGTAAACCCATGTCACGGCGCAGAATCTCGAGCAGCTATAAACAGGAGCGGCGCGGGCCGCGCAAGCGCTGGCTCGTCGTGTTGCTGGTCGTTACCTTGCTGATTGCCGCGGTCAAGATCACCACGCTGGTGACGGGCCGCACCAATCCGGTGGATCAAGCGCTGATCACCGTCACCTCGCCGGTGGTCTATGTGCTCAAGCGCATGGGCGAGGGCCTGGCCAGCCTGCGCTATATCTTCATGATCCCCAAGCTGCTCAACGACAACAACCGCCTCGAAACCGAGAACGCGCTGATGCAAAGGAAGCTCGACGAGGCGGGCCAGCTCGTGCGCGAGAACGAACGCCTGCGCAAGCTGGCGGGCCTGCCCGCGACGCCGGGCTATAAGCTGGTGGACGCCACCGTGCTGGCGCGGCCCTATGACCTGTGGCTGGAAAACGCGCTGATCGGCGCGGGCAGTAAGAAGGGCGTGAAGCCCGGCGACTTAGTGGCGAACGAGTCCGGCATTGTCGGCGTCATCGAGGAAGTGCAGGAGACATACAGCCGGGTGGAGCTGATCAGTTCGCCGCGATTCAAGCTGGGCGTGGTCTCCGGCGACAGCCGCGACGAGGGCGTGCTGCGGGGCGTAGGCCCCAGTGAAATGGCGCTGGACTTCATCCCGGCGGGCTCGAAGATTGCCTTCGGCGAGAAGCTGTATACACGCGGTGAAGCGCGCACGGCAGCCGGCGGGGCCAACCGCCCGCGCGGAGTTTACTGCGGCATGGTTACCACGCGCGTCGCCGAGGGCGGCTATTTGCGCATCACCGTGGAACCGGGGGCCAACGCGAACCGGCTCGGCGAAGTGGTGGTGTACACGCGATGATTCGCTTGGAATACGTGCGGCTGGCGCTGTTCGGGGTGTTCATCTTGCTAGCCCAGCTCGCGTGGTATCTCGCCTTTCCGGCCTGGCGCAGCGGATTCGATCTATACCTGGTGTTTCTGCTGCTCGTGTCGAGCGCGCGCGGACCGTTGTTCGGCGGCACCTACGCGCTGGCCGGCGGTTTGATCATGGACGCCTTCAGCGGACCACTGCCGGTTTTCCACCTGCTGTTCTACTTCATCCCGGTATTAATCGGCGCGCAGCTGCGCAGCCATATGCTGCTGAAGTTCCGCGCGCTCGGCACGGGCGTGCTGGCGCTCCTGCTGCTGGGCAAGGTCGTGGCCCAGCTCGTCATCGGCATGCTCGCGGGCTGGGTGCCGTCGCTGGCCTACCTGTTCCGCGTCAATTTCGGCTCGCTGCTGGTTTGCGTGGTGCTGGTCTATACGCTGTGGCCGTGGCTGATCAGCCAGATTCCGCCGGGGGAGGATCGCAAGCGCGTTGTCTACTAAACGAGGCGAGAGGCTGGATGCGGAATGGCCGGTGCTGCGCTGGTACCTGCTGCTGGTCTTCCTCGCGCTGCTGGTGTTGATCCTGCGCCTGGCCTACCTGCAGCTCGCGCGCGCGGAAACCTACACGCTCTCAAGCCTCGATAACCTGCTGCGAACCGTGCGCGTGCTGCCCCCGCGGGGTGACCTCCGTGACCGCAAGGGCCGCGCGATGGCCACCGATCGCAACGTTTTCGCGCTGCTCTACATCGTCCCGGCGAATATCGACCGCTATTTCCTGTCGGACGCCGAGACGGGACTGCTCACGGGCTTGAGCGAAATGCAGTGGCAAGGCTATTGCGGCTTGACCGTGGAGCAGGTGCAGGCGTTGCAGCGCGTGGTCGCGGACGAGTTGGACCTATACCGCGAGCTGAGCGACGAGGATTTTAAAATCCTGCAACCGCAAACCGCGGCCCAACTGCAGTTGTTTGATCCCCGCCCGGCGACAGTGCCGGCCTGGGTGGAGACCCTGACGTTCCAACAGCTCCAATGGCTAGCCCGCAGCCGGGTTGAATTCACCGCGATCAGCCCGATGATCCGCCGGACGGCCTATGCCAGTGGGCAGGAACCGTTCCTGAACTTCAGCGATGGTTCACAACTGCAAGATGTGGCCCGCATCGCCGACCTGCTCCAGCTCCCTTACACCGAGCTGATGGCGAATCTGGAAAAGGACAGCCGCCGCGTCTTTGGCTACCAGCCGATGACCCTGGTCAGCGAACTGACCCGCGAGCAAGCGATTTATCTCGGCGAACACATTGACGAGCACCCCGGCATGTTAATCGAGCGCTACGCCTTTAAGCGCGAGTATCCCTACGGTTCCATCTCCACCCCCGTGACCGGCTATACCGGGCGGTCCAACATCGACCCGGCGGTGCTGCGCAGCCAGGGGCTCGATCCGCGGGAGGAGCAGGGCAAGGACGGGGCGGAGCTGGCGTATGACTCGCTGCTGCGCGGGCTGGCGGGGCGGCGCGATGTGGAGGTGAACAAGGATCTGGTGTTTCAGAGCGTCGTCGCGGAGGAACCGCCCCGGCGCGGGAACAACCTGTTCCTCTCCATCGACATGGAACTGCAGTCCAAAGCTTATGAAGAGCTGGCCGGGCGGCCCGGCGCGATCATCGTCTGCTCCTTGGAAGGCGACCGCGCCGGGCAGGTCCTCGTGTTGGCGACCAGCCCAAGCTACGATCCCCAGCGGTTCAGCGAGGAAGGCTACTACCAGAGCTTGCTTGATAATCCGCACTTGCCGTTGATCAACCGCGCCTATCGCCACGCTTACCCGCCGGGCTCGACTTTTAAAATCGTGACCGGCACCGCCGCGCTGCAATCGCATGTGACCACTCCGGGTACAGGATTTTACTGCCGCGGTTACATCGAGCTGGGCCGGAATGACCAGCGCTTCTACTGCCACCACCGTACCGGCCACGGCAGCTTGTCGTTTATGCATGGCATCGCGGAAAGCTGCGATGTGGTTTTTTATGAATCGGCGCTGGCGCTGGGCAGTAACGCACCGCGCATCCTCAAGCGTTATGCCCAATACTATGGTTATGGCAACCCGGTGGGGCTCGATCTGCCGGGCGAGGTCGGCGGCCTGCTCCCTGATCCGGCTTGGAAAAAGAAGAACTACGCCTGGGCCAATGAGGCGGATCGCCTGTGGTATTCCGGCGATACGGTGAACTACTCCATCGGCCAGGGCTACGTCACCGCCACCCCGCTGCAGGTATTGTGGAGCGCGATGGTGGTGGCGCTGGACGGCGTATGGGTGGAGCCGCAGATCCTCATCGCCAAGGAGGTGGATGGCAAGAGCGTCGCTGAACCAGCCAGCGAACGCCGCCGCCTGCCGCTCGATCGCGACGCGTTGAAGGTAATCCGCGAAGGAATGCGCCTGGCTGTCACAGAAGGTACCTGTCGCAAGCTGAATTTGAGCGGGATGCAGGTTTGCGCCAAGTCAGGCACAGCCGAGGCCGGCCGCGGCAAGAACGACCACTCCTGGTTAGTTGGCTTCTACCCGATGAATGAACCGAAGTTCGCTTTTATCTGCTTTTTCGAGCACGGCGGCGGGTCCGGCGAAGCCGCGATCCCGGCGGCGCACGACCTGCTGGAACTGCTGAAGCATTACGATTTGGGCAGCGGCGCTCCGGCGCCGGAAGCGGCAACCGGGGCGGCCACGGCGGAGCGCTAGCCAGACGGTCACAGCAGCCGGGAACTCCAGCCAAGCCGGATTAATTCATGCGTTCACCGGCTTCACGGGCGTGGGCCAGGAGCAAGGCCGGGTTGGGCAGGTTTAACGCGGTGATTTCCAGTGCCAACTCGTCCAGCAAATTGGCTAAAAAGGCTTTCGCACCAGCGTGGCCTAGCGCGCGCGGATAGGTGGCCTTTTGCTTCTCGAAATCGGTGGTAATGGTTTTCCCGAGCTGCCCCTCGGTGCTTTCCAAGCTGAGCAGATCGTCGCGCACCTGGAACGCCACTCCCATCCTTTCGCCGACTTCCCATAACTTGCGCACAGTGTCCGCGTCCGCGCCAGCCAGCAAGCCACCACTGGCGCAGCATGCGCCGAGCAGCGCGCCGGTTTTCAGCCGGTTGAGCCGCAGCAGTTCATCGAGGCTTAAATCCCGACCTTCGCCTTGCAGATCAAGCACCTGCCCCTCAACGACCAGCATGTTCGCCCGCGCCGCGGTGGCCACGAGCTGGCAGCGAACGCCCGGCGGCAAATCCGGCGGTTCGGTGGCGAGCAGGAACAACCCGTGGCCGAGCAGTGCGTCACCGGCCAACACGGCTAGCGCTTCGGAGAAGCGCACATGCACCGCGGGTACGCCCCGCCGCAGGTTTGCGTCATCCATGCAGGGCAGGTCATCGTGGATTAAGGTAAAGGTGTGGATCAGCTCCAGCGGGGAGGCATGGCGCAGGCAGCGCGCCGGGTCGCCCCCCGCAGCCTGGCACGCGGCAAGCACCAGCAGCGGGCGGAACAGCTTGCCCAGCCCGGTCAGGTGCGCCATTGCTTGCTGAAGTTCGGGCACACTGACACTGGCAAGCTGGTCGCGCAGCACCGCCACCAATTGCGGGCGGTACTCCTCTTTGAACCGGGCGAGGTTCATCCGCCAAGTATAGCAAGCAGCCCGGCAGCGCTGGGTATAATCACGGCATGGAGTGGCGGCAAGTTAGACATACGGTTGTAGCGGCCGTATTCCTGCTCGGGCTGGCGGGATGCGGCGGCGGCACCGCCTGGGACACCTCGGTGCTGCCGTGGATCCACGATATCCAGGGCACCTACCAGGCGGAGACTGTGGTGGGGGATTGGGGGCGCGTGGCGTTGCAGCTTGAGCGGGTGGGGCGGTCGCGCGTTTATGACGCCGCGCTGGCCAATCCGCAGTTCGATTTTTTCCGCACGCGCGAAGGCCAAGGCACCTTGGCCAATGATCATGTCATTCTTAATTTTGATCAAGGTCTCGATACCGATTTCTACTTTGAGGGAACCGTGATCTTGGACAACGATACAGTCAAAGGCATCAGTGGCCAGTTCATTTTTCCGGACCAGTCGCAGCCGGCGCTGCCGGCGATGTTTTACCGGCTGTAGCGGCCAGCTGCTGCGCCTCATTGAACTTCCCCGCAGCGAGTAGTTGCAGCACATCGACGGCGATGCGGATCGCACCCATAATCGCATCTTCCTCAGCCGGGCTGGGCGGCTCGAGCACATAATCCGCACTGTCCAGGCCCGGCGGCGGCGCGCCGACGCCGATGCGCAGGCGATCGAATTGGTCGCTACTTAAGGCTTCGATGATGCTTTGCATCCCCTTATGCCCGCCGGCGCTGCCTTGGGCGCGGAGGCGTAGCGCGCCCGGCGGCAAGTCGATGTCGTCATAGATCACGGCAAACCGCGCCGCTGGATTTTCCGCCAGCCAGCCGCGCACGCAGCGCCCGCTCAGATTTATAAAAGTGGTGGGTTTGATCAGGGCCGCATCTTGGCCGGCCAGCTTGACGTAGTCCGCTTGGCCGCGGTGCCGGTTTAGCGTGCGCGAAATCCCGAGGTCGCGGGCCAGGGCGTCCAGCGCCCACCAGCCGGCGTTGTGGCGGGTCAGCACATAGTCCGGCCCAGGGTTACCCAGCCCGAACACCAGGTACGCCAATCCGGTTGCAGGTTTGCGCCGCCACATGCCCGCATTTTATACGCTGCGAGTCTTAATCTCGGTTTTACCTGCAAAGTGGCCTGGAGCAAGCTACAATCAGGTTGCATTAGCTAATGGTTTTAGCTAATATCGTGTGAAGCAATTCATCAGGCGGACTGGCATGGTTAGTTATACGATGATTGATGGTGTCTTTGTCCTGCAACTCGCAGGCGAGATAAACATCAATAGCTTGACGGAAACACGAAATAAGGTTGATTCGTTCAAGATCGAACAGTATGACAAGATCATTATCAACCTTGAGCGGGTGAGCTTTTTTGATAGCTCAGGGTTGGGTTACCTTGTTGTGCTCATCAAGCAAGTCAAGATGAATCAGGGCCATATCGTGTTCTGCTCCCCCAACAATCTTGTCAAGCGCTTGCTGTCCACCATTCGCATCGACAAATACGTGAAAATCTTCGACACCCAGGATGAAGCGCTCGCTTACATCAATCAAGCCGGTGGCGAGGAGGTTACGGCGTAGCTGCCAGCAGCGGGTGGGGCAGGAGGAATGTTGCGGGATGGGCTAATCGCGGGAAGGAGCTTCCCACTCCAAACGGGTCAACGTTATCCCTTGCTCGCGCATTTCCTCCAGGAACTGCTCCATGCCGCCAAGCAGCCGGATCTGCCAGCCGCCCGCATCATTTGCGCCGAACACGCTGAAACTCCGGCCGCCGCCGAGGCGCCAGGCCTGCCCCAGTGCGCTGTCGGTGTAGACAACCAGGCGCCGGTCCAGCCGCGCGATATCAGCTCCCGGCCGCCAATCCAGCTCACCGAGCTTGAGCGGGAGTCCTGCATCGAGCGCGAATACTTTGCGCAAAGCAAAACCGTAGTCAAACAGCCGCGCTGCAGTCAACAGCACGAACCGTTCCGTGCCGGGCGGCGCCGTATGGAGCAGCTGAGCCGCGGTTTGGCCCAGCGCGGGATCGAAGTAAGACAGGTGCCCATCAAGGATTACCAGCCGCTGGGGGACGCACGCCGCGAGGGCGAAATGGGCCAAGAGGGCTTGGCCGTGCGACAGCTGCGACAAACGGCAGCGGCGCCCGCCGAGCCGTGCTTCCAATAGCGCCCAGGCCGCGCTGAGCGCACCGGTGCGCCCGCCGGCGCGCAGCAGTTCCTGTTCCAGGTAATCGCCCAGCGGTTCATCGAGCTTCCAGTCTTGTTGCGCTTCAGCGAACCAGCAATCGGCGCGGGCGCTCACAGCGCCATACACCGGCCGGCCGTCCACCAGCACATTGCCTTGCTGCGGGCGCATCTGCCCCGCCAGCAATTGGCACAGCACGCTTTTCCCGCTGCCATTCAGGCCGAGGAGCAAGTAGGTCCCAGGGTCGGGAAGCTGCCAGGACAGGTCTTGGCACAGCACACGGCCGGCACGCTCGATGGTGGCGTTTTGCACTTCAATCACATGCGCATTATAGAACGCCGGAAGGCCGGGACAGCGCCCAGCCCTCTATGCGAGTTAGCGGTGGTTGATGCCTGTGCGGGCAGGCGTTACCCCGAAGGGCTGGCTTAGATTCGTCGGCCGGACGCGCTTCCACGGCGATGCTAGCCAGAGGCTCCACTCCGCCGCCGATAGCTTCAGCTTGGTGCGTGACGAGCGTTTCTGTATGACGCATCTGGAACCGCGGCGCGGCGCGGGCTAGTACAGCGCGAAGGCGTTGGCCAGCAACAAGCGGTGGGTGTGCGGCCCGGCGCCGTGGTTCTCAGCCTCGGTGATCTCCGACACTTCCACCTGCGAGAACGCGGGCATAAGTTCGCGCGCGAGCTGCGCCTTTGAAAAGTACACCGTTCCGCGCCCCGGCTTCGTCTCCGCCGCACCGCCGCTTTGAGAAAGATGCTCAGGGCAGGCGGGATCAGCGCTGCTGAACACGCTGAGCAGCGCTAGGGCGCCGGGGTTGAGCCAGCGGCCAATGCGCGCGACGGCCTGTGCGCGCAGCGCTTCGGCGGTGAAGAAATGCAGCACGTTGTAGGCGAACAGCGCGTCCACGGTGGCGGGCGGGGTGTAAGCCAGCCAATCGGCGCGGACAAGATGGATGCGCCCTGCCGCGATCTCGTCAGCACAATGGCGTTGCGCCTGCGTGATCGCTTCCTGTGAGATATCGAAGCCGTACACTTTGAAGCCGCACCGCGCCAGGCTCAGGCAGTGGCGGCCATAGCCGCAGCCGGGCACGAGCACACTTACGGCGCGGTAGGCGGTGAACAGCCCCGCGGCTTCGACGGCGACGCGCGCCGCGGCCAGGCCCCAGATCGCGCCGCCGCTACGGTAGCGCTCATCCCAGTACAGCTGTTGTGCGGCAGGATCCACCTCGGGGCAATCTTAGCACTGCGAACGCGTCTCACTGAAACGCGCGTTGCGGCGAGCGTAACCGGGCACCGCCGCCCCGGTTTATTACTCCGGCAGCAGTACGCGTTCGCGCGCGTCGAGCAACGCCACGGCATCGATGGCGATAGAGGGGTGGTCCACCAAGTCATACATCTTGCGCTGGCCCACGACCTCCTCGCCGCCGGGGGCGTGGGTGACCAGCACGCGCGGGCGGGTGGGCAGGTGCAGCGGGAAGTCGATCGGTTCCGCAATTTCCCCGGTGCTCAGCCGCAGCATCGAGCCGCGCGGGTAGAGCAGCACGCTTTTGAGGAAGGCCACGAAGATGCGCGGGCTGACGGAACTTTTGGTCTGCGCCAGCAGCATTTCATAGGCTTGGTACGGCTGGAACCGCGCACGGTAGTACTTCTCGGTCAGCATCGCGGCGTATTTGTCCGTCAGCCCGACAATCTGCGCGAACTCGTGGATGTCGTCGCCCCGGCGGTTCTTGGGATATCCGCCGCCGTAATAATGCTCGTGGTGCTGGAACGCGACGATAGCCGCTCCCGCCGAGAAGTTCGACAGCTCGTCCACCAGCCGCCGGCTAAAAAAGACGTGTTTTTTGATTTCAGCGAATTCCAGCTCGGTCAGCCGCCCCGGCTTGGCCAGAATGCGCGACGGCACGCGCATCATGCCCACGTCGTAAAACAGCGCCGCCAGCGAAAGAT
>CAYXMN010000012.1:0-6194 GCA_964465955.1 uncultured Planctomycetales bacterium
ATGTCCCGGTGGAAGACGCGCAGGCGGCCGCACGCCAGGCCGAGGCGGCGATCCGCGCCCCGCTGGCGGACTACGCCATCGTCTACTTGCCCGTCGCCGGGACCGGCGCGGCGCGGCCCGTGCTGGGCATCGGCGACTTCGTGATCCTCGCCTTCCTGTTCCGCGCGGCGTTCGTCCACCGGCTGCATCCGGCCAAGGTGTTCGTGGCGGGGCTGATCTCGCTGCTGGTCGCGCTGCTGGCCACCGGGCTGACGGGCATCGCGCTGCCCGCGCTGCCGTTCGTGGCCCTGGGCACGGTGGGCTACCTGACCTTGACCGAACCGCGCCTGCGCAAGCTGAGCCGCCAGGAGATCGTGCTGACGGTCATCGTGGCGGCGCTGTTCCTGGCGCTGATCGCGGGGAGATGGGTGATGGGGATGTTGCAACCTGCGCCAACGCCGGAGGGGTAGGGGCGGCATTAATGCCGCCCGGAAAGACGGGCCGGATTTATCCGGCCCCTACAAAGTGAGTAGCGCGGGCAGCTTGCCCGTGAAATAAGCGGTAGCCGTGGGTTCCCGAACAACGGCGTTAATTCGGCGGGTCGGGGACCCGCCGCTACCCCTCAATGCGGAACCGCAGCTTGAGAGCTGCGGCTACTTCTGGTACTCATACTCCCCGTATTGGAATAGCAGCACTTCCTCCAGCGTGGTGATGCCGCGGTGCTGCAGGTACTCCAGCAGGATCAGCAGCAGCTTGCAGGTGGCGAAGGCGTCGGCGGCGGCGCGATGGCGGTCGGTGATGCGGATGCCGAAGTACGCCGCGAGGTTGCCCAGGCTCTTGCTCGGCAGCCAGCCCAGCATCCGCCGCGCCAGGCGCGAGGTGCACAGGTCCGCGTTACGCAGGTGGGTAAGCCCGGCCAGGCCCAGCTCGTTGTCCAAGAAACTGCGGTCGAACTGGCTGTGGTGCGCCACCACCACCGAGTCGCCGAAGAACTCCAGCACGCTGGGCAGCACGTCGCGGCTGGGCGGCTTGTCGCCGGTCAGTTCGCTGGAGATGCCGGTCAGCCCGGTGATGAACGACGGGATGATGCGCTCGGGATCGACCAGCGTGCAGTATTCGTCGGTGATTTCGAGGTGCTCGATATGGTAGGCCGCGATTTCGGTAATCTTGTGCTCGGGCGGCGCGCCACCGGTGGTCTCCAAGTCGACCACGGAGAACACTACCTGCTCAAGGGGAGTGCGCTGGTCGAAGCTGGAGCCGTTGGCGTGGTCGTAGCCGTGGCGCGGGTGCTCGCTCATTTCGCGCACCGATGATAACATGTTACCGTCCGCTGCGGGGCAATTGCGGCGGACAGGTGGAAAGTGATGCTGCTGGCGGTCCAGCTACCCGCGTGGTTGTCCTTCTTAAGCCTCGGCTGGTGCATCGTGCATGCGCTGGCGATCGCTCTGGTGTTCTACCTCGGCGTGCGGACGGGGCTTAAGCTGCGAACCCCCGCGGGTAAAGCGCCGCCGGCCGGCGAGCATCTGCCGTAGTAGGCGTTGGAGCAAGGATAGGTGGAAGTGCTTGGGTTCACGACGGACACGGCCGCCGTCTGGCTGCTGTTCCTGCTGCGCACCCTCGGGTTTGTCGCGGTGGCGCCGTTCATCAGCGCGCGTAACGCCCCCGTCCAGTTCCGCATCTTTCTGATCTTCCTGCTGACCGCGATCAGTTTCGCCGCCTTCAGCCCGCTGGCCGTCAGCCCTGGCGCGGCCCCGGCGCAGTTTGTGCCGGCGGCGGTGCACGAGCTGCTGCTCGGCCTGGTGTTAGGGTTTCTCGTCGGGCTGATTTTCGTCACTTTCCAGTTCGCCGGGCAGTTCATCGGCTATCAGATGGGCTTCGCCATCGTCAACGTGCTCGATCCGCAAAGCGAGGAGCAAGTTAGCATCATCGGCCAGTTCCTGTTCGCCGCCGCCACGCTCGCGTTTTTCGCGCTGAACCTGCACCATGACCTCATCGGAGTATGGTACGCCAGCTATGAACTGGCGCCGCCGGGGCACTGGAGCTTCGCCGGCCTGGGCGGCAGCGCCATGCTCGGCGCGCAAGAAGTGCCGGTCTGGCTGCCGTGGCTCGGCGCGGTGTTTGGGCAGCTCATGTGGCTCTCGCTCAAGGTGGCCCTGCCGCTGCTGGCATTTCTAATGCTGACCGACTTAGCGCTGGGCATCATTGCCCGTGTGATGCCGCAGCTCAATGTGTTCATTGTCGGCATCCCGCTTAAAATCGCGATGGGGCTGTTTTTCCTCAGCGTGCTGCTGCTGCAGTTCGACCCGATCGTGCGGCTGGCCACGAACCGTTTTATCGATCACGCCGGGCAGTTCCTGCACCTGTTGAACTGAGACGGGCGGCCGGGACTTCAGGCCCGGGCCTGCATGACATTTGGCCTCAAGGCCGGGCTGCCGGATTCCATGCCTACGGGCGGGGACACAGCCTCGTCCATTACGAACCTTTCCTCTGCCGCGTCCCGCGTTTCACCTGGCCGGGATTCAGCAAATCGAAACCCTCCGCGGGGGCCGCGGGCGCCGCTGCCGGCCCGGCAGGCCGGGGCTGGGCCGGCCGGTCCGGGTGCTCAACCACCGGCAGCTTCTCCGGCGGCAAGCTGTCCAAGATTGCCCGTAGTTCCTCAATCTTGGCCCCGTAAGCCAGCACCCGCTCGTGATCGTCATCCTCCCGCGCGAGCTGGCGCATTTCCAGGCAGTGCTGCAGCGCGGCGCGGTAATGCTGCGCCGCCACCAGTTCGTCGACACGGAAGTCCTGCAGCTCCGGCGGCGGCGCGGGTGCGTAACCGCGGCCATGCAGGCCCTGCAGCCGCGCCAGCTCCTTGTCGAGCGTGTTCACCGGCTCGTAGCTCGCGCCCATGTCGCCTTCCTCGCCGATGATCGGCACGGTCAGCTCGCCGGACTGCGTCGGATCCTCCGGCGGCGGCATGCGGTCCTTGAGGCGCAGCACATAGACCAGCCCGATTCCCACCAGCGCACCCGAGGCGTGGGCGTAAATCCCCAGGTTGAGCCAGGCGCCGGCACCCACCAGTAGGAAGGAAAACAGCAGCTCGAACGCGATATAGCTGCCCATCCACCACAAGGCGCTGATGTTGCGCACGGTGAAGCCCCAGGTGCCGTAGAGCATGATGTTGTACAACGACGGCCACAGGAACATCAGCGAGGTGATCCGCGCCCGCGGGAAGCAAATCAGGTACGCGCCCAGCACCCCGAAGATCGCCCCGCTGGCGCCGAGCCCGGCCATTTCGCTCTGGAAGCCCAGCAGCGTCGTCACCACGTTCGCCACGATCCCGCACAGCAGGTAGAACAGAAAGTAGCGCGCCCGGCCCATAATCCATTCGATGTTGTCGCCAAACAGCCACAGCGCGTACATGTTGCCGAAGATGTGCCAGAAGTCGGCGTGCATCCACATACTGGTGAACAGCGTGAGCCAGGCGGGGAAGTGCGTGCCGGGCACCACGCCGCCGGCGAGGATGCGCACCGGCACCTCGCCCCAGGCTTCGCGCGAAGCGCTGAGCCCGCCGGGGTAGAGGCACTGGGCGGTGAACACGAGGACGCAGATTGTGATGATCGACAGGTTGACTACCGGCAGTTCATAGCCCGGTGCGTTGTCGCGGAGCGGAAGAATCATACGGGCTTACCCCCGGTGCGCATCTGGCTGGCCGCGCGGGCTAGGCTGCGTCCTCCAGCGTGATCGTCTTGCCGCTGGCCGTCGCCGTCAGGCCGAGATACGCCGCGCACTCCACGAGCGGCAGGTAGCTGCGCCCGTCGATCTCCAGCACGGGATGGGCCAGTTCAATCGCCGCGCCGTCCGCCGTGGCCCGGCGCTCGCCGGTTTTCACCGCGAGCTTGCGGCCCTTGCGCTCCAACGTCACTTCGTAGGTGGCGCTGTCGTAGCCCAGCGACCCGCCGGTGTTGTCCATCAGATCCCGCGTCGAGATGTAGAGCGCGCCGTCCTGTTCCACCAGTGGCGAGGCAGCGGCAACCGGCAGGCCGCGGTAGAGCACGGTCGCGCCGGCGGCGGCGCCGGGAGTGACCTGGGCCGGCTTTGGTTTGGGCGGCGGTTGCGGTTCAGGCTGGGGCGCAGGTTTGGCGTCGGCAGGCTTGGAATCCGCAGGTTTAGCGTCTGCAGGTTTAGCGTCCGGTGGCGCAGGCGCCCCGCCTGCGTCCGGGTTTGTCTCCCCAGCCGGGGTCGGCTGGGCCGCTGTCTGCCCGCCGTCCGCGAACAAGGCGAAACGCACACTCAGCGCGATATATTCCGCGGCGTTTTCGTCAGTGAAGTTCAAGGTTGTCGCCTCGCCCGGCGGCAGTGGCGGTTCGAAGACGAACTCATGCTCGCGCCAGGCTGCGTCCGGCCCCGGCGGGGCGTCCAGCGTGCTGTAGTACACGCCGAGGCGCACGCCCTTGAGCGCGCTGGCGCCGCGGTTGACCACCTGGGCCTGGACCGCCGCCGTGCCCTGGCCGCGCACCGTGCCAGTGACGGAGCCACCGGTCAGGCGTACCTCCACGTCGGCGCTGTGGGCGGCGGAGATGGCGAGCAGCAAAACCCCCAGCAGCATCGTCAAACCAGCAGACTGTCGCAACATGGTTTGATTATAGGGCAGCGAAAGGCAACGTGCAGGGACTGATCCTGATTAGGCGGTAGCAGCGGGTCCCCGACCCGCTGCAAGTTGAGATTTGTGTATGCATTTACGAGGATGGCGGGCACGGCGGCCCGCCCCACCTTGGATTACGCGAAGTTTTTGGCCGCCCACTCCTGCGCGCGCGCTTTCAGCTCAGCCTCGTCCAGCTCGGTGAGCTGGCGGTTGCGCAGCAGCACCTTGCCGCGCACGATGGTGTCGCGCACGTCGCCGCCTTGCGCGCTATAGACCAGGTGGCTGTAGATCGCCTGCGGGTGGCTAAAGCGCGGCGCGAGGTGCAGCCCGGACAGCTCGATCACCGCGATGTCCGCCTCCAGCCCGGCTTTCAGCTGGCCGATGCGGTCCGCGGCGTGCAGCAGCTTGGCCGCCGAGCGCGTAGCGAATCCGAGCGCGGTCTCGGCGGGCACAACCTCGGGGTTTTTATACACCGCCTTGGACGACAGCGCCGCCAGGTGGATTTCCTCGATGAGGTTCAAGTTGTTGTTGCTCGCCGCGCCGTCGGTGCCGACGCCGATGTGCAGCCCGCCTTCGACCATGCTGTGCAGCGGTGCGATGCCGCTGCCGAGCTTCATGTTGCTGCTCGGGCAGGTCACGATGCCGCAGCCCACTTCCTGCATGTGCGCGATGTCGTGGTCGCTGACCCAGACGCCGTGCACCGCGACGGTGCGCGCGCCGAGCACGCCGATGCGCATCAGCGAGTGAGTCGGCGACTCGTCCTGGCGCCCCCACTCGATCAAGTCGGGCTCGCCCTCGGTCTCGTGCAGGTGGGTTTGGAACAGCAGCTGATGCTCGTCGGCCACCGCGCGCATCAGTTGCATCAGCTCGGGCGAGCAGGAATACGGCGCGTGCGCGGAAACCGTCGGGGTAATCAACGGATGGTTCTTGTATTCGGCGATCAGCGCTTCCGTCAGCTTGCGTCCGTCGCGCCAGGTGGGGGCCGACGGCGTCGGCGCGCTGATCACGCCCTCGCTGATGAAGCCGCGGATGCCGCAGTCGGCGCAGGCGCGGGCCACATCGCTGGCGAACAGGTACATATCGTTGACGCAGGTCACGCCGCTTTTCAAACACTCCGCGACGGCCAGGCGCGTGGCGTGGTAGCAGAACTCCGGGCTTAAATGCTTGCCCTCGGCGGGCCAGATATGCCCGGTCAGCCAGGTCTGCAGCGGCAGGTCGTCGGCCAGCCCCCGGAAGTAGACCATCGGCAGGTGGGTGTGCGCGTTGATCAAGCCGGGCAGCACCGCGCAATCCGCGCAGTCGATCACCTGCGCCGCGTCCGCGGCCGCCGGGCAGGCGTCCATCGGCCCCACGGCGGCGATGCGCGAACCTTGGACCGCCACGAAACCAGGTCCATGCTGCGTGGCGTGGTCGTCCATGGTGAGTACCAGGGCGTTACTCAGCAAGAGGTCATACTTTAGGCCAGCCATACGTCCGCAGATTATACAAGGTGAAGCGGGCGGCTGGCGCATACGGCCCGGCAAAGGGCTAGGCCGGCCCGCGCTAGCGGGTCAGCAGGGTCAGCCAGATGTACGCGCCGTAGAACAGG
>CAYXMN010000012.1:6204-27652 GCA_964465955.1 uncultured Planctomycetales bacterium
GATGAGCGCCAGCCCTTCCCGCCGCTGCACGGCGCGCCGGCTGCGGATGCACACCGCCGCCGCCAGCGCGGCCAAGGCCATCACGGGCAGGTGCAGGGTTAAAATGCTCCGCTCCACCTCAAGCGGCAGGATCACCGCGGGCAGCCCGATGATCGCGGCAATGTTGAACTGGCAACTACCCAGCAGGTTGCCCAGCAGAATCTCATATTGCCTGGCGCGCGCCGCCGCCAGGGTGGCGGCCAGTTCCGGCAAGCTGGTGCCGACAGCGACAATCGTCACGCCGATTAACGTTTCACTGGCCCCCAGCCGCAACGCGATGGCGCGCGCGCCGGCGACCAGCAATTCGCCGCCGGCAGCCAGCGCCGCCAGGCCGCCGCCAACCAGCAGCAAGGCCAGGGACAGGCGCAAGTGCGGCGTGGCGGGCGCCGCGGACTCCAGCGCACCGGTGTCCGTGCGCCGCAGGATCAAAAGATTCAGCACCACCAGGCCGCCTAGCAGAATGAGGCCGTCCAGCAGGCCAATGTGGCCGTTGGCCGCCAGCAGCGCCAGCAGGCCGGTGGCGCCGAGGGTCAGCAGCAAGTCGGCGTTGATATACTTGCCGCCCGCCGGGATACGGCCGAGCATCGCCCCCAGCCCGAGGATGAGGCTCAGGTTGACGGTGTTGCTGCCGATGACATTGCCCAGCACAATGCCGGGCGAGTGATTCAACGCGGCGGAGATGCCGGTGACCAGCTCGGGCATGCTCGTGCCGGCGGCGACGATCGTCAAGCCGATCACCACCGGCGGGACGTTTAACCGCCGCGCCAGCGCTACCGCCCCGCGCACCAGCCCTTCCGCGCCGAACGGCAACAGGATCAGCCCGCCGAGCAGACTGAGGATGGACAGCCACACCGGGACAAATTATGCCATGCGCCGGCGGTTAAGCGCTGGAGGACAGCGGCGGCGCTTCGGCGGCTACCAGCTTGTCGATATGCTCCTGGATCACGTCCGCGCAGCCGCGGTAGACATTGAGCACATGTTCCGGCGAGCCAATGGCGTTGAACGGATCGGGAATCTTCCAAAAGTGCACCTTGACCTGCTCCGGCGCTGGCGGCGTCAGGTCGCGCGCGCTTTCGCCGATCAGCACAAGATGATCGAACCGGCTTAAGTCGAGGTTGCCGACATAGCGCCCGCGGAAACGCAGCGTGTCGGCCCCCCGCTCGCGCAGCACCTTGGCCGCGGCGGGATGGAGCAGGCCGCTGGGCAGTACGCCCGCGCTTTCCCAGACATGCTCGGGATACAGCCGCCGCGCCAAGCGCTCAGCCATCGGGCTGCGGCAAGTGTTGCCGGTGCAAACGAACAGGATATGCATGCTTAGCATCATCGTAACGCCAATCGCGGGCGGCTGCAATGGGGCTGGCTGGCGACCCGGCGGGGCAGCCCGGTGCTGAATCCTGCCGCACGCAGCATCGGCGCGGCGCTAAGGTCCGGGCCGGGGCCCCGGCAGGTTCAGCGCCGGTGGGATGTGCGGGCTAGCTCATGCTCCACAGGCCAATGAGCGTGCCTTGCGGATCGCGCAGCAAGCCGAAATAACCATACTCCTCGCTGATCAGCGTCTTCGGTTTGACCACGGTTCCGCCCAGCCGTTCGGCCTCGGCCAGCTTGGCGGTAATGTCCTCCACCTCGACGTACACCAGCGTGCGGTTGGCGTCCGGGCCATACTGCGCCACCGGTTCGAGCTGGAGGCCGCATTCGATGCCGGCGCCGGGGTTCCATATCACATAGCAGTCTCCGGAAGGAGTCATGGCGCCGCCGAAGGCCTTGGCGTAAAACTCCTGGGCGGCGGTCAGATCGTTGGCGATGATTTCAAAATAGCAAATGTTATTCATGATGCGCTCCTTAGGTTTGGCTCCACAGGCCGATGATGGTCCCCTGGGGATCGCGAAAATGCGCGAAACAACCGTGTTCATCGCTGATCTTGGTTTTGGGCACAAGGATCTGCCCACCTAGGCTCTCGATCAGCCTGCACTTCGCCTCGATGTCCTCCACGGCGATGTACACCAAAGTGCGGCTGGCATCCGGTCCGCATTCGGCTTGGCCCTTGAGCGTGAAGCCGCCGTAAAGCGCGTTGTCCCCGTCCGGCGTCCACAGCGTGTATTCCTCGCCCATCGGGATGAGTTGCCAGCCGAACAACTGCTGGAAGAATTTCCCGGTTTCGGCGAGATTATTCGACGCGAATTCAACATGACACACACAATGCTGCATTATCAGCTCCTCATGAATTGATACACGACGGGAGGCACGCTGCCGCCCCTTAGCCCCGTAAGCCCCACACCTTAGAGCCCGCCGCGTTATGCCACGCGGAAGACCTCATAGCCGTGCGTGCGCAGGATCATTTGGATTTGCGCGCGGTGGGCCTGTTCATGCCCGGTGAGAAACACCAGGGCATTGATGTTGTTGCCCGGCCCGGCGGCCTCCAGTTCGGCGGTGTCCGTGCCGGTGGCGCGCAGGCGCTGGATGAAGGCCTCGTGTGCGGTACGCAACGCCTCGGTTGTGCCCAGCAAGCCCGCCGCGGGCTGGGCGAGTAGCGTTTCCAGGCGGCCGCGCACCTCCTGCAGCCGCGCCAACGCTTCCGCCACGCTGGCCGCCTTGAACTGCCACGGTTCGCCTGTGCCGCCGTATTTAACAAGGTAGCGCTCCGCGTTGAACCGCGCCTCCTCCTCCGCCCCGCCGCCCAGCCAGACCAGGCACTGCCAGCGGCTGTCGGCGATGTGCAGCAGCAGCTCCCGCACGCTGAAGCAGTAGCCGCCCTGCGGATCCACGGGCCGTAGCGCGCCGCTAGCCTCGGTAACGCCGCCGCAGACCTTGTCCGTGTAATCCATCATCTGCTTCAGCCACGGCAGCGACTGATAAATGGACATCCCTGCTGTTTCCATGTGTTCCTCCTTAAAGTAAGTCCGCTTTTGCCGCCAGCGCAGCACCCATCCCTGCTGCCTGGATTACAATACCATACAAATGTATAGCTGTAAAGCAATTCTCGCAAAATTGCCCTGGGCCTGCCGCCGGCTTGCTGGATTTAGCCGCGGCCAGCGTACCTGAGACATTGTCGCATATGCGAGCATGCCGCCGGTCCGGCCCGCGGCGGCCCGCCACCCCTGTACAATTTGAGCATGATGACGGGCGGGTCTGCGGAGGCGGAACGGCATCGGCGCGACATGGTGCAGGAGCAAATTGCCGCGCGCGGGGTGCGCGATCAACGCGTGCTGGCCGCGCTACGGGCGGTGCCACGCGAGCAGTTCGTGCCCCCAGCGCAGGCGGAGCACGCATTCGCGGACGGACCGCTGCCGATCGGCTACCGCCAGACCATTTCCCAGCCGTACATCGTCGCGTACATGCTGGAGCAGCTCCAACTGCAGCCTGGCGACCGCGTACTGGAAGTCGGGGCGGGCAGCGGCTATGCCTGTGCGCTGCTGGCCGAGATCGCGGGGGATGTCTTCGGCATTGAGCGCGTGGGGGCGCTGGCGCGGGAGGCCCAGGTGCGGTTGATCCGCCTGGGATACGGCCGCGTGAGCATTCGCCACGGCGACGGCTGCGACGGCTGGCCCGAGGAGGCGCCGTTTGCCGCCATTCTGGTTAGCGCCAGCGCGCGCGAGGTGCCCCAGCCGCTCCTGCACCAGCTCTTGGTGGGCGGGCGGCTGCTCACGCCGGTGGGGGTCCAGGATGAACCGCAACGGCTACTGCGCATCGTGCGCACGGGGGAACGGTCGTACACCCAAGAGTGGCTGCAGAGTGTGGCGTTTGTGCCGCTGGTGGAAGGACGGCCGGATTAGCTGGCGGGCGAGCCATTCTGGCTTTGCAGCGCCAGCGCATGATCAAGCACGTTGCGGATGGCCTGGGCCAAGGAGGCGCGGTTCAGCGGTTTCGTTAGGAATGTCGTGGTGCTATCCGCCGGGAGTTGCTGCTCCAAGTCTTCGGGATTGTAGCCGGTGCAAATAATCACTGGCAGCTCAGGCCGCAGCTTGCGGCAGCGCAGGGCTAATTCAACACCGGTTATTTTGGGCATCGTTTGATCGGTGAACAGCAGATCGAATTTATGCGGGTTTTCCTGGAACGCCGCGCTGGCTTCCTGACTATCGGAGAAGCACACGGAATGGTAGCCCAAGCTGGTGAGGACTTCCTTCAGCATCGCGATGATCGGCTGTTCGTCATCGACCAGCAGGACTTGTTCACAGCCGCGGGGCAAGCTGGCCTGATCCGCCTCCGCCTCGGCGGCGAAGCCGTCGACCAGCGGGAGGTATACCGAGAACACCGCCCCGGCGCCGAGCGTGCTGTCCACCGTGATCACGCCGTTGAGATCGGTAATCACGCCATGGACGACGGACAGCCCCATGCCGGTGCCCTGGCCATGCTCCTTGGTGGTAAAGAACGGTTCGAAAATGCGCGGCAGCACGTCCGGCGGAATGCCCGGCCCGGTGTCGCTGACCTTAAGCAGCATGTAGCTGCCGGGCGCCAGCGCCAGGTCCGGCTGGACGTCAGACCGGCGCTCGTAGCGATCAAGCTGGAAGGTCAGCACGCCGCCGGATTGTTCCATCGCTTGGCCGGCGTTGGTGCACAGGTTCATCAGCACCTGGTGGATCTGCGTCGGATCAGCGCTGACGATCAAGTCCGGCGCGTTGAGCTGCACCTGGATTTCGATGGTGGACGGCAACGACGAGCGCATCAGTTTAGCGACTTCATCGACGATATCGCTAATCTGCACTTTAACTGGCTGGGATTCGCTGCGCCGGGCGAAGGACAGAATCTGGCGGATCAGGTCGCGGGCGCGGCGCCCGGCCTTTTGCACTTCCTCGAGGCAGTAGACCGCGTGGTTGTTGCCGGGGATATGTTCCAGCGCCATTTCGGTGTTGCCCAGCATCGCAAACAGGATATTGTTGAAATCGTGGGCAATGCCGCCGGCCAGCGTGCCGATGGCTTCCAGCTTCTGCGATTGGCGCAAATGCTGCTCCCAGCGGCGCTGCTGGGTCATATCGTGGCCAATGGCGACCGTGCTCGCCAGGTTGCCTTGCTCATCGATGACCGGCGTGACCGTCGCCAAGGTGATGACTTGCTCGCCTGCGGCATTGGATAACAGGATTTCACCCTGCCAGGTGCGGCCGCTCCGGGTAGCGGTATCAATCTCCAGCACCAGCTCCGGCGGCAGGAACACGCGGTCAACCTCCGGCCATAAGCGCCCGAGCACATCCTCCTCCCTGAGCCCGGTGCTCCGCAGGAACGCCGGATTGGCGTACAGCACGTGGTTGTCAGGTGACGCGATCGTAATGAGCTCAGTCGCTTGATGGATCGCCGTGGTTAGTCGTTTCAGGTCAGTCTCGGTCCGTTTCGCCGCGGTGATGTCATGCAGTTGCGCCAGCAGGTAGGAGACTCGCCCGCGGTTGTCGCGCCGCGCGCGGGCTGAGAACACGACGATGCGCGGGCTGCCGCTCCGAGGCTGTAATTCAAGTTCCAGGCTGAAGGAATCTTGCGCGCCGTCGGCGAGAAGGTCGAGCTGGCGCTGCACAGCCCGGCCTGGGTTGCCGGGCAGTAGGTCGAGCACGCTCATTTCCCGCAGCTCGTCTTGGAGGTAACCGGTCAGCCGGGCGAGCTGGTCGTTCACCTGCAGCCAGCGCCCGTCGATGTCGATAAACGCCATCGGCGTCAGGCCGAGTTCGAAGTAGGCGCGGAATTGTTCGCCGCTGGCGCGCAGCGCCTCCATCGCGCGCATCAGTTCGGTCGAGTCGTGCGCGCTGGCGAAGACTAGGCCTTCCTCCATGCTGGCGACGGCAGACCATTCGATGGAATGCGCCGTCCCGTCGCGATGGATGTAGCGGTTGCGAAAATGCTTAATCTCATTGCCTGCGGTGAGGAACGACGTCACATCTCGCGTCGCCTCGCGATCCTCGGGATGGACGTAATCCATAAAGTGAGTGCCGATGAACTCAGACAGGGGGCAGCCGGTGACGGATTCCCAGGCGCGGGTCGCCTGCACGATGGTGCCTTGAAAATCCGCAATCATAATCAAGCCGGAGGTCAGGCTTAAAAAACGCGCCAGATGGAGCTCGCTCCGGCGCAGCTCGGTTACATCGCGCACATTCGACACCAAGCACTGCTGGCCGCCAAGTTGAATGAACTCAGCCGACAGTAAGCCGTTGATGAGTTGACCGGATTTGCGCCGGAAGAGGAATTCCTCGTTACGCACGCTGCCCTGGGTCTGAAGCAGTTCCATCAGCCTGGCGCGGTCCGCCGCGGTCCAGACCTTGAGGTCGACGCTGCTGGAGCCGATCGCTTCCTCGGCGGAGCAGCCGGCCATTTGGAGGAAGCCCTCGTTGACTTCCAGGAACACGCCGGTGTCCACACGTGAGATGGTGATGGAATCAGGGCTGGAGTGGAACGCAACGCGGAACCGCTCATTGCTCTCCGCCAGCTGTTCGTAGGCGTCAGCCAGTTCAGCATTGGCGGCCGTGAGCTCCTCGCTCGTCTCGGAGATTTCCTCATTCGACGCGATCAGCTCTTCATTGGTCGAAGCCAGTTCTTCGTTGGTCGCCGTGATTTCCTCGTTCATGCATTCGAGCTCTTGGGTGCGCTCGGCCACGCGCTGTTCCAGAATGGCATGGGAGGCCGCCAGTTCAATCTCCGCCTCGGCGAAGGGCTTCACATACCGCACACGGATCAAGAAAAAGAGCAGGAGCAAGGCGCATAGGAGAATGCTCAGTTGAATCGTGTAATTAACGAGTTGCGGCTGGAGGCTGGCGTATAACGCGGAGTCGGGCACCAGTGCAACCAGCGTCCACGGGGTGGACTTGAGCCGGAAGGATTGGACATGGTAGTGCTTGATGCGGAATGCCGCTTCCTCGACGGCGGGCTGGAGGCGTTCCAGCAGCAGTTGCGCCTGGTCTTCGGGCAAGATGCTGTTTAAGGAGGCGAGTTGGTCCGTTGGCAAACCGAGGTTTGCGCTCGCCGCCGCCACCTTGCCCTCCGGATCAACCACGACGGCGCGGCAAGCAGGCAGCAGTTGGGAGCCCAGCAGTTCATTGAGGTAAGCGAGATCCACTTCGGACTCCAACGTGCCGAGCAGAGCGCCATCCAACACGATGAAGTTCACGTAAGACACCACAGGCTGACGGCTGGTTTCAAGCGCCGAGGGTCCCAGCCACCGAGGCTCCATCTGCTCGAACTTAGCGCCGAGCAGCGTCTGCAGCCGGTCATGCCTGGCCCAGGCGAAACCGCCGTCCGCGGTCGGCGGTCCCAGCTCGTGGAGGGGCTGGTATGGGAAGCAGCCTGCGAACGGCCGGTCGGGCGCGATGAGGTAGGATTGCTGAAACGCAGCATCATTGGCGTAGATTGGCGCCAGATACTCCAGCAGCCTGGCGGCGAGTGAGGTCTGGAGCGCTAAAGTCGCATCCCCGCGCAGTTCGCTGCTGACGATGAGATTGCCATGCAGGTTAGCGCTGCTGTCTTGCGGCGCGGGCCACCCCAGCACGCCGGGGGCAACGGGCTCCAGCGCTGCCAGTTGCGGGATGGCGGCCGGATCCGGCGGCAGATCGATCAACGCGAATTCCACCGCCAGATCGAGCTTGCCGCCCAGGCGGCTGAACCAGTTGTTGGTCCGGATTGCTTGGTCGCTGAACTCAATCCGCAGGTGGTCGAGAATCCGCTGCCGGTCTAAGTAGAATTCGTTGATGGCGATAATGACCATTGCCGCCATAACTACTAGAATCATTATGAACGTTAACCGGCCCAGGATGGCGGCTCTATTGCCCGGCGGATGTGAGTATATACCTCCCATGGCCCTGTATGTTTATTCTACATGACACTTTTACCCGCGCGGCGATTCCTGGCGCGTTTTACCCCGTTTTAGCCAAACGGGCGGATGGCGGGCCAGGCCTGCTATACCACCTCGAAGATATAACGCAGTGCGAAGAAGAGCCCGACCCCGATGAACACCACGCCGGTGATCCGGCGGGCCCAGAGCTCCAAGGTCTGCAGCACCTTGAACATGCGGCCCAGGCTTCGCGCGCTGAACGCAATCACCAGCGCGCACACCACCACCGGCAGCGCCGTGCCCAAGCCGTACAGCAGCGGCAGCGCCGCGCGCGAGTCCTGCTCAATAGCCAGCGGGATCAGGCTGCCGAAAAACAGCGCCGCGCTGGTGGGGCAAAACGCCAGCGCGAAGATGACGCCGAGCGCCAGCGCGCCGGCCAGGCCCCAGCCCGACGCGCGTTCGCTGGCCTTCTGCAGCGTGTCCCCGCCCCGCAGGTTGATCCTGATTAAGCCGAGCAGGAACATGCCTGTGATGATGAGCAGCGGCCCCAGCGCTTCATGCATGTGCTGTTGCAGGAACGCGGACACCGCGGGGACGGCCAGCAGCCCCGCGACGATGATGCTGCCCAACGCGAGGTAAGCCAGCATGCGGCCCAGCGTGTAGAGCAAACCCGCCAGCAGCACTAGCCGGCCATTGGCGATGCGCTGGCCGATGTATGAAATCGCCGCGATGTTAGTGGCGAGCGGGCAGGGGCTGATCGAGGTCAGCACCCCCAGCCACAGCGCCGTGCCCGCCGCCAGCCACATACTTTCCATGTTTACTTTTGCGCCTGTTTCGCGCCGGGGTCATTCTTATGGTCCTCCGGGCTTGGCTTGCCGTCGACGTAGCACTGGGTGTTGTCCACGACGTACTTCGTGAACTTGTCCTGATCGCCGAGGAGATCCCAGACCTGCACCAGATCAGCGTAGCGCACCTGCTTGCCGTTCTTTTGCTCGACTAGGATCAGATGCTTGGTGTAGAGGCCGTAGTCGTCGACGAAATGCCCGTTGCCTTCCTCGTCGAGGTTAATCATCTTGAACTCCAGCAAGCCGTTTTGCAGCTCGTCGGCGAAGGCCTGGGTGATCGCCTCGCGCGACCAGTTCTCAATCTTGTGGCACGACGGGCAGCGCACGTTGTTATGGAAGTAGTACGCGATGAGGTGGCGCGCCGGAGCCTTGGCATCGTCGGCGGTATTCACCGCGGCCTGCGCGGGCGTTCCGCCCTGGCCGACGTTCTTGGCGATGATCGCCACGACGCACACGGCGACAAACAAACCCAACAGGATGGAGGTAATCACCTTCGTGTTCATAAACCACTCCTTGCGCCGGCACTACCGGCATGACGCTTTACTGCAAATACTTCTTCACTTCGTCCAGGCTGGGGGCCTTGCCGCTGAACTTCACGACGCCGTCGACGGCGAGCGCGGGTGTCAGCATCACGCCCAGCGCGACGATCGCGTTGATGTCCTCAACTTTGACCAGCTCCGCGTCCAGGCCGAGCTGGTCGATGGCTTCCCGCGCGGTGCGGTACAGCATGTTGCACTTCGGGCAGCCAGTGCCCAGAATTTGAACCAGCATGTTCCTCTCCTAGTCCGCAATAATGCCAAACAGCATGCCCGCCGCCGTGGACATGCCCACCACCAGCCCGCAATAGACAAATGTCTTTTTCGGGCCCAGGATGCTGTTGATTACCAGCATGCTCGGCAGGCTTAAAGCGGGGCCCGCCAGCAGCAGCGCCAGGGCCGGGCCGGGCCCCATCCCGCTGCCAATCAGCCCCTGCAGGATGGGGATTTCCGTCAGCGTGGCGAAATACATGAACGCACCGATCAGCGCCGCCCAGAGGTTCGCGGCCAGCGAGTTGCCGCCAACCGCCCAGGCGACCCACGCGTTGGGGATCAGCCCCTCCTGGCCGGGGCGGCCCAGCAGCAATCCCGACACCAGCACGCCGCCGAGCAGCAATGGCATGATCTGCTTGGCGAAGTCCCACGAAACGTGAAACCAGTTGCCCATCTCGCCCTGGCTGGAACTCGTCAGCCACGACAGCCCGATGACGCCGGCCGCCACCGCCGTCATCATCACTACTTTAACTTGCTCTGGCTCAGCCAGCGCCGGCACGAACCACGGCAGCGCGGCGATGAGAGCCGGAGGCAGCCCCGCCAGCACCAGCTTGCCCAGCGGTACCGCGAACCAGCGGTTGAGCAGCACGGCGAAGGCCGCCGCCGCCAGGCCGGTGACGTACCATTTCGCGCAGTAGATGGCGTGCCTGATCCCGACAGGCGCGGCTGGCTTGGCCCAGTTAGCGAACACCAGGATCGCCACCATGAGCCCAAAATACAGCGCGGTCTGCCACAAGCGCAGCCGCGGTCTCTCCACCGGGAGCTGCGCCTGGGCAGCGACGCGCGCTTGCTCCTCCTTGCGGAAGATGATGTGCATCAGCAGGCCGATCACGACGCTGAACACGACCGCGCTCACGGCGCGCGCCAGGCCGATCTGCCAGCCCAGGATGCGCGCGGTGAGGATGATCGCCAGCACGTTGATCGCCGGGCCGCTGTACAGGAACGCGCAGGCCGGCCCAAGCCCCGCGCCCATGCGGTAGATGCCCGCGAACAGCGGCAGCACCGTGCAGGAGCAAACCGCCAGCACGGTGCCGGAGACGCTGGCCACGCCGTACGCCAGCACCTTCCGCGCGCCCGCGCCAAGGTAGCGCATCACGCTGGCCTGGCTGACAAACACGCCGATCGCTCCGGCGATGAAGAACGCGGGCAGCAGGCAGAGCACGACGTGCTCGCGCGCGTACCATTTGAGCAGCTCGAATGCTTCCGTTACCGCGTTATCGAACCGCGGATAGCCCACGGGCAGGAAGTACGCGGCAAGAAAGCCGGCCGCGATCCACGCCAGGGGTTTCCATTCCTCGCGCCAGTTCATCGCGCGCGGTCCTTCCCGGCGGCCAGTGCGCCCGCCCGGCCCGCGTTGGCCTGCAAGGTCTGCTCCAGGCAGCCGAAGAAGCTGAGCACGCAGGGCACGGCCAAGCTGTAATAAATGCGGCGTCCGTCCCGCGTGTCTTTGACCACGCCCGCTTCCTTGAGCACCCGCAGGTGCTTGGAGATCGTCGACATATCGCTGCCGATCAGCTCGGTCAGTTCCTCCACGCACAAGCTGCGGTTGTCCAGGCAATCCGTGATGTACAGCCGCGCCGGGTGGGCCAGCGCTTTCAGCAAGTTGGCGCGGTCCGCGTAGTGCGCGCCGGCTGCCGCCAGCGGCACCGGGGCCGGGGCTGGGGCCGGCTTGGGGGCGGCGCAGGCGCACGCCGCTCGCGGACGGGCAGGATCACGCCGGGCGCTAGAAGTCAGATACTTGGTCACTTGGTCATATTACCAAATGTGAGCTGTGTGTCAAGCAGCTGGGCCAAATGAGAGGAGTTCCAGGTTATGCGCCGGTTACTTACCCGGCGGGGTGTCGCGCTTGATCGGCACCGGGCCTGCCAGGATCGCGTCCGCCGCCGTGCTGCCGCTCAAGGTTGCGCCGGGAAAAACCTGGCAGCCGCTGAGCACGCAGGAGTTGAGCACGCAGCCGTCGCCGACCGCGACGTACGGCCCGAGGCGCGAACCGGTGAGGCGGCACTTGTCGCCGATGACCACCGGGCCGGCCAGCACGCAGTCCGCCAGCACGCTGCCCGCCCCCACATCCAGCTTGCCGGCGACTGTGCAGCCGGAAAGCTCGCCGCGCACGCTGTAATGTTCGCGCCAGTCCAGCGCCGGACGCAGCACCTCGATCAGGTCGCGGAACGTGCCGGTGTCATACCACACCCCGGCCAGCTTGCGCGCGAAGACCTTGTACCCCAGGCGCGTCAGCTCCAACAGAGCGTCGGTGATCTCCAATTCACCGCGGAAGCTGGGCTTAATGTGGGGGATGGCCTCGAAGATGCGGGGGGTGAGAAAGTCGATGCCCACCACGGCGAGGTTGCTGCGCGGATTCTGCGGCTTTTCCTCCAGGTCGAGCACCCAGCCGTCGGCGTCGAGCACGGCCACCCCGAAGGCGCGCGGGTCGGGCACTTCGAGCACATGAATCATCGCGCCGAGCTGCGGTTCTACGCCGCGCAGCTCCCGCCATTGCGTTAGCGCATCGTCGAGCGGTTCGCTGAACAGGTTGTCGCAGAACAACAGGATGAAGTCGTCGCCGCCGCAGAACTCACGCGCGCAGGCGGTGGCGTGGGCCAGGCCGCGCGGCTCGTCCTGCGTGATGAAGGTGAGGCTTGAGGCGCTGGGCCAAGGTGCGGCCTCCAGCTCGGCGCGGTTCGCGCCCGCGACAATGCCCACGTCCGTCACGCCGCTAGCTAGCAGGCGCTCCAGCGGGTAGTGGATCAACGGCTGGTTGGCGACGGGCACGAGCGGCTTGCTGCGCTCGCCGGTCAGCGGACGCAACCGCGTCCCCAGCCCCGCCGCGAGGATAAGTCCCTTCATGCACCGATCCTAGCGGGCGATTTCACGGCGCGTCAAACGCCAGTTGCTGAATCCACGGTCGCCGCGGGTCACTGGCTCGCCGTATCACATCCATGGGTCGGGGACGTGCGTCCGCCAGGTTTGTAGGGGCCGGATTCATTCGGCCCGCATCCCGCCGGGTGGCATAAATACCCCCCCTACGGGAGGGCGGGCGTCCCTGCCCGCAGCTTACCCCCTGCAGCGACGCGGGCGCTCCAGTCACCGTCCCTGGCAGCGCGCGCTCTTGCCTCGTGGCTTCCAGGTGTGGCCGCCGTGGCACTCGCCGCAGGCGGAGCTGTCCTTCGCGCCGAGGTTCGCCTGTTCGGCCTGGTGGCACTGCTGGCACTTGCCCGCCTCGCTGGTAAATCCGTGCGCTCCGTGGCAGATCACGCAGTCCTGCTTAACGTAATTCGCCGCCGCGCCCGCCTGCGCCTGCGCCGGGTGGCACTTGTCGCAGCTCGCGTCCGGACCGAGGAAGTGCGCGTCGTGATCCTGCGCGTGGCAGTTGAAGCACTCGCCGTGCTCCTTACGCGGCGCGGCGCTGTACAGTCCGCGGTGGCAGCAGTCGCACTGGCGGATGTCCGGCTCGTTGCGGAAGGTGTGCGCGCTGTGGCAGGCGTTGCACTGCATGTGCCCGCGCGGGATATCCTGCCAGTCGCGCCCGGTGGCGGCGTTGGACTGCTTGTGGCAGGTCAGGCACGAGGCCTCCGGCCCGGCGAACTTGAAGCGCCGCGAGTCGATCTCAACCTGGCTGTGGCAGTTGCGGCACTGGTAGTGCGGCTCGGGCAGATCCGCCGCGAAGTCGGGGAAGCGCCCCGCATGGCAGCCGTGGCACTGCCCCGTCGGCGCCATCGTCGAAGTCTGATGCGGGTCGTGGCACGCGCCACAGTCGTGCTGGTGGAAGCTCAGGTTGTGCTCGATCACCTGGCCCACGTCGTGGCAGGTCTCGCAGTTGTGCTCGAACCGCGCGATCCAGGTATGCGGCTCGTGGCAGGTGCGGCAGTCCTGGTGCTGCTCCGGCAGCCTTGCGTCGCTGACCACCCGGCCTTCGTGCTCATGGCACGCGGCGCAGGCTTCGTCGCCGGTGAAGGCGAAATTACTGGTAACGTGGCAGCTTTTACAGTCCGCGTGCGGCCCCGGCAGATCCTCCGGCGCTTTCTCGAAGTTCAATTCCTCGTGGCAGGCGACGCAGCTTAAGCCCGTCACCTCGGCGCTGGTGAAGTGCGCGCGATGGCAGGCCAGGCAGTCGGTGGGGTGCTCGGGCACGTTGTGGACGAGGATGGTGGAGTCGACGTAGTGGCATTGCTCGCACAGCGTGTTCGAGTCCGGCAGCGGCGAATGCGGGGTATGGCAGGCAATGCAGCTGCCGTGAACTTTGCTTTCCGTGCTCGTTTTGTCCACTACTTCCGCATGGCATTGGACGCAGATGCCCTCGGCGTGGATCAGCGCAGACTCGTGCGGGGTGTGGCAGTTGTCGCAGGTGATGTCGTGCGGGCTGTCCGGGTCGAAGTGGGTGTAAACCACGCTGCCCTCGCCGTGGCAGTCCTGGCAAAGCTTGCGCAAGGCCGTCGTGCTGCCGGCGTAGTTTTCGGTGAATTTGGTGAACTGGTGGCAGCAGATGCAGTGGTTGCCCCAGACGCTGAGCGCCAGCACCTGGGACTCGTGGCACTCCTGGCATTTCGCCACGGCGGCCTTGGGGGTGAGCCATTCCTGGGTGCTGTGGCAGGCTTGGCATTCCAGCTGGGCCGCGCCGGTATGCGCCTCGTGCATGACATTGCCGAGGATGTTGCTCATTTGCCGCGGCGTGAAGTCGTAACCGGGGCCTGGCGCGCCGGTCGTGACCGGCTGGGCCGCCGTCGCCGGCGCGTGGGCCATGCCCTGCGGCTCAGGGCAGCCGGTGAGCCAGCACGCCAGCGCGGCGAGCGCCAGCAGCGCCAGCGGCAGTTTGCCATCGCGGATCATCATGCCACCTCCACCTGCTTAGTGCTTGGCCCCAACGGTAATTCCGCCGGGCTTGCCAGGCACTTGCGGCAGCACCGGAAACAGCTTGGCGAACATGGTGTAGAAGAACATAATCGCGGCGATGAGGCTCACCGTAATCAAAATCTCCTCGGGGGCCGGGAAATACCAGCCGTCGCCTGGCCGGCGCATCGCCAGCAGGGTCACGTTGAAGCGGTTGAAGATGAGCCCGAGGATCATCAGCATGGCGGCGCTGAACCTTATCCAAATGTGCCGGCGGTACTTGCGCACGCTGAGGATGCCGATTGGCAGCAGCACGCCAATGAAGATTTCCGCGAGGAACAGCGCGCCGTAGCCCGTGGCGAGCTGGCTCAGCTGCCCGCGCGCGATGATGTCGCCCACGCGCACGAGCAGGTAAATGATCAGCATATACTTCAGGATGCGCGCGAAGCCTGCCAGCGCGGCGTTCTCCACCGGGTACTCGAAGGCGCGGCTGCTCATCGTCGACTCGAAGATCACCATGGCGAAGCCGACGGCGGTGGCGCTTAAAAAGAAGTTTACCGGCAGCATCGGCGTCCACCACAGGTGGTTCAGCTTGTCCGGCGTCAGCAGGAACAGCGTGCCCAGCGAGCTCTGGTGGGCCGTGGAGAACAGCACGCCCGCGATGATCAGCAAGATCGGCACGCCCTTGCGGCCTTGGACCAGCACCGGCAGGAAGAGCGCCATCAGGCCGAGCACCACGAACGCGGCGGCGGCCCAGAGCACCGAGTGGCTCATGATGTAGGTGAACCAGCTCAGGGCGGTCACCACGAACCAGGGCACGAACTTGTCGTATAGCCTCGGCAGCACGGTCCAGCCGAAACGCTCGAACACGGAGGGCAGGAATTCCAGCGCGAGCACGGACAGGTACAGCATCACGCACCAGGCCACCTCGAACAGCGCGCTGTGCTTGGGCCAGAAGATGATTGGGTGCCAGATGTGCCAGGGCAGGCCGAGATCGACAATCAGGCCGATGGCGACGAACAGGTAGCCCAAAAAGCCGGTTAGCACCGCCGGGCGCACCAATCCGTGGTATTTCTCGCCCCAGAACACGTACACCGTCGCCGCCGTGGTGAAGCCGCCGGCGGCCAGCGCCACGCCGCAGACCACGTCGAAGGCAACCCAGATGCCCCAAGGGTATTGGTCGGAGAGGTTGGTCGTCGCGCCGAGGCCCAGTGCGAACCGGTAGATTGCAACCACAGCGCCGACGGCCATCAACGCCATCATGATCCCGGTGCCGCGGTTCCAAAACCGCACGCTAGGCATGAAATAGTGCTCAGCCTGGGAGTTTGCTTCAGTTGGGGTTAGAAGGTGGTGCGCCATGCCTTTTCCTCCTTCTGCTTGGGCGCTTGTTCGCCGGCTTCCGCCAACTCCAGCTTCCGCTTCCAAATCAGGTATAGCCCTGCGAGCACGGTGCCGCCGCCAACGACGACTGGCGGGACGGAGCCCAGCGCCATCTCGGTGTACTCCGGGTACGGCTTAGTGCCTGTGTTCATCGGGAATCCCAGTTGCTCGAAGGGCGCGGCGCTGAGATAGAGCCAACTCGTGCCGCCCGCCTCGGTTTCGCCGTAGATCTGCGGCACATAGCGCGCCGGGTCCTGCTCCAACCTGCGCTTGGCCTCAGCTAACACTTCCTTGCGCGTACCGAACAACAGCGCCTTGACCGGGCAGACCGCCACGCAAGCCGGCTGGCGTTCCTCGCGCGGCGCTTCGCCCTCTTTCTTGCTGATGCGGTCGAAGCAGAAAGTGCACTTGCGCACGAAGGGCACAGGCTTGTCCCAGTCGTAGGTCGGCACGTTGAACGGGCAGGCCATCATGCAGTAGCGGCAGCCCATGCACTTGTGATCGTCGTACACCACCGCGCCTTCCGCGGTCTTGCGGAACGCTCCCACCGGACAGGCCGATTCGCAGGCCGGGTGCTCGCAGTGCATGCACTGGCGCTTCACGAAGACCCAGTTCGGCCGGTCGCCGCCCTCGTTGGTGTTGTGGTATTCCACTACGGTGAAGGTGCGGCAGGACAACGGCGGCCGGTGCGTGGACTCGTCCGTGCCGATGAAGCAGTCCTGGCGCTCGGTGGAAATCGTGACGTGGTCAATGGCTTCCAGCGGCAGACCATTCTGCTGTTTGCAGGCCGCCACGCATGCACGCCCGCCCGCGCAACGTGATAGATCGACTAACACACCGAAACCCATGCTGTTTCCTCCCACCTGGTAGATATGTATGTTGCTGTATTCATCTCCAGCCAGGCGTATCATCCGCAGGTAAGCGCGGTGCCACTCTTCCCAACACTAGAGCGCAGTTGGTCTCAAATGGCCTCTAAAGGATACCATTGCGCGCGCGGCATAAAGCAGTTGAGAATTCGAAAAGGGTTAAACAGTTAAATATGTTGCTAGTTTAGCATATAGGTCAAAGTAATTGAGAGGTTCATCTCATTGCGACCAGTCTCAGTTGGAATGGCGGGGAACGGCGCGGCGCGGCGCACGGCGTCCAACGCGGCGTTATCCAGCTCGTCGAATCCGCTCGATGACTTAACCGACACACCCGCGAGCCCGCCCCCCGCGTCCAGCGAAAAGCTGACCTTCACGCTGCCGCTCTGGCCCAAGCGTTCGGCGGCGGGCGGGTAGAACTTCTGCGCCAGGATCGCGGCCTTCACCCCGGCGGCGTATTGCGTGAGCAGCGCTTGCGCGTCCACCTGCGGCTGTGCTGGTGCGGGCTGCGGCGCGGGGCCGGGCTGAGGCGCGGGTTCAAGCTTAGGGGCTGGCGGGGGCTTATGCGTTGAGCCGGCGCCTGGCGGCGCGGCGGGCGGTGCGGCGGAGGGTTCAAGGGAGGCAGGCTGCCCGCTGCCGTTCGGCGCTGTCGCGGCCTCGCTTCCAGGCGCGCTGAGCACCAGGCTGGGATCAACAGGTTTAAGCGCCGGCTCGGCTGGCGGCGCGGCTGCATGAGGCGCGGGCATGATCGGCGGCGGCAACAGCGGTGCGGCCAGCTCGTGCCGCGGCTCCGGCGCGGGCGGCGGCGGGGTGCTGACCGACAGCATGATCGCGCGGGTTGGCGCCGGCAAGTGCGGCCCAAGCGGCGGCAAGCTGAGGAGCACGGTGAGGTGGATAGCCACGGACAGGGCCAGCAGCGCCCAGGTTGGCGGCCCGGCTGGCCGCGCCCGTGCTCCGCCGATCGGCCTCTGCCGCTTGCACCAGCCGCCGTCGACGCCCCGATTCATTATCTTTGCACCATTCCTTGACTCGGCAGTGCCAGGACTACCTGCCATAAAATATAGCTAAAGCGCGTATGCACGTCGAATTACCGGAAATCCGCCCTGGCAAGAGCCGGGTGTGCAAATCACGCCGGAGGCGCGGTATGGGATCTAGCCTGCGCGAGAAATCCGGAAGACCAGGTTGAGTGTCGGGTACATTGAGACCCGTTCTCCTGGATGTTGCTACAATGCAGGTGTTTCTGCTGTCCGGGCAGGCGGGCGCCGGCCTGATCAGCGACCAAAGCAGTATGGTGTGGAGAACATGATGAGTGACTTGAGCAAGTGCCCCAACTGCGGGACGGACCTCCGGGACGAAGCGAAGTTTTGCGACAACTGCGGCAATCCGGTGAGCGCGGAAGCCGCGGCTGCCGCCACGCCGGCTGTCCCGGTCGCCGGAGCGCCCAAAGTGAACTGGACGGGCGTGGTGTTGGTGCTCGCCCTGGTGGCGGTGGTCGGCTGGCTGCTGTTCGGTCCGATGGGCGGCAACCAGGCGGACGGCAGCGGCACCACGGCGGCCAATCCGCACGGCACGAGCATGGGCGGCAGCAGCGATAGCGCGAATCCACACGGCTCGCAAGCTGGGATGGAAGGCTTGATGCAGTCGCTGGCGGATGCCAAGGCCAAGCTGGAGACGGACCCCCTCGATCGCGACGCGCTGATGACGCTGTACCAGAACTACGGCATGGTCGGCAAGCAGGCGAGCGTCCGGCCCTATCTCGATAAAGCCGTCACCACGCTGGAAGCCAAGTCGGAAGAATTGGGCGATACGCTGGTGGAGACCGGCATGAACATCGGCCTGGCCGCACTCCTTGGCAACGAGCTGGACGGCGCGCGCGCGGTCTATCTGAAGCTCAACGAACTTAGGCCCGGCACGCCGGAAGTGGTGTCGATGCTGGCGGACGTGAGCGCGGCGATGGACAACTTCGAGGACGCTGTGAAGTATTACGACGAGTATCTGGCGGCCGTCTCTGAGAAGAGCGGAGACCAGTACTGGAGCGCGGTGATCAACCGCGCGGTGGCGCTGCGGATGAAGTATGAGAAGGCGGCCCCCGGCACGGCGAAACAGGAATGGATCGCTGACTCGATTGCTGGGCTGGAGCAAGCCGTGCTGGTCAACAAAGACCAGTTTTCCCCGGCTTACAACCTGGGTGTGTCCTACAGCGTCGCCGGGCAAAAGGACAAGGCGATTGCCACGCTAACCCACGCCCGCAGCCTGGCTAAAGATGAAATGGAACAGTGGCAAGTGGACGCCGAAGTGGCCAAGCTAAACGGTACGGAGCCTCCGCCCCAGCCCGCGATGGATAGCACGGGCATGGGCGCGATGTCCAATCCCCACGGCGGTACGGACATGGGCGGCATGGGCAGCGCCGAGGGCATGCCCAATCCCCACGCCGGGATGGATATGGGTGGCAGCGGCGGCGGCGGCAGTGAAGGCGGCATGGCGAACCCGCACGGCGGCTAACCGGGTCGAGTAGAATAAACGCATAGGCTACAACCAAGGTGGTTGGCATGTTGGTAACGGCATGCTTCCCACCTTGCATTCTTTAATGTGGGAAAGGGCTGGCGCGGTTATAGGATTGCGCATACACATTAGGCATGTATGCTGAAACATATAAATCTAGGCTTGTAACATTGCTCCAGGGGGACGCTTGCGCTAGAATCGACCAGTCCAGGCGTGCTGGCTGGCCCGCGCGCACAGATCGTGACAAGCGTGAGGTTCGAGAATGGGTGCAACAGGGAAGTGGTATGCAGCCGCCGTTGCCACGGTGATCCTGCTAATCTTCGCCAGTGCGCAGTACGGTAACGCGCAGTTTGAGGGATTGGAGGGCATGGAAGCGCCGGCGGACGTCAGCGGCGTTGATTGTGCGATGTGCCACGGTGATTTCGCCCAGCAGTTCACCTTCTCCCACGACCCCGCCTTCAGCGGCCAGTGCGTGGCCTGCCATCTGACCACCGGCGAGGGTACGCACGGCGGCCTGGTGGACGAAGGGCGCGGGCTGTGCTTGACCTGCCACGATGACAAGGCCGGCCACTACCCGGCGGCCACCTGTTGGACCTCCAGCTGCCACGGCGACATGCACGGCAGCAACCTCAACGAGCTGCTGAATCCAAGTTTGGCCGAGGAGTATCCCGGCTTCAGCGAGGCTACGGCCGGCGCGGGCTTTGTCGGTTCGGATACCTGCCTGGGCTGCCACATCGAGGTGTGCGCGAACTGGGCCAAGTCGATGCACTCATTGTCCGACCTGAACGAGAACCTGCCGCCGGTGCGCAAGGGCTGCGAGTCCTGCCACGGGCCGGGCGGCAACCACTTGGGCCGCCCCGCCGGGATTGGCGATTTCGCGCTGGCGACCGTCGAAGAGGCCGACGGGCGCTGTTTAACCTGCCACCGCGACGAGGTGTTCGCCGCCGATTACAACAAGACGATGCACCCGCTGGCCGGCGTGGCCTGCATTAGCTGCCATGATCCGCACAACCTGGACCACAAGCACAACTTGAAGCTGGAGCCCAACACGCTGTGCCTGAACTGCCACCAGACCAAGCGCGACGACTTCTCCCGCCTGAGCCGCCACCCGGTTGACTTGGCCGATCCGCGCACGGGCATGCAGTGCACGGAATGCCATAACCCGCACGGCGCGGAGGGCGACTTCCTGCTCAATGCGCCGAAGGGCGAGTTGTGCGTCACCTGCCACGCCGACAAAGCCGGCCCGTTCGTCTATGGGCACGCCGGCTACGATCCGGCGCTGGGCGAGGGCTGCCTGACCTGCCACGCCGCGCATGGCGCGAATGCGCCTAACCTGCTGACCATGAGCGGGCGCGGGCTGTGCTTGCAGTGCCATACCGAGCAGGTGAACCATTTCGGCGGGCAGACCTGCTGGACGAGCGGCTGCCACAGCGAGCACCATGGCAGCAATGCGAACTATTTCTTCTTCGATAACTGACAAGCATGGTTTGGCCTGAACCCGGCCCGCGGGCCGATCGAGGTAGAGGGATGCTAAGAATTGGGAAAGTTGCGCTGTTGCTGATAATCCTGGCCTTGGCCACGGCGGCGTTCGCTTGGGCGGAGGAATGCTGCGAGCCGGGCACCGGCAGTTTCATTGAAGCGGGCGCCGCCGGCGGCGATGTGCAAGACAGCGAGCGGACCAACGGCCAGCGCGGGTTGTATCCTGAGGATTGGGTGGTCAGTTCGCGGATTTTTTTACCGTTGCAGGAATTCAACCGCAGCCGCTTTGAGCTGCGCGTGGAAGACTGGAGCCAGGAGAACGGCCGCGCCTGGGCCCGCGCCACGCTGTGGCCCGCCACACTGGAAGTGGACGGCTACGTGCGCGACGGCTATGCCTGGCAAATGTACGGCCCGGCGCTTGACCTCACCGCTCAGCGGATGCAGTCCTACGCGGCCAAGCTCCGCTTCCATTCCGGCGAGTTGGACAACATGTTGTTCAAGTATGAGCATCGTGAGTTTGAGCGCTCAGGCGAGAACGCCGCGCCGCTGGCGGACTACAAGTACGACCGGCTGACGGCGCAGTACGACTTCACCGTGAACCCGCGCCTCCGCGGCCAGTTCCGCACAGTTTCCAACACCACGGAAGCCCCCCGCTACATGGGCGACGAGCAAGCCGACACCATGACTAGCCTGCTCAAGCTGGAAGCCGACCTGTCCGATGAGTGGCAGCTGTATGGCAAAACAAGCTTTAGCGAGATCCAAGCGGAGTATCTCAGCGACGACGCATTGGACGCGGCGGACACCTTGGTCGGCGCGCGGTACAACCCCAACTGCGATTGGACCTTCGACGCCAATTACCAGACCAAGACCATGCCGACCAGCGCCACCGTCACCAGCCGCGTGGAGGGCTTGGATGCCTACGGGGCCAGCGCGACGTGGTCGCCCGGCGGCGGCAACCGCATTGAAGCC
>CAYXMN010000013.1:0-21785 GCA_964465955.1 uncultured Planctomycetales bacterium
CCTTGTCCCCCTCAACCTAGAATCCCTGTGATGAGACTGTGTCGCATTACGACATGCCTGCTTGAATCTCGTGCAGCCCATTTTCCAGCTCGCCACTGCGCCGCCCGCCTAGCCTTTCCGCTCGCCCTGTCCGCCGCTCCTCACTCCAACAATAACTCCAGCGCACCCCCAAGCCGTCGCAATGAGACCATGTCGCAACACATCTTTCTTAGCAAGCAATCCTAGGATTTCCGCGTTGAGACTGAGTCGCAATGCATTCGGTTCCCTAATGGCGGGCAGGACCGTCCGCCCTACCGGGGAAACCGGGCGGGGACACAGCCCCGCCCCTACGCTTGCAACTTACATCTTGCAGCTTACATCCACATGGGCGAAGCATGGCTTCGCCCCTACAGCAGTTGCCCCCCCACTGCAGTAGCGCCAGCACCCCCGCGCCGCCCGCCCAGCCGCCTCATCCCGCGCTGGAATCGCCTGCAAAAAAAACACCGGGCTTGTCACCCGGCGTTAGAGGTAGGAGTTGTATGACGTCTAGTTCAGTGCTAACAGTGAGATAGACGCGCAGCAGGGAAAGTTGTTCAGCGGCGAGCGGATTTCTGCGGGAAGCCGCGCGGGGAAAGGGCGTAGGAGGATCCACGACGGGCCCGCCGCCCGCGGTTGGCGCATCACCCGGTCTAAAGTCCCGGCACAGTGCGGAGGATCAGCTGTAAGACGCAAGCTTCAAGATGTAAGCAATCCTGCTGGCGCGACGGGTTGCGACTGACTTACCTCTCACCTCTTCCAACCCGCAGCTCCTCCCTTACGCCGTGCCGCCTTCGCGGTTGACCTTGCGCAGCAGCACCGGCACCTCGCCGGACCAGATCTGCACGATCGGCATCAGCTCGTACTCCACGAGGTCGGCGATCAGCAGCGTGTCGTTGTTGTTTTGCGCCTGCTCCACGTCGAGCAGCTTCTGGCGCAGGTTCTCAATGGACGCGAAGGTCTTCAGCTCGGGCCCGTCATCGGCGGCCAGCTCGGTGAAGTCCGCCTCGGGCGACAGGTCGTCCGCCGAGTGCCCCGCCGCCGGATCGAGGCGGAAGCTGGGGTCGTTGCGGCGGAAGATGATGTCGACGGCGCTGACGAGGCTGACGTACCAGCTAATCACCTCGACGCAGGCCGAGAACATTTCGAGGCCCTCGCGCACGTTGCCGCCGCGCAGCTCGGCGGCCACCTGCGGCATGTCCTCGACTAAGCTCGGCAGCAGTTGCGCCGCGTCCTCCAAGCCCTCGCGCGCCAAGTCCAGCGTGCGCGCGCTGTGCAGTTCGAGCAGCTCGATGCCGCCAACGCTGACCGCGCTTTGCAGCATCTCCTGCTCCTCGTCCAGCTCCTCGCCGTTGAGCAGGATGCGGGTCAGCACTTCCCCCGCCTTGAGCCGGTGTTCCTCCACGAAGTCGATCACCTCGCGCAGGCAAGTTAGGTCCCCCGGCACCTCGACCGGCTTCAAATTCAAGCTCACCTTCATATGTTTATCATAGGCGAGATGCGCCCCGGTGGTCAACGCACTACGCCAGGCTTAACCCAGCTATAATACACGCTATGGACGGGGCCGATTTTAGCCAGTTCCGCATCTACCCGCTGCGGCTGGAAGACCTGGACGAACTGATGGCGATCGAGGCTTACAGCTTCCCCACGCCCTGGAAGCGCGCGATGTATGAGCAGGACTTGCTGAGCAACAACCACAGCCGGTTCTACTGCGTCAAGCGCTGGCCGGAAGGCGAGCTGGCGGCATATATCGGCAGTTGGTTCATTTACGAGGAAGCCCACGTCGGCACCATCGCCACCAAGCGCGAGTGCCGCGGGCTTAGGCTAGCCGAGCAGCTCATCGCCTACACCGCGTTGCAGGCGCTGAACGAGCGCCTGGAGTATATCGTCCTCGAAGTGCGCGCCAGCAACGCCAGCGCGATCAAGCTGTATACGCGCCTCGGATTTGAACAGGTCGGCTTGCGCCGCGGGTATTACACGGATACCGGCGAGGATGCGCTGCTGATGACCTGCGTCAAGCTGGAAGCGCTGCTGGAGCTCTTGCAAATTCCCGAGGGCGCGCTATCATAACGGGCCCGCCGCGGGTTCCCACGCGGTAGCTACGGCGTTGGGGCGAAGCCATGCTTCGCCCAGGACTGCCTGCTGGCCGCCAAGAATGCTGGCTGGCAGGAATCACGCCACATGCGGGCGAAGCATGGCTTCGCCCCTACGGAGATCAACCTGACGATGAGGATGAAAATGATCAGAACCGGCCTGACCTGCATATTGCTGATGCTGTCCCTGAGCTGCTTCAGCCTGCCCGCGCACGCCGAGTCGCTCTGGCAGCGCACCGCCTCCGGCCGCAACGCCGAAGCCGAGAAGACCGCCAACCCGGAATGGGAGAAGTACGCCTTTGAGCTGCCGGTGATCAACGGCAGCGAGAAAGTGACGTTTGAGGAACTGGCCGGCGGCGGGCAGTCGCTTATCATCTTCTTCTGGCTGGCGGATTGCCCGTTGTGCCACCTGCAGATGCCGTATGTGGAGCAGCTTAAGCAGCAGGTGGAGGAGTACGGCCTGAACATGCGCGTGGTGGGGATCAACGTGGACCAGCGCGAGAGCGACGCCGAGGACTACATCGCGGAGAAGCAGCCGAGCTTCGAGATGCTGTTTGACGGCAACGCGCGCCGCACCGGCACGCCGTTCAACGTCGACGAGCTGGGCTGCCCGCTGGTCTACGTGTTCGACGACGAAGGCAACTACGTGGACTACATCAGCGGGTTTAACAGCAACCTGTCCAAGACGGTGTTCAACCTGCTCAGTATCGCCGTGCCGGAGAAAAAGTAGGCTGGTTCCCGGCGGCCCGGCGACCGCATTCCTGCGCAAAACCGGCACCCGGCTCAAACACCCATCCGCTATAATGCGGTAGTTAGATCAATTCTCAGTGTGGAGCCGTCCATGAGCGCCAACGCCGCCAGCCTGTCCTTCGGCCAGCAGGCCGCCCGCATCGCGATCGCCGCGCGGGCCTACGCCTTCCCGGCCAGCATCGTGCCGGTGCTGCTCGGCACCGCTTACGCCTGGTTCGCCACGGGGCGGGCCGTGGACTGGCTGAACTTCGCGCTGGCGCTGATCGCCGGCGTGCTGTTCCAGGCCGCCTGCAACATGATCAACGACTACTACGACCACAAATACGCCATCGACCGCGCGGGCACCTTCGGCGGCTCGGGCCTGCTCGTCTCCGGCGCGATACAGCCGCGCCAGTTCATCTGGGCGAGCGCGGCCTGCCTGGCCGCGGGTTCGGCGCTGGGCTTTTTCCTCGCCTGGCGCCTGTCCGCCGCGTTCCCCTTCGGCTGGCCGCTGCTGGCCATCGGCGGCGCCGGCCTGCTCGCCACCATCTTCTACACCGCCACCCCGAAAAGCGCGAAGTACAACGCTTTAGGCGAGCCGCTGGTGTTCCTGATGATGGGCACGGGCTACGTGCTGGGGGCGTACCTGGTGCAGGCGCAGGCCCTGAGCTGGAACGCGGTGTGGATTTCGATCCCGGTGGGCTTTTTGGTCGCCGCGATTCTGCAGGCCAACGACACCCGCGATATCGCCGACGACCGCGACTCCCGGATCACCACGCTGTCGATCAGGCTTGGCCCGGCCGGCGCGCGCGCGTTCACGAGCTTCCTGCTGTTCGCGCCGTACCCGACGGTGCTGCTGCTCTGCGCGTTGGGCGTCCTGCCCTGGCCCGCGCTGGCCAGCCTGCTCAGCCTGCCCGCGGCGGCCGGCATCCACAAGCTGTTCTGGCGCTTCCGCGCGGAGAAGCACGAGGCGCTGGCGGCCACGCCGGTGCACACCGCCCAGCTCCACATGCTGTTCGGGCTGCTTTTAAGCCTCGGCGTCGTCCTGGGCCGCTGGTTCGGGTAAGCCTTCGCTTCATAACTCACAAACGGTAGCCGGGACTTTTAGTCCCGGATCCTGTAACACCCGGCCTAAAGTCCGGGCTACCGGAGTAAATTCGTAGGGGCTGGATTCAACGGGGCTGGATTCATCCAGCCCGTAAGTCTCCGGGCGGCATACATGCCGCCCCTGCCCAGATGCGGGTCTGCCGCCCGTGCCACTCGCTTACGCCAGCCTGAACACACCCGCCGCGCGGCGAGTCTTTAAGACTAAGGCCTAGCCTTGGTTAAACCCCGGCAAGCCTTAACATAACGTCAATCCGGCGATGGTATAATTCGGTGAGATGCCACTAGCACGCGTCGATTATTTCGATTTGCGCTACGACAGCCACCACAAGACTCCGGTGCTGTTCTTAAAGGACGCGGACCAGGACCGTTTTTTACCGGTCTGGATCGGTGAACTCGAGGCCAGCAGCATCGAACTTGCGGTGATCCACAAGTCCGCGCCGCGCCCGCTCACCCATGACCTGTTCGCCCAGGTCTTGCACGACCTTGGCGCGCGCATCGTCAAGGTGGTCATCGACCGGCTGGAAAGCCGGACCTACTACGCCAGCTTGCACCTCGAACACAACGGGCGCGAGCTGGTGGTGGACTGCCGCCCCAGCGACGGCGTCGCTTTGGCGCTGCGCGAGAACGTGGCGATTCTCGTGGACGACGAGCTGATGTACAACATCAAGTTCGTGGAAGCCACCGCCCAAGACATCGAGGACGAGGCCGGCGACCTGCTGCACGAGCGGGACGGCGAGGACAGCTTCGAGGAAGAGACGGTCGAGGGCTTCCAAGACTTCCTGCGCACGATCCGCCCGCAAGACTTCCAGGAGAACTAACCTCCGCGCCGGCGCGGCGCGGGCAGCGGAATCCCGTCCGCGGGCCCTGCGCCCGGCTGGTCCAGGTTGCGCATCCCCGTTTTCAGCGCCGGAACCTGCTCGTTGTAAACCGTCAGGTTGATCGGGCCTTCCTCGATCCGGTACGTCGCCAGCGGCTGGCGCGCCGGGCCGGAGACCGGCTCGCCGGTGAAGGAGAAGCGCGAGCCGTGGCAGGGGCAGACGAACCCGTTGGCCTCGCTGTCGAACGCCACGTTGCAGCGGTTGTGGGTGCAGCGCTGGTCCGCCGCCACCCAGCCCGGCGTGTCCCCGGTGTTTTTATTGCGCGCCACGATGATCTTCACGCCGCCCAGCTCCACCGACAGCGGGCTGCCGACGCGGCACTTGCGCTTGTCGAACTGCAAGCTCTGCTCCGCCGCGCCCGCCGCGCCGGCGTCGGCGGTCTCGCGCCCGTAGGTGCTGCCGCCGGGGCAGCCGGCCAGCGTGCTGAGCCCCGCCAGCCCTAACGCGGAGTAACCCAGGCGGGCCAAGGCGTCGCGGCGGCTCAACCCCGCCGCGGCCTGGCCGCAACAACCGCAATCTTGCCGCTTCTCGTCCATCGGGGTATTTTAACAGAACCGGCGGCGGCGCGGCGGGCATTATAATGCTGATGATGCTGAGGATCGTTTCAGTTTCCTTGGGCTCCAGCGCGCGGGATAAAACCACTGCCACACGCCTGCTCGATGAAGACATCAGCATTCAGCGCACGGGCACCGACGGCGATCTCGCCCGCGCCATCGCGCTGATCAGCGAGCTGGACTCCCAAGTGGACGCCTTCGGCCTGGGCGGCATCGACCTCCATCTCTGCGCCGGCGGCAAGAAATGGCCGATCCGCGACGCCTATAAGCTCAAGCGCGCGGCAAAGCTGGCGCCGGTGGCCGACGGCGGCACGCTCAAGCTGCTGCTGGAGCCGCGGCTGGTGGACTGGCTGGCCGACAACTTCAGCGAAGTGCCGCTCAAGGGCGCCAAGGCGCTGCTGGTCTCGGCGGTGGACCGCTGGGGCATGGCGCAAAGCCTGGCGCGCCACGCCGGCGAGTTCATCTTCGGCGACCTGCTCTATGCCGTGGGGCTGCCCTTCCCGCTCAAGTCGATCAAGGCGATCACCACCGCGGCCAACCTGCTCGCTCCGATCCTGACCCAGCTGCCATTCCAGATTTTGTACCCCACCGGGGACAAGCAGCAGGAGCAGAAGCCCAAGCACACCGAATACTTCGTCTGGGCGGACTGGATCTGCGGCGACTTCCACTATATCCGGCGCAACCTGCCCCCGCGCCTGGACGGCAAGGTCGTCTTGACCAACACGACGACGGCTGAGGACCAGGCGCTGCTGGCCCAGCGCGGGCTTAAATACCTGATCACCACCACGCCGGTGATCGAGGGCCGCAGCTTCGGCATGAACGTGCTGGAAGCCGCGCTGCTGGGCCTGATGCGGCGCAACCGCGATATGGCGGACAACGCGACGTTTGAGGTGTACTTAAACCGGCTGGACTTGCAGCCGAACATCATGAAGTTGAACTGAGTGTGGTAGCCTGGCTGTCTGAGCTCGTCGGCAGCTCGCTGACACCTTCGCAGAGGCGAAGCCAAGCTTCGCCCGGATATATTTCGCGAGGATGGGCGAAGCATGCCTTCGCCCCTACGCTTAATCTTTTCCCAGCCCTAGCTTAGCCTCATGCCATTTGACGTGATGACGAACTTACAGCCCAGTTGTTCCGCCGCGCTCTTGCACATCACCATGCGCGACAGGAAAATCTCGAAGTAATCCATCACCGATGCGATCTCCGGATCCAGCTCCAGCTCCAGCGTGATCAGCCGCGCCGCCGCATCCACCACCAGCGCGCTGCGCGTCACGGCGTAATTCACGTTGTCATGGATGTCGTGCTTGTCCGGATCGAAATGCCGCACGCGGCTGCGGTGCACATCCGATTTGTCGGCGATTACCACCGCGGCGCAGATCGCGTTGTACACCTGGCCGTACTGCTCCTCATGATTGCCGACCGCGCTGAGCACCAGCCCCAGTTCATGCGGCTCGAACTCGTACTTGCGCAAAATGGGATACAACAGCGCGGCGCCGGTTTGGCCGTGGTTGGCCCGGCAGATAAAATTGCCGATGTCATGCAAAAACCCCGCCAGCCAGGCCAGTTCTTGTTCAGCCGTGCTGCGCCCGAGCTTGTTTAAGATCTCATACGCGCTGGTCCCCACGCGGCTGCCATGGCGGACGCCGTGCTCGGTGAAACCAATCGCTTCCAGATGGTCATCCGCCAGCTTCAGATAGGCCCGGATTTCCTCGTCTTGGGTTACCGGCCAGAACCGGCGCGGGGGAGTGATGTCCGCGCTGTTGATGTTGGCAGGTTGGTTTATTAATTTACTATTCATCATAGGCCTTCGGATATTGGGGATAAACTGACTTGCCCCGCACCACATAATGCATCATACCCGGTGGCGGCGTTGATATACTTCGCGCGCTTCTTGCCAGTCTCCACATTCCGACGGTAAACCAGCTAAACCGCCGCCGCCTGTGGATAGATATCATGAACTTGTTAAGCTTAGATTAAATAGCTGCTGTGGATAAAATCGAAGCGCTCAGGCCCGCTTGTCTCAAGTAGTCTAGGTATTCCCTGGTATAATCAAGGTTTAATTCGGGGTGAATTTCCCCGCGACTTGAGGAGAGCGGATAAATGCGGTTGATGGAATGGATCCGGCGCAGAGGCCAGAAGTGGCTGATAGGGATCATGGTGTTATTCGTAATCTCGGTTTTCGCCGGTCTCGGCGTGTCGACTTTCAACTTCACCAGGGATCGCGGCCAGCAAGACCAGGCGAAAGCCGGTAGGCAAGTGCAGCTGAACGATGACGGCGAGTACAAAGACACGGCGATGGTGGTTAACGGCCGGCCGATCAAGAACGAGCTGCTTAACAACACCTTAGACGGCGTGTACAGCCGCGCGAGTCAGGACTCCAACGATCCCGGCTATCAGTTCCAAGCCTACGGCGAAGTGGCGATGTACTTGATCCGGCAGGAACTGGTGATGGCCAAGGGCGACGAGCTGGGCGTCAAGGTCACCGGGGACGACCTTAAGGAAGAAAAAGAAAACGTGACCACGCAATACATGACGGCGGGGGCGGAAGCCACCTCCGGCAACGTCGTGGGGGACTTCGCCAAGAGGATCGGCGCGAACCGCGAGCGGCAGAAGGCGTTTGAGGAATACCTCGTGCGCAATGGCTTGACGGAGGAGCAGTGGAAGGCTGAGCAGACCCGCGCGATCAAGACCCGCAAGACGATCGAGGCCGTCCAGGCCAAGCTGGATGAAGCGAAGAAGATTGAGGCGACCGCGGCCAAGGCTAAGGTGGACGAAGACTTGGCGGCCGGCATGTCCTTTGAGGACGTGGTGAAAAAGCACAGCGAAGGCCCGGCGGCGGAAACCGGCGGCGATATCGGCACCTGGATCCAGCGCGGCCTGCTGTTCGATGAGCAGGCGGAGGACCAGCTGTTCGCCACCCCCAAGGGCGAGCTGTCGGAGTGGATCGAGATTCCGGCGGGATTCCAGCGCTTCGAGGTTTATGACAAACTGACGGCGGAAGGGCCGGAGTTCGAGGCGGCCAAGCCCGGCATCATCGAGGCTCTCAAGACGGACAAAGGCGAGGATTACGCCCCGACGGACGAGGAGGTCGCCAAGCAGTATGAAAAGGTTAAAGCCCGCCAGCTCGTGATTAAAACCACCGAGGTCGGCGCGGCGGAGCAGCAGATCGCCGACGAGATGCAGAGCGCTAAGGTGGAAGTGAACAACCCGATCATCCTCGCCTACCAGGCGATCTACGCCGACCGCATCCAGCCGCCTGCCGGTTTCGAGCAAGAACAGCTCGAAAAGATCGCGCAAAACTCCGCGCTGGGCGAAGGTTTCGATTACAGCCTGCTGGCGCTCAAGCTGAAAAATGGCTTGCCCCAGGAGCCTGCGGCGGCAGAGGACCAGTCCGCGGCGGAAAGTGAGGGGACGGGCGTCGAGCCGGCCAGCGGCATTAAACTCGAACCGGTGACCGATGAAAACTCCGGCGAGCCGCCTGCCGCGGAGGAAGGCGCGGCCGCACCGGCGGAAGACGCGGCGGCTGACCCTGCAGCCGCGCCCGCGGAGGACGCCGAACCGGCTAACCCGGTGATGAAGGCGGACGGCACCACGCCGATGCCGATCTATGCGCTGGGCATCGGTTTATTCAAGCTCGCTTTGCAGAATGACAAGCAAAGCGACGCGTCCTTCCTGCATTACATGCTGGCCAAGACTTATCTTGACTGGCTCAAGGATGAGGACGTCTACGCCACCCAGCCGATGGACCGCGCCAGGGCGCGCCAGGAAATTGAGCAGAGCCTGGCGCTGGTGGTGAAAAGTTTCGAGTACAGCCCGCTCGTGCATGCCAACCGCGGCTTGAACCTGGCCTGGCTCGAACAGCCGGACCAGGCGCGCACGGAGCTGGAGCTGGCGCAAAAGTACGCGCCGAATGACGACACCGCTGAGGTGTGGTCGGTGCTGAAGGACGCCTACGACGTGCTGGATGACACGGAGAAGGTCGCCGAGATCGACAGCCTGATGGCGCAGATGCGCCAGGAGCGTTTCCAGCGGCAGATCCAGGAAGCCCAGGCGCGCCAACAGCAACAGCAACAGCAGCAAGCCCAGACGCCGTTCGCGCCGGGCGCGGGACAGCCGCCCGCGGACGGGGATGCCACGCCGCAGCCTCCGGCCGGGCAGCAGCCGGCCCCGGCTCCGCCGGTAGCGCCGCCCGCCGCCCCGCCAGCGCAAGCGCCGCCTGCTGCTCCCCAGGCGCAAGGCGGGGAGTAAGCGCGGCCGGACCAGGCGCGGGCCGATGCCCCAGCAGTAAGTAAAAACATAGGGCGGAACAACGCGGAACTGCGTAGTTCCGCCCTGTTCGCAGCGGGTGGCGCGGCTAGGGGCGGCTCGCGCCGGGAATGCTTTCGCCCGCCGGCCTTGGCCGTCAGCGCCACGCCAATCACCGCGCCGGTGAGGTTGAACAATCCGGCTCAGCGCGGTAACATGCTCGCATGGCTGACCCCCCCTTGCCTGCGCCCGCGAAACCGCGCGTCAAACGCCTCGACGCCGCGGCGCGCGCGCAGATGCTGGCCGAACTCGGCGGGCTGGCCACGGTGTGCCAGGCAGCCAACTGCCCCAACATCGGCGAGTGCTGGCGGCGCGGCACGGCGACGTTCATGATCCTGGGCGAGGTCTGCACGCGCAACTGCAAGTTCTGCAACGTGGCCAGCGGCAAGCCGCAGCCGCCGGACCCCGCCGAGCCGGAGCGCATCGCGGCGGCCGTGGCGGGCCTCAAGCTGCGCTTCGCCGTGCTGACCTGCGTCGACCGCGACGACCTGCCCGACTGCGGCGCCGGCCACTGGGCGGCCTGCATCGCGGCGATCCGCGCGCGCTGCCCCGGCGTGGGCGTCGAGGCGCTCACCGGCGACTTCCAAGGCCGCGCGGACAGCATCGCGGCAGTTGTGCGCGCCGGGCCTGACGTGTTCGCGCACAACGTGGAGACGGTGCCGCGGCTGCAGCGCGCGATCCGCCACCCCGCGAGCTGGGAGCGCTCGGTGGCCGTGCTGCAACAGGCGCGTCAGATTGCGCGCGCGGAAGGGATCACGCTGGCCATCAAGAGCGGGCTGATGACGGGGCTGGGCGAGGAGGACGGCGAGATCCACGAAGCGCTGAGGCTGCTGGCGGAGGCCGGCGTCGAGCTGGTCACCATCGGGCAATACCTAAAACCGCTCGACACGCCGGGACGCACTGACGTGCAGCGCTATGCCAGCCCGGAGCAGTTCGCCAAGTACGCGGACTGGGCGCGCGCGCTGGGCATTAAGGGCGTGGCGTCAAGCGCACTGACCCGCTCGAGCCACTTCGCGGAGACGCTGTACGCGCAGGCTAAGACGGCGGCACAGAGTCCGCCGCTCCCCGGAGATAGGGTAGCGGCGGCGTCTCTGCCGCCGGATTCACCGGAGGCGCAGTGAGCGCGGCCTACTACATCATGGACCGGCCGCGGCGCGGCCCCTGGCTGGTGCTGGCGCTGCTGCTGGGCGCGGGGGTGTTTCTCGCGCAGGTCATGACGCCGCATGAGCTGCGCGGGCATCCGCACTGGCTGTCGATGGATCTGGCGGACTTGATCAAGCACTTTTCCGGGCTGGCGCTGTTCGCGCTGGCCTACCGCCTGAGCTATCCGCTTGCAGCGCCGGGCGCGCTGGGGTCGACCATCGCCGTCTGCTCCGGCTGGGGCGCGGCCTGCGAGATCTGCCAGCACTTCATCCCGGCGCGCGATTTCTCGGTGATCGAGCTGGGGGTGAACATGCTCGCGCCGGCGCTGGTGGCGGGGCTGTTCGCCCTCGGCGCGAAGCTGGCGCGGTAGGGGCCGGATTTATCCGTCCCGTTTCGGGCGGCATGAATGCCGCCCCTACAAGGATCGGTCGCCCGGACTGCAGTCCGGGTGTAACAAGATCCGGGACTGAAGTCCCGGCGACCAGTGGTTAGTCAACACCCCAGCTAGACCCATCTTCCAATGAACCAACCGCTGCTCGCTCGCGGTATCGATCGTATGATTTTTGACGCAGATGAAGCCGCGCCCTTGCCGCGCCCGAACTGGATTAGGGTGCGGCGTCTCGACGGCCCGACCCGCGAGTACATCGACTCCGTCTCGCGCGGCATCTCCACCGTCTGCCGCGAGGCCAACTGCCCCAACATCGGCGAATGCTGGAGCCGCGGCACGGCGACGTTCATGATCATGGGCGACAAATGCACCCGCAACTGCAAGTTCTGCAACGTGGGCAAGGGCCGCCCCGCCGCGCTGAACCCCCACGAGCCCGCCGCGCTGGCGGAGAGCATCGCCGAGCTGAAGGTGCGCTACGCCGTGATCACCTGCGTGGATCGCGACGACCTGCCCGACTTCGGCGCGGCGCACTGGGCCGAGTGCATCAGCGCGGTGCGGCGGCGAAATCCCGGCGTGATCATCGAGACGCTGATTGGCGACATGCGCGGGCGCGACAGGGACATCGCCACCGTGGCGCTGGCGCGGCCCGACGTGCTGGTGCACAACGTCGAGACGGTGCCGCGGCTGCAGCGCGCGATCCGCTACCCCGCCTGCTGGGATAACAGCACGCGCGTGCTGGTGTTCGGCAAGCAACTCGCCCGGCGCGAAGGCTTTAAGCTGCTCACCAAGACGGGCATGATGCTCGGCCTGGGCGAGACGGACGCGGAGGTGGAGGAAGCCCTGCGCCTGCTGCGTGAGCTGGAGATCGACCTGCTCACCTTGAGCCAATACCTCAAACCGGCCAACATGCGCGGCAAGTGGGAGGTGCAGCGTTACGTGCCGCCAGCGCGCTTCGACGAACTGGCGGAAATGGCGCGCGCGCTGGGCTTTGCGGGCGTGATGGCGAGCCCCCTGACGCGTTCGAGCTATCGCGCCGAAACGCTGTACGCCCAGGCGCTGGGGATTACCGGCCTCGCCTTGCACCCGCTGGGGGGCTAGGATTCGCTTTGGTAAGCTTCCAGCATCCACGCGAGCCGGCGCGCGGCGGTAGCCGGGCCTTCAGCCCCGGAACAATTCAAGAATACGGTAGCCGGGCCTTCAGGCCCGGATCTTCATCCTCCCCGGCCTAAAGGCCGGGCTACCAGGGATCACCAAACTACACCCGGGACTAAAGGCCGGGCTACCATATGGGCTGCCATATGGGCTACCGGTAATGGGATGAAGAATGATCCGCGCCCGAGAAAACGAAAAGAGCGGCTTGAGGGCCGCCCTTCTTCATTCCGTCGTTTTTCCGCCAAGCTTCCGCCTTCCGCCAAGCATGCCGCTTGCCCCTGGCTCAGCCTCCATCCTCGTTTGATCCAGCGCGCCCCGCGCTAACCGCCTCCCGGATTAACGAGGCGCGTCACCCAACTCCCCAGCCTACCACCACCCGCCGTTTCCAGCGGAACCGCCGTCCCGTCTCTAGCCTTGCCCCTGGGCCTGCTAGGCCCGCATGTCAACCTGGCGTCCGATGCTCACCAGCACCCGCGACACCTCATCCGCCGCCTTGAAGCTGGCGGAGCTGACCCGCGCCTCCACGCGCGCCCGGCTCAGCTCGACCATGTCCTCCACCAGATAGCTTGGCGTGGGCTGTTCTTCAGGCAGTACGTCCGCATCCTCCAGTCCAAACTCCGCGATATCCTGGGCGGATTGCTCCAGGCGGCTTTGAGCCAGTGCCAAGCCGAACCGGCCTGTTTCAAATGCCTGCCCTAACCTGGAATGCTCGTCGACCTGCATCAACCGGATTATAACTACATAACGAGTTAGAAAGGTTTAAGTTTAGGTTAGGTTTACCAATAAAGCTAAACTTAACGAACCTCTGGTCGAGCCGCGGGTCTATCTGGCAGGAGGTGCGTGTGGCTGAAACCGCGAGTTCCTGGCACACGATCGTATTCTATTTGGCCTGGGTCGTCGTCATCACCGGCGTGGGCGCGGCGGTGGTCTGGGCCAGCCTGGTGGCCGGCGGGTCTTGGGAGCAGCAGTGGCCGGCGCTGTTCAGTTACGCGCTGCTGTTCATCACCGGCCAGGGGGTGGCGGGCGGGCTTTTGTCGCTGTGGGTGTATCACGCGGGGGACTACCAGCCCTACTTCATCGCGCTCGGGCTCCAGGCGCTGATCTTCCTGACGGCGGTGCCGGCCGCGCGGCGCAATTTCAAGTGCAGCTGGTTCGCGGCGGGGTTCCTGGCGGTCTGCTGCGGGCTGCTGGCGTGGTGCGCCTGGCCCTGGCGGTATTAACGGCAGCTAGCAAGCTTACCGGCGGTGGCTTGAGCGTTCGTTATCCACCAGATTAGCTACACAGAAAGTGTTTCATGTGAAACGATCTTGCATAGCTGGTTGATTAGGTTTCACGTGAAACATGAACAGGGAGTCTGGAGTCCGGGGCCTGGGAGCCGGAGACCGTGGTTGGGGGGCTGATGGTCCGGTGACTGGCGTCCGGGGCTGGGGCGGGAAATCTGCGTAGGGGCGAAGCCATGCTTCGCCCTAATCGGCAGTCTGGACTTCAGTCCGGGTGCATCAAGATCCGGGGCTAAAGCCCCGGCTACCGTGGTAGGGGCCGGATTCATCCGGACCGCGGTACGGACGGCAGGCCCGCGACCGGCGGGCGCAACACCCGCCTTATTCCGCTTGCGTGAAGCCCGCCCTACTCCCCGCGCGCGAAGCGCCGCACGCTGGCCAGCGCGCAGTGCGCCACCCAGGGCAGCAGGATCAGCTGGAACGCGATGAGCGCGAGCGGCCAGGCAGTCCACCGCAGTCCGCTCCAGTCCTGCCCGGCCCTGGTTAACGCGTCCAGCCCGGCGGTGCTGTAAACCGGCGCCGCCAGCGGATTGCACATGCACAGCGCGCCGAGCCAGTGCAGCGCGCTGGCCGCCACCCGCGCCCAGCCGCTCAGCCCGCTAGGGAGCAGCGTGTTCGCGTTAACCAGACTGAACGCCAGCGCGCCCGCCGCCAGCGGCAGGCAGACCGGCAAGATATTCCGCAGCCAGCGCGCGGTGAGGGCCAGATAGCTCAAACCGGCCAGCCCCGCGCTGAGGGTGGCCATGATAACCGCCGCGGCCGGCAGGTAATCTAGGGCGAAGATGTCCGCGAGCGGATCGTTGCCGGGGAAGGCGTGCACGGTGAACAGCACCAGGCTGAACAGCGAGCCGCCCATTTGCAGCAGCGCCAGCGCCGCCGCCTCGACCGCGATGCTGGGCCGGCTCATCGCGCGCCGCCCCATGGCGGTGAGCCATAAAAAGCACAGCAGGCTGGCCAGCAGCCCCGAAGTAATGACCACGGCCAGGACCGCCGGGGCGGCCAGCGCGCTCTCGCGCAGGCCGTGCTGCCAAAGCTCCAGCTTGCTGGCGTGCAGGCGCGCCGCCTCCGCGGTGGATTGCGCCTGAAAATAGACCGGGCTAAAGCGCAGCACGCCGCAGTTCAGCGCCGCGGCCAGCGGTTGGAACAGCAGCAGCAAAACCGCCCCGGCGACGGCGCGCTTGAACAGCACCGGCAGGATCACGCGCCCCAAGCCGCAAAGGATTTCGCGCGCGGTCAGGTGCGCGCCGCCGGCCAGCTCCTCGACCAAGCCGGCCCTTTGCGCGCCAGGCTGGCGGTTGAGCGCTAGGAGGCAGGCCTGGAACGCGACGAACAGCCCGCGGAAATAGAGCACGGCGCAGGCGGGCAGGATGAGCACCGCGGCGAGAATTATGCCTTGCGCGGTCGCATTGATGCCGGAGCCGCGCAAGCCGTGGTGCATGTAATAGCCGAGCGCGGTCAGCGCGGCCAGCGTCAGGGCGATGCGCAGCGGCAGGTTGCGGTGTGAGGCTCGCTCGGCGCGCTGGTGCATCAGCGGCAGGTAGCGCGCCAGCGGGTTGTCGCGCAGGCCGCGCATGGCGGCAAGCCAGGTGTCGGGCGCGGCAGGCGCGTCCGGAGCAGGCGCGGTTGGCACGGCAGGGGCGTCCATCCCGGGGGATATTGTACTCTCACCGCCGCCGTCCTCATACGGGTGAAGCCATGCGGCGCCCTAAGCAGATGTAAGTTACATGATGTAAGTAGTAAGCAAGACGGGGAGATGTAAGTGGTAAGTAAAACGGGGAGCGGCGGCGTCTCTGCCGCCGGTAGGGCGGGCCGCCGCGCCCGCGACATTATCGATTGCGACGCTGTCTCATTGCAGGATTCCAAATCGGCGTAGCCGCGAAGCGAATCCCCGTGCTGCGACTTTGTCTCAATACGGTGGCTTGGGAAAATGCACGGAAATATGAGGCTGAGAAAAATGGACGGGAATCCAGGGGCTGAGGGGAATGCACGGAAATGCGAGCGGGGGGATAGAACAGGAATGTAGGTCGCAGGCCAGCCAACTGCCCGCGCGCGGGTGAAAAAGCGGAATCCTGGCATGACTGGGGGATTATATCCTGCTACACAGAGGTGTAAATCAGTCTGATTGATCTTAGAATTGCCAAAGCTCTTGAACATCTGGGTTGTTCTCTTCAATCCAAGTGTTCACCATGGCCAAGAACCTATCTCTAGAGGTGTACTTGTTTGGATGTTGATCTTCAAAAAGGTCGGTCGCTAAATTACGTAGCTCCTCTAAATCTCCAGCAGTTGCAAAATCGTCCCTCTGTAATTGTGATATTGCGAAATCTGGTTTGCCTGATTCAAGATGAGTCTTGAAGTAGTGCCCTTCAAAGTCTGGAATATGTGCAATCAGGCTGCAACCTGGACGCAACACACCTTCTGTTGTAGCTTCATCTAGAATTGCCTGATTATATGTCCACATGCCATTTCCCTGGAATTTACCGCTGTTCCTTGGCTTTTCACATTTCGGACTATCTGAATCATGAAGGACAACGTATGGTACTCCGAAGTGGTTTAGGATCTTCTGAAATCTAGGAATGTTTGATTTGGAGAGGCAGTTTACGACTGCCCAGTGGTCCTTGATTGGGTATTGCGACATTGCTATCAAATGCTTTAGAACAACTTCTTCTGTTTCACCTTCAATTAGGATTGCTTTACTAGCAAAGAAGAATTCATTGACCATTGGATTACATGTTCGTACCATCTGAAGGTGTTCACGATCCTTCTCGCTGAAGCCGACAGCTTCAGTGCTAAAAACCCGCCTCTCTTCAACTGGATCTGCAGCTACTCTAACTATGGTAGTGTGAGGTTTGGCTACGTCAATAAAAATCGGGGAATGAGTACTGACTACAACTTGAATCCCTGTCGCTTCAGCTAAATCATACAGAGTCTCCCTTGCTTTGCGCACACTGGGGGGGTGCAGGAACGCTTCGGGTTCCTCAATCATAATCATCTTAGTGCTCTCAGCTTTGACAGCAGTCTGCCCCTTCTTGTACTTGCCAGATTGAGCTAACACACTTAGCGCTGACCACATGAAAGCCCGTTTAAGACCTGTACCCTCACTCGCAAGACTACGGCTTTGACCGTTGGGATGAATAATAGTGATTTCACTACTATCAACTACGAGCTTGTCTAAATCAACACTAGTCAGCTGCACATCAACAGATGTTCCATAGTCTGGAAATGTGTTACCTAGACTCTGCGAAATCAAATTGCATGTGTTATCTAATTCCTCTTTTGCAGTTGCCTCTATCACCTTAGCGTATTGCTCAAGCTCCCCGACTAGTTTCTCGTGCGCATCAGGATCTGACTCAATTGCACGAGTGGCTGCCTCACTTAGAATTTTCAATATGAAACCTTCAAGTTTGGATGTCGAATCACTTGGAGCTATTCTCAATGCAGTTGGAAGACGATTAGACAGTAGTTGTGGCCACCCACCAGCACCACCTTCGACAAAGTCTCCTTGTCCCGGATGCCAAGTATACTTCTTGCCAACCTCATTGGGTCGCTCAAAAACGTATTTGACTCTTACGCAATCGCCATATTTTTCGTGTTGAAAGACCCAGTTTGCGCCTAGCTTCTCAGTATCCGCTTCTTCAATTTGCGAGCAAAGGGCTTCAAGTTCACATGGTATCTCCATATTGTCATTGTGAAACTGGTCTTTGGTTACCTTTGGCGTACCCATTGAGAGCACTTCATAGGCATCAAAAACAGTAGACTTCCCTGAGTTGTTAGGTCCAATTAGTACTACAATGTTATCAATCGGGATAATCTGAGCAGTATCTCCGAAGCAGCCAAAATTGCGAATTGAGAATTCGGTCAACTTCATGTCCTACCTCCACTATATGCTATCAACAGGTCAGTATTGTGTCAATATGTAAAGGCTGCCGGGCGCGTGCTACAGGGCCGCACCTGGGATGAGCTGCCGCTGGCGGCGGCCCGGCCTCCCGCAGTTTCCGCCAAAGCGTGAATGCCGCTGGCGGCACGCCCTCCCGCAGTTTCCGCCAAGAAGTGAATGGCGGGAGCGGCGGCACGCCCTCCCGGGGATTATCGCACCGCCCCCGGCCTTACTCCGGCGCCGTCGTGTCGGCGCTGTAGTACAGGATCAGGTTGAAGTTCAGCTCGCGCGCCGGTTTGCCGTCCGTCTCGAACTCGTAAGCGCTCTCCGGGAAGTTCGGGTCGGCGGTGCTGTAGAAGTAGTAGAGCCCGTCGAGGTGGCGGGTCACCTCCAGCTTGCCGCTCGCCGCCAGGCTGTAGGTCAAGCGGTCGGCGGGCAGGCCGTCGGGCGCGCCGGCGGCGAACAGCTCCCCGGAGGGACAGGCCACCGGCGGGATATCGAGCAGGGTGTAGCCCCAGGTGCTGATGAAGCTGCTGCCGTCCTTGCCGTGCCACTCGATGAAGTAGTAGGCGTCCAGGCTGGCGAGGCTGGGGTAGTCCACGCCGTTGAGCTCCACCAGCTGGTCGAGGTCCAGCACGCCGGCCAGCTTGAGCTCCACGTCCCACGCGCCGTAGTCGTCCGTTGCGCTATAGCTCGCCTCGGCGATAAACGCGGGCCAGGCCCACACGACCGGGGCGTAACACACCGCTTCGGCGCGCAGGGCGGGGTCGGTTTCGTTGAAGTGGCTCAGCCATAAGTCGAGCAGCTCGCCGTCGTCAGGGCTCGCGCCGTACTGCATCGTCGCCACCAGCTCGCTGGCGAAGGCGTCGGGGCCCGCCGTCTCCCCAGCGCACGCGGTCCGCGCCTGCTGCCAAACGAGCAGCAGCACAGCACAGCCGCAGATGATTAACGCGCGCATGGCCTCCTCCCTACATCCTTCAACCGGTGCCTGACTCTCAGATTATTGTACCTGATCCGGCCCAGTGCCGGTGCGCTTTAGCTTCAGCACGACCGGCGCATGCTCCGGCTTGGCGGCGGGCGGCGCCAGCAGGTGCGCCAGCAGTTTCGCCGTGGCGGTGGCGTCGCCCAGCGCGGTGTGCACAGCAGTGTGCTCAATCTGGAAATAGCGGCAGGCGCGGGCCAGGCCGCCGGGGTTGACCGGCAGCTCGCCGCGCAGGTGGAGGAAGTGCAGGATCGCCGCGGTGTCGAGGGTGCGGTGGTTGAAGTGGCGGTTCACGAACTGCGGATCGCCGGCCACGCGCGCCAGGCGCATCAAAAAGCCGTAGTCGAAACCGACGTTGTGGCCGGCCAGCAGCGCGCGGCCCTTATAGGGCCTGAACTCGCGCGGGATGAACGCCGCCAGCTCCGCCGCCACCGCGGCGGGCGGCTGGGCCTGCTCCAGGTGCTGCGCCAGGTTGATGTGGTTAACGGCCAGCGCCTCGGCCTCAACGTTGAGCTCCGCGTCCGGCTCGCGCACCAGCCACTCGCGCCCGTCCGTGATTTCGCCGTCGGCGAGCAGCACGGCGGCAATGGACAGCAGGCTGTGGCGCGCCGGGTCGAGCCCGCCGGTCTCGGTGTCAATCACCACGATGCGCATTGCGAATATTGTGGCACACGGCAGGCGGAAATTACACTGCGGGGCGAAACCATGTCGCGCCCGCCCTCCGGGCCGGGTGGCGCATCCGCAGCCCCGGTCGCCGGCAGCACGGGCCGCGTGCCGCGCGCTCCAACCGGTGGATGCTGCGGAATCACCATCGCATCCTTATTCCGCCTGGCAATACATATTAATAACCACGGCTTAACTCAGAGTTAATTAAAGAAATATAGTATCAACTAATCTCCGCTGGTATGCTTTCCTCAGCGCGGTGCACCGCCAAGGTGCAATCCGCCGCGCGGCGAGGACAGGCGATGGAGAAGTTCAGGTGGGTGGCGATCCTGCTTAACACGACGTGGCTGGCCGCGGCTGTGCTGCTGGCGGCCGCGGGGTGCATGCAACTCGGCGCGAAGTCGGCGGCGCAGTTCACGCCCGGCCAGGCGCAGATCACCGGCGCGGTTGAGGACAACGCGGCGGTGCCCGGCTATTTCGCGGGCGTAGCGCCGTGGGACCAAGGCGCGGGCGTGGTGCCGGTCGCCGCCGCGGCGGCCCGCGAGCTGTACCCCGGCGACGGCAAGTTCACCCAGGCCGTGTCGGCGATTCCGTTCGTGGCGCCGCAGGCCGGAGGCGCGCGGTCGGCGTCCAACCTGGCGGACGGCGCGGAGTATTACTACGCGGAGCATGTCAGCCCGTCCGAAGTGCAGGGCTTGACCTTCGACCCCGGCGCGGGCCCGGCCTTCGCCTGCTATGAATTGGTGCTGCCCGGCAGCGGCCCGGCCACGATCGGCGTCGCCTGGTACTCGCTGCCGACCGACATGAACCGCTACTTCATCGGCATCGGCGATTTGGCCGCCAACGCCTGGCACTGGTATCCCGGCCCTGACGACGGCGTGCTCACCTTCGACCCGGCGGACTGGGGCGGCGCCCCCGGCGGCACGGTGCTGGTCTGCCTCGCGCTGGAAGGCGGCAAGCTGGCGGACTTCTGGCAGCTCAAGGCCGGCGTGGATGAGATGCGCGGCACGGGGCTGGCATTCGAGGAGCCCCCGGCCGGCAAAACGCTGTCCGCCGCCGGCATCGCCGTTGGCGCGGCGAGCATGCCCAGCGCGGTCGACCTGACGAGCCAGCTGCACCCGATCCGCAACCAAGGCTCGATGGGCAGTTGCACCGCGTTCGCCTGCACGGACGCGTCGCTGAGCATCCTGCTCAACCAGACTTACGGCGGCGACGGCTGGGACACCGCCGACGACGACTTAAAGCCCTCCCCGATGTGGGCCTACGTCAAGAGCGGCGTAGCGCCGATCGGCAACTGGAACCCGCCCTGCGGCAGCAGCGTGGGGCGCTACATGAGCGAGGCCTTCAATGTGCTGGAGCAGGTCGGCGCGGCGATGGAGAGCACGGTGCCGTATTACGCCACCAACGACTGCTCCACCACGTTCCCGGACCAAGCGTACACCGAGGCCAGCCTGATCCGGATCAGCGACTGGTATTCGATCAGCGGCTCCGGCCTGGACCAGGCGCTTAAAACCCAGCTCGCCACCTACAACCGCCCGGTGGTGATCGCGATGTACAAGCTGGAGCACGCCTTCTTAAACTACAACGGCGGGGTCTACGAGTTCAACCCGAACGGGAGCTGGGTCAACGGCGGCCACGCGATGTGCATCGTGGGCTACGACGATGCGCTGGGCAGCGCCGGAGCGTTCAAGGTGCGCAACTCCTGGGGCGAAGCCTGGGGCTTGGACGGCTATTGGTGGTGCAGCTATAACAGCATCAACGCGATGTCCAACGCGGGGCGGTTCTATGCCTATGTCGAGGAGCTGTCGTTCAACCCGGCGGCGGCGACCCATTTCCTCGGCGCCGGGCCGATCACCATCGATGAAGTGGAGCCCAACGACTACCCCGGCCAGGCGCAGGCGCTGCCGGCCTACCCGGTGGAAGACTTCACCGGCGGGCTGGGCGGCCGCGACGGCGCGGACTGCTTCAGCTTCAACCACCAGGCGGGCTATGCCACCGACTTCAGCGCGCAGGCGACGGGCAGCCTAGCTGTACGCCTGGAGCTGTACGACACGGCGGGCAACTTGATTTACCGCCCCGGCGCCGGCGATCCGCAGGCGGAGATCTCCGGCTTCTGGTCCGCGAGCGGCACGGCGGTGGTGAAGGTGCAGTGGCTCAGCGGCGACGGCTATTACATGCTCGACGCCGTGGAGCGCCAGCCGCCGCAGGTGCCGTCAGGCTTCAGCGCCAGCGACGGCGCGGACGCCGGCGCGGTCATTTTGCTGTGGCAGGCCGATCCCGACGCCGACAGCTATGTGATTGAGCGCGCTGACAGCGCGGACGGAACCTACACCCAGATCGGCAGCACGTTCAGCGCCGGGTTCAACGACGCCAGCGCGGAGCAATGGCGCTATTACTACTACCGTATCGCGGCGGAAGGCGCCGGCGGGCGCAGCGCGTACACCGCCGCCGACCAAGGCAGCCGCCGCGCGCCGGCGCCGACCAATGTGCGCGCCAGCGACGGGCCGTATGAGGACAAGGTGGCGATCACCTGGACCCCGGTGGCGGGCAGCGGCGTGACTTACACCGTGCGCCGCAGCATGTTCGACCGCGGGCCCTACACCGTCCTGGGCCAGACCGCCGGCG
>CAYXMN010000013.1:21795-26870 GCA_964465955.1 uncultured Planctomycetales bacterium
AAGGATGTCTCGTATTTCTTCACCGTCAGCGCCAGCTTAAACGGCTTTGACGGCCCGCAAAGCGCGCCGGACGCCGGCTACCGCCACGGGCTCGATCCGAACCTGCCGGAATCCGGCAACCAGAAGGCGGTGCCCGGCGGCGGCGGCGGCGGCGGGGCCACCGTCAACGACCCAGGCGATCCCGGCAACGCCACGGTGGCCGGCGAAGACGAGTCCCATCCGGTGCGGCCGGCGAAATAGCGGGAGCGGGTCCGGGCGGGGCCGGCGCGCTCGGCTTCGCCCGGGCTTCGCCCGGCTGGCGGATCAGCCCAGGCGCGCCAGCACGGCGCGCGCCACGGCGTCCCCAACCTCCAGCTCGGCGGCGACGACCTCGTCCGCTCCCAGTTCGATCAACGGGCCAATTTCGCTGGCGAACGCCGCCCGCACCACCACGTAAGCCTGGGGCGCGCGGCGGCGGATCACATCGAGAGCGCGGCGCACGGCTTGGCGGTCGTGGAAGGTGAGCACCACGGCGCAGGCGGTGTCTAGGCCGGCATGCTCCAGCGCCTCGCGGCTCGACACGTCCCCGTAATAGGCGGGCTCGCCCGCCGCGCGCAAGGCGCGCACGGTGTCGCTGTTTAGTTCAAGAATGACGAACTTGCGCCCCGCCGCGCGCAAGCGCGCCGTGAGCAGCATCCCCGCCGGGCCGTAACCCGCGATCACGACATGCCCCGCCATCGCCGCGTGCTCGCTCTCCGGTTCGTCGATGCCGCGCGCGCGCAGCAGCCGTGCCAGCGGCCGCAGCAACGCTTCGCCCGCAGCGAAATGCGGCGCGGCGGCGAGGATCAGCGGGGTGAGGAACATGCTGATGAGCCCGGCGCAGAGCAGGATCCCCGCCGCGCCGGGGCTCAGCAGTCCCGCGCCCGGCCCGCCGGCCTGGCCCGCCTGGAGCAGCAGGTAGCCGAACTCGCCGAACTGCGCCAGGCCCAGCCCGAACAGCAGCGCGATGCGCGCGGGGAACCGCAGCAGCAGCACGGCCAGCGCCGCGACCAGGCCCTTGCCCGCCAGCAGCAGTGCCAGCACGCCCAGCACCGGCAGCGGCTGAGCGGCGAGCAGCCGCCAGTCGAACAGCATGCCCATCGTGATGAAGAAGAAGCTGAAGAATAGGTCGCGCACCGGCAGCACTTCGCTTAAGGTGTGCAGCGCATACTCGCTATCGGCGAGCAGGATCCCCGCGATGAACGCGCCAAGCGCCGGGGACAGCCCGGCCTGCGCGGACAGGTACGCCAGCCCCAGCCCCAGCGCGAGCACGGCCAGCAGGAACACGTCGCGGCTGCCCGCCGCGCTCACTTCGCGCATCAGCTCCGGCACGATGAACCGCGCGACGGCGAGTGCCAGCGCGATCAGGCCCGCCGCCTTGAGCAAGGTCAGGCCCAGTCCGGCCCAAGCCCCGCCGCCGCCGCCGGCCAGCAGCGGCACGGCGATCAGCAGCGGCACGATGGCGAGGTCTTGCATAATCAGCGTGCCGAGGATCAGCCGCCCGTGCGGCGCCGCCAATTCGGCGCGCTCGGTCAGCGCGCGCAGCACGATCGCCGTGCTCGACAACGCGACCACCATGCCCGTAAAAATCGCGGCGGCTGGGCCGAGGCCGCAGAGCAGCGCCACGCCCGCTCCGGCGGCGAGCGTCAGACCGATCTGCGCCAGCCCCGCCAGCAAGGAGCGCAGGCCGGTGCTGGCGATGCGCGCGCGGTTGAACTCCAGGCCGATGGTGAACAGCAGCAGCGCCACACCGATTTCGGCGAAGGCGTCGAGGTGTTCCCCGGCGCTGACGAAATGCAAGCCGTGGGGTCCGGCCAGCGCTCCGGCCAGCAGCAGCCCGGCAATCACCGGCAGGCGCAACCGGCGCAGCGCTAGGACGGCGAGCACTGCCGCCGCCGCCAGCGCCAGCAGCTCCGGCAACAGCGCGAGCGGCGCGCCGGCGAGCAAGGCGGGAAAGAAGTTGGCGAATCCGGGCGTCACGCCGATTATTATGACGCATCACCGGCGCCATCCCACAGCAGCTCTGGGATCAGCGCGCGCAACTCGGCGCAGTGCAGGGCTGGTGCGGCTAGGCCGCCGCCTGCGTTGAGCGCCGCCTCGGCGCGGCAGTCCCCGGCGCACCAGTGGCGCACGGCGCAGGCGCGGCAGCCGGGGCGCTGGGCCACCTGGCACGCGTCCTGCAGCCGGGTGAACACGGGCGAGCTGTGCAGCAGCTCCGCGAGGGGCTGCGCGCCGCACGTCCCGGCGCGCCACTGCGGCCCGGCCAGATTGGGGCAGGGATAGATCCCGCCGTCGGCGTCGATGAACACAACCTTGCGCCCCAAGCCGCAGCCCGTGCGCAAGCCGGGACTGGCGCAGACGGAGTGCAGGATGGAGAAGAAATCGCGCTTGAGCAGCCCGGCCAGCTCGGGCCGCCGCTGTTTCACCTCGCGCAAGGCGCGGTAGGCTTCCAGCAAGTCTGGCCGCCGCTGGGCGAATTGCGCGCCGCCGCCGATCGCGCGCAGCGGGATGAATCGCGCTTCCGCCGCGCCGAGCCGGTGCGCCAGCTCCAGGTAGCGCTCGAAATGCCGCGCGCCTTCGCGGTCAAAGACCATCGAGAGGATCACGCGCACCCCGGCCTGGCGCAGCAGCCCAATCCCGCGCCCGGCCAACGCGAAGGACCCCGGCCCGCGCACCGCGTCGCTGGTTTGCGCGTCCGGCCCGTCGAGCGAGACTTGCACCTCCACCGGATAGCGCGCCAGCAGGGCGGCCAGCTCGCGATCAATCAGCGTGCCGTTGGTCGAGAGCAGGATCGGGCGCGTGAAGAGCGGCGCCGCGCGCTCCAGCACCTCGGCCAGCCGCGCGCGATCAACGGTCGGTTCGCCGCCGAGCAGGGTGCAGGACGCCTCGGGCGCGAACAAGGGCCGCGCCTCGGCGAGGGCGTCCATGACCTGGGCCACCGGCGCTTCCGGCGTGTGGCGCCCGGCGTTGTAGCACCAGGGGCAGCGCAGGTTGCAGCGGTTGGTGGGGTAATAGGTGATGTTGGCCAGCTCGATGCGCTCGGCGGGCACGCTCCGCGCCGCGCCGACCAGCCCGCGGCGCTCCAGCTCGCTCAGCGCGAACGGCGCTTCCTGGGCCAGCCGCCGCGCGCGCGCCGGGTCGCCCGCCGCGAGGTGCGTGACGGCTTGCGCCAGGCTGCGCGTGCCGTCCAGCGCTTGCAGCAGGGCGAGCAGTTCCGCATCGCCGATCAGCCACTGCGCCGGGCTGTCCCAGATCAGCAGGAACCGTTCACCGCGGCGGTCGATCAGCGCCGGCGGCGGCACGTACAGCGGCGCGCCGTCCGGTGCAGGCCCCGGCCCCGCGGCGGGCTTACTTGCCATGTCCCGCCCGCGCGATGCGCCGCGCCGCGTGGTTAGTGGCGAAATACAGCGCAATGAGCCAGATGACCAGCACGATCGCCGACGAGAGGAACAGCAACGCGTCTTGCCGCACCCCAACGAACAACGCCACGCTATTCCAGATGGCGTGGCCCAGCACAGCCGCCACGATCCCGAACCTCCAGAGCAACAGCCCGCAGGCCAGGCCCAGCAGCGCCATCTGCCACAGCACGTCCTGCTCCTGGCCGGTGTGCATGAAGACGAACAGCGCCACATTGAGCAGCAGCGCCAGCGGCCAGCCGAACGGCCGGGCCAGCGAGCGCAGCAGCAGCTCGCGGAAGAACAGCTCCTCGGCCAGCGGCACGAGCAGGATGATCAGCACGCCGAAGTAATTGAGCTGGCACAGCACGATCAGGCCGCAGCACGCCAGCGCGAGCCACAGCGCGCATAGCGCTCCGGCGACGCCCACGGAGGCGGCAGCGCCTAGCGCGCGGCGGCGCCAAGTGAGGAGCAGGTAGGCCGCCACGCCGATGTAGGCGATTTCCCAGAACGGCGTGGCGTCGAGGCCGAGGTAGCCTGCGCCGGCGAAGCGCTCCGTGAGCCGTAGCAGCAGGCTGCGCCAGAGGAAAAATCCCGCAAGCGCGATACCTGGCCCGAGCAGATCGCGGCGGAACTGCCGGAGCGAATCGCGATCCTCCGCGGCGGCGGGAGCTGGGGGGTGTTGCTCAAGCTCGGTGTCCATCACGGCCTCCTGGTGGGCGCTTTACGGCAAGCGGCGGCGTTAGTTGAAGTAGTCGCCGTGCACCGGCACGTGGTACATCATCACCAGCAGCATGATCAACAGGCCGGTGACCGCGCTGGCCACCACCCAGCGCCACTTGCGCGGCACTTGCTTGGCGCGGGCCAGCAGCGCCAGCCCGCCAAAGAACACCAAGATCAACACCGCGTTGATTTCGGGAATTGCGAGCGCGTGCATGCCGCTCTGGGTGATCCCGGTGCCGCCGGTGGCGCTGTAAACCGCTGGATCGAAATCAGCGAAGTCATTGCTCGCGCTGCCGTAGCCGGCGTGCAGGAAAGTCTCACGCGCCGGCGGCGCACTGGCCTCATAGATCAACATGTCGGCCTCCCCAGATTAGTCTCGTTGGCCCAGGCTCGCCGCTTTGAGCGCAGACCGTGCGCGCCCGGCGGCTCTCACTGGCTCGCGTTACCTGATCATTATCGGGGCTGGCGGGCGTAAAGTTAAGCTGTGGCGCGTTAGACCGCGCACTCACGCCGGCGCGCGACGGCGGAACCCGGACGGACACGAACGGCCAGGCGGGAGCGCGAGCCGGCCCCGCCAGGTTGGAGCTGGGCGCGGGGCCGGCCCAGGTTAAGCTGGGTGCTGCAGTTGGGAGATGCGCCGGCTGGCTGGTGTTCATGTCCATCACGGGCTCCTACGGAGGAATGAATGGTCACAGCGTGGAGCTTAAGTTAGCCGCGCAGCGCCGCCAGCACGGGCAGGAGCATCCCGGCCAGCCCGAGCAGGCTGATGGTGAGCGCGGCGATGCGGCGGCGGGCCAGCGGGGCCTGCTTGTCGAGCTTGACGAGCACCAGCCCGGCGCCGACCAGCGCCAGCAGCGGCAGGTTGACATCCGCCACCTGCGGCCGGATCAGCCCGGCAAGCGCGGCGCCCTCGACCCCCATTGCCGGCAATCCGATGAA
>CAYXMN010000014.1:0-10542 GCA_964465955.1 uncultured Planctomycetales bacterium
AACCACGCAAGGTTCTGTAATGTATCGACGGAATCAAGGTACAGGCAGGGATCATCCGCATCCTTTGAAACGAAACTGAAGTTAACTGCTAACTCGAATTCGGTCAGGCCAGAAACATCGTCAAAAGTAATGGATGAGATTTGCCAGAGCTGCTTCAGATGTACTTCGCGCACATTGTCGATTCCACTGAGCTGCAAACTCTCCAGTTGACCCAGCTTCGGCAATGTCAGATCCGGAACCTTTGCGGCCTTAAGGCTGAATATCCCTGCGCTGGTTAACTCCGGCAGTTCGAGCGTGACGTTGTTCCCGGCGCCGGACGCAACCGCCTCGCCATCTAGACTGAAACCTTCCGCCACAGTGGTCAGCTTCGGCAACGATATCGTCGACAGCGATGGCGCATTGGCGAGGGCGATATTTGCGCATTCCGTTAACTCGGGCAGGTACACCTTCCCGGCTGCCCCGCTGACGGGGCAGACCAGCCCGCCGGCTGTCTTCAGCTTGGGCAAGGTCAAGTCGATGCCAAGATCCGCAGCGCTGATGGTTAATGTACCGCCGACGTTCAGCAGGTTAGCTAAGCCATTCACGTGCGTTTGGTCGCAGTTCACAATCGTAAAATCACCAGTGACCAGCACCAAGCTGGACAGCGGGCCAAGATCAGGGAGTCCGGAGCAGTCGATATTGAGCTCTCCGTTAACCGCCGAATAACCGCGGAGGGCTTCCAGCTGTTCCTGATCACTGGCCAAGTATTTCGTTTCGTAAAACTCACCAGTGCCGGCGGCGAGACGCGCCGACTGGAAACCAACTGCCTCTTTGGTATCGCCAGGCTCAATATCCGCGATCAGAATCGTGATGAACGCCGCTCCGTCGCTTTCACGGTAGTATTGGCCATCGTCCGGCGTATGGACCAGGTTATGCCCGTCATAGCCGTTCGGATCTGAGTTGGGATACATGGTGTTCAGATCCTTGTCCGCCGGCACCCAGCGCCAGACGCCGCGCGCGAAATCTGCGAATCCCACCCAGAATTGGTCGCAGGTAGCCCAGCCTTCGTACAACCTGAGGACTTGCGGCGCGCTGTCCGCGCTATAGCCATTGACTTGGAAGATGGCCCAAGCCATCTCCTCCCCCGGCAATAATTCAAGGTATCCTTCGGTGTAATTCGCACTGACATTGATCGGATTCAGGAGATCGAAGTACTCGTTGAGCGCGGAGGAACCGCGAGGAAGGTCTGCTACATCCAAGGGCCGTTCGGTAACGGGCCACGTGTGTAACTGGGTAGCCGGTGCGCCGATGTCTCCCTGGTTGCTTGTACCAGGCGAGGCACTCCGGCCGCAGGCGACGACAAGCATCATGACGGTTAGTAACGTCCCCGCAATCAACCACCGCATATCGCACCCCCTAGGTTTTACCTCGTTCTATCCTTCAGCCATTTTCCGGCTTTTCGACTTGGCCGGTAAACCATTATACCTTGGCGGAGTTGCGAGGTTCGTAGCTGTGCGTTGCCAATTCTGCTGATTCTTAGTTAAGCGAAATCCTCGCCACTCCACGGTTTTCCGAGATTTCAAATATCCTGCTCACCAATGGCCATGACGTTTCAAGGAGAGAGCAGACCTCCTTAGACCATACATTCGCACCTGGGTTTTGCAGTCATCCGCGAGGTTCATATAATCTGATTGAGAGCGCTTCGAGTTTTTAGGGAAGGATGATAGTGCCAAGTGGGTATGAACCACCAGCGCTGGTCGGCATTGCGAGGTGGAAGCTTGCACAATAGCTGATGAATCCTTGGGCAGATCAACAACTACGGGGTGCTCAGGATCAAACAGTAAGTTCTGTTGGTCAGCGGAAAATCCGATACTAGCTTTCAACGTTGTTGAATCAGCAGATATCCAGGCCCAAGGGCAGAATGGGCGCAGGCGATTCGACCATTGTGCACCAGAAATGGACGAGCTGCCGGCACCTTCGCTGGAACCACGGTTATCCAAGTTGTATTGCGCCAGTCTGGATGCATTCTTGCTGGCTGTCACGGCGCCAGCCGCCATGCTACACTTCCGGTATGCAGCCCGAGGTCCCACTAGCACCTTACTTATATGCCCTTGGTGGGTATTTGGCGCTACAGGTCCTCTTGAATGTGATCCTGCGCCAAGCGATTGCCCGCCAGCCCAAGCGCGCCATTGCGATGTTGAAAGGCACATTCTGGGCCGGATGGATTAATGGCTGTTATTTCATCGCCGCAGCGGTAGTGCTCAACATCATCGACGCTGCGCCGGCGGCGGCTGACATACCCGGCAACTTTTGGCTCCTGGCGCTGTTCGGATTACCTGCCGGAGTGGGCTTGTGGTATCTCACGGTCCAGGCGCGCAAGCTGGGCATGGCTATTTTTGGCGGCGGGGAGATCATCGCCGGCGAAGACGTGATCCTGCGCTTTCCACCACACCCGCGTTACATCACCTTGGGCTTGGTGAATCTTGTATTGATCCAGCCCTTCGGGCGCGAAGCGTTCTTCCGCGCCGCGCTGTTCCCCACGGTCGCCGCGGTGGTCGCGCGCAACGCCACGCCGGTGGCAGGCTGGCTCTGGGCGATCCTCATCCTCATCGTGCTCGAGTTGATGCTGCGGCTGAACATCGTTTGGGTGTTCCAGACATTGGCCTATACCATCACATTATGCGTTTTGTACTTGTTAACAGGCTCCGCGCTGACCGGGCTCATCGCCGCGATGACTTCTGGCCTATTGCATGGCTTTATGCTCGCGTACATCGGACAGCAAGATTTGAAACGCCGGCTGCTTGATGTGCCTGGGCACGAAGATTCGGCTGATACCGCTTCATCCGACTAAGCCCGCTGCAACGGCTCGCGACAGACCGGCTGAGCTGACGTGCTGCTTTTGTCGTGCCTTCGTTTAACGTATTAGTCATATTACGATGTATTTATACGTTGAATCATACCGAAGCCAAATCAAATAGCTAGGTATATAATATGTACTCTTAGTTTTTTCTTTTATTTCTACAACTGAGAAATATTTCCGTTCTAAACAGCGTCCATCAAGCTGTGCGAATATGAACTGAGACAATTTCTCAAATGATCGTCACCACTGATTAGCAATATCATTGTGCATGAACATATTGCATCGCTGGCATATATGCCGTATAATCCCGGTATCCCGGTGTATTTAATCCAAGCATGACTGGGGGTTAGAGCAATGTACTCAACCATGTCTAGGCTGGCTGTGCTATTAAGCCTGCTGGTTCTGTTAATCCTCGCTTCCTGTGGTGGAGGCGGTGGCGATAACTTTCCCATCGATCAAGGCGGGCAAGTGCTTTTAGCCAGCGGGGCGGGTGTGGTGTTCCCGGCTGGCACATTTGACGGCCCGGTCGAGGTAACTGTAACCGAAGATATTCCAGGCGAGGCACGGGCGGCCACTGCGTTTCCCGCGGATGCCGGCAACCTGCTCGGCGCTCTTCAGGTGACGGTCCCGGCTGGAGTCGAGCTGGGCCAGAATATTGAAGTGCGTATCGCGGTTGGTGATAGTTGGGACGCTGCCAAAGGACTCGTTATCTTCAGCTATAACCCCACGACTGGCATGTGGGAGACCACCGAGGCGGCGTCTTCGGCGGCGCGCGGCACTACAGCCGTGGGCACCGTGAAGGACAGCAACGTGGTGTCCTTCACCGCGGCAACCGCTGGCCAGACCGGCTTTGACCAGGTTTACGGCGTCTTCGACGGCTATACCACGGACGTTGGCGGCGGCGGCGGCGAAGAGCCCAACACCGTGCCGACAGTGGAACTGGCGGCTGATGACACCACCGTCGAGACTGGTGCGACGGTTAACCTTACGGCGACTGGCGCTGATGCTGATCAAGATCCCCTTACCTTCACCTGGCTGGCTCCGGGTGGCGCGCTGGGCGCGCCGGCAACCACCGGTAACACTTCCACCGCGACGTGGAGCGCTGCTGAGGCTGGCGTGTACACCGTAAGCGTGTCGGTCAATGACGGCAACGGCGGCGTGGCGACTGATGCGGTGAGCATTACCGTGGGCAATCCGCCGGCGGAGAACCTCGACCCGGTGTGGGAAGACGGGGCTGCACTCGACGGTGATGTCACCGCCCCGGTGCTGGGCCAGGCCATCAAACTGACCGGCGCGCATGCCACGGACCCAGAAGGCGAAGCTGTAACGTATGAGTGGACCGGCCCCGGCGCGTTCACCGGCGAGCAGGACGATGAGGAGCACGGCTTCACGATCCTCTGGACTCCGGCCGCAACTGGCGATGCGACAGCGGTTTTAACCGCCAGCGACGGTGTGAATGAGATTACACTGGAATACACGATCGCGATTGAAGCGTACCCCACCGCCTTCGACTTTGTCGGCCCGGCGACCTGCATCGCTTGCCACAACGGAAAGGGTGATGCAACGGCTGGAACAGGCTGGTTTAATACCAGCCACGCCGCCGCGGTTGAGAACGAGATGTCTAACTCGCACTTCGCCCGTAACGAGAGCTGCAATAGCTGCCACGCGATGGGCTGGGGGGCAACCGGCTACGGCCAGGGCTTTATCGACTTTGAACTGACGCCGGAGTATGCCAACGTCGGTTGCGAAGCCTGCCACAGCGGCGGGGCTACTCCAGGCATGGGCGCTGGGCACAAGAATGTGATCTGGGATCCGACCTCCGGCATGCTGCACGACGAGGGTGCCGGCACCTGGGCGCCGGATCCGGAATACGATTTAGCCCTTGGCGTAGGCTGCGTCCGTTGCCATCAAGGAACCCGCCATGGCGCGGGTACCGAGTGGGTCAACAGCGGCCATGCAAACTTCGCGCTTACCGAGGAAGACGAAGGCAACCCCGGCACCTTCATTGTGAATCATACGATTACCAGCGCAGCTTGTAGCAGGTGCCACAGCGGCAAGCAGTTCGCGGTGATCCACCGTGGCGATGAACCGTTGGATTTGTCAGGCTTAACCATTGATGATCCGCTCGAGGAGCATTTGATCACTTGCGCGGCCTGCCATGATCCGCACAACGCCCAGTATGAGGCGCAACTGCGGACCGATTCCGAGGGTCAGGTCGGCATCCCATTCAGCGACACTGACAACGTGCCGACGATGGTGTCGGGCGGCCGCGGCAACATTTGCATCGAGTGCCACAACGGCCGCCGCGACCGTGGTGACTATGATGGCCAGGTTACGAATGGTGCAGGCCACTTTGGCCCGCACGGCAACCCGCAAGGCGCGATGTTCTTCGGCTTGATGGGCGGTGATCTCGGCGTTGGCGCTGCTGTTGGCTCGACAACTTACGAATCCGACCACCCGCACCTGAATTGGAACGAAAACACCTGTATCACGTGCCACATGTACAACAAGCCGTACGTCAGTTCAGACGACCCGGCGTTGCATGGCCACGAGTTCACTCCGCGCTTTGAACGCTGCATCACCTGCCATACGAACTTCACAGCAGATGATAGTGAAGCTTTCTGGACCTGGGTCGAGGACTATCAGACCAACGAGATTGGCGGATTGCTAGCTGAGTTCGAAGCTGTTTGGCCCGCAGCCTGGAAGGATTCCGAAGAAGCGCTGGTCAGTGTCGAATCATCAGTCGGTGCTGGCGATGGCCCGCCGGCGGATGATCCGGAAGGGAACGCGTACCGTGCAGCACTGTGGAATTACGAACTAGTGCTGAACGATGCCACCCATGGCGTACACAATCCGACCTTCAGCAACGATCTGTTAGAGAAAGCCATCGCTTCAGTTGAAGCGCTGAACGCGCTGTAGCCGCGTAAACCCTGGTTAGCACGGGCTAGCCCGGTGGTTTGGGAGGTTATACCCTGGAAGGAACCTGTACCGGTTCCTTCCGGGTTTCTTTTTTAGCGCAGCGTAACACCCGGCCAGCCGTGCATGTCCTAAAATACAAGCCAACAGCAGGCAGGAGAGCTACATGCGGGAACGCACTGAGACTTGGGAATCCTTTTGGGCGCAGGCTTGGCGCATTGACTTTTTCGAAGGGCAATGGGATGCGTACCGCAAAGTTGCCGACGCGCGAGCGGCCTGGCTGGAGGAAACCTTTCAACTTGATCGCTCGCGGCCCGTCCTGTCCTTAGCCTGCGGAGAAGGCGGGATTGAACTGGCGCTGGCGCGCCGGGGGTACGCGGTGACCGGTATCGACATCTGCCCCACCTTTATCTACCATGCGCGGGAACAGGCCAGCAAGGAAGGCTTGGTTGCCACCTTCCTGCTCGCGGATTTACGCGAGGACGCGCCGCTGCCCAGTGGCAACGGCTTGGTGTATTGCTTCGACACATTCGGCATGCTGTCAGGCGAGGTGGAGCAGACGCTCGCGGGCAAGATGGCCGCCGCCTTGGCGCGTGATGGCAAGATACTTGTCGACTGCCCGCAGCGCGAAGCCCAGCGGCCAGGCCGGGTTTGGTGGCCCCTGCGCGGCGGCTATCTGCTGCAAGAAACACGCTGGGATCAGGCCGCGGCAAACTCGCATACCGAGCTGTTGTTTATCGATAACGACGGCGGGCGGGTGCTGCTGCTTGATCCTTACGACAAGACGCGCGGGGAGTATACGGGCGTGGAGCGCTATATCTACTCGCCGCTGGAACTGGTGTCCACGCTGCAGGCTACCGGCCTCGGAGCTGAGGCGGTGCGGCACCAGCGTCCCGGCTATTTCATGGCGGTCGCCGGCGCCAATGTCGGACTCACCGGCGCCGACTAGGTCCACGGCAGGGGTGCCCGGCAATCTGCAGTATCCGGCTAGTTCACCAAGCCGGCTTCGCGGCGCGTGCGCTCATAGAGCTCAGTAAAGCGCGGCAGTTGTACGCTGAACGACAGCGCGCGATCCAACGCTTGCTGCGCTCCGGCGCGATCGCCGCTAGCCAGCGCCAGCCGGGCCTGGGCCAGCGCCAGCCAGGCAGACGCGGTGCGATCGGGATTACCGGCTTGCGCCGCAGCGAGCGCCGTGCCGGCCCCTGCGGCGTCCTTTTGGTCCAGCAGGACGTAACATAGCCAAACGTTGGCGCCGGCAAAAGCGCCGTCTAAATCGAGCGCCTGGGTTAACGCCGTGCGCGCGCCATCGAGTTCGCCGAGGAAGTAGCGTGCCTCGCCGAGCGCCGACCAGAGCGCGGCGTCAGTCTGAGCCGCCTGGGCAGCCTGCTGGAGCAACCCCGCCGCCTTGACGTAGTTCCCATCGTCGAGATAACACCGGCCCAGCAGCTCCTCCCGCCCTGGGAGCACCAGATGCTTAAAGACCGGATCTTCCAATAACTGGCGCGCTGCCTCGTAATCCTGCGCGGCGTAGTAAGCGTGCGCGAGTTGTTCGAATAACTGGGTGGCCGCAGGGAAAGCTGCCAGCCCGTCGAGCAGCACAGCCGTTTGCTCGGTGAACTGGTTGTTCTGGCCCAGCAGTTGTGCGTAGAGGGCATAGGCCGCAATGTCCGCCGCGGGATCGTCCAGCAGCGCTTGCGCCAGCGGCAATGCGGCCGCCGCCCCAGACAGTTGCGCGGTCAGGAATGCTTCCTGGTAGCGCAGGGTGTATCCGCGCCCGGCATCGTTGAGCCCGCGCTTGACGATGTCCAGCGCTCCAGTGTAGTCCTCGCTCCCCAGCCTGAGCCAGGCGATGGCGGCGTAATAGGCTTCGCGCCGCGGATCCAGCGCGGACAGCGCGTCGAGCATGGCCAGCGCGTCCACGGTCTTCTGGCGGGCGAGCCAGTCCGACGTCATGTTGCGGAGCAGTTCGAGGAAGGTTTGCGCCGGGACTTGCGTCGCGACTTGCGCCAGGTAGGCCTTCAAATCATCCCAGCGCCGCGTATCGCTGAGCAGTAAGCAATAGTCCTGCAGCGCGGCGGGGTCGCCCGGTGCCAGGCGCAGCCGCGCCAAACAGGCCTGCTCCGCGGTGTACGGGTCGCTCACCTGCAGCGCCAGGCTGTAGATGCGCTGGTACAGCTCAGGGTCGTCCGCGGCGATGGCGGCATCCCACAGGCGTTGCAGCGCGCCAGCGGTTTGTCCCTGGCGCACCAAAAAATCGGTGTAGCCCCGCTGCAGTTCGGCGTGGGCGGGATAGCGTTCCAAGCCGGTGCGGTAGAACTTCTCGGCGTTGGTCACGTCGCTGAGCTGTTCATAGCCTACGGCGAGGTTCAGATAATACTGCGGGTCGTCGCGCAGCTGCAACGCGGCGAGGACTTCGCTGAGCGCTTCGCCGATGCGTCCGAGCTTGAACAGGCATAGCCCAGCGCGGTTATGGAACTGGTCATTCGCCGGATCGAGCTGCGCTCCGCGCAGATACTGCTCCAGCGCGCCGCCGTAATCTCCGGTGTTGAACAGGGTCAGGCCGTATTGCATGGCCAGCCCGGCGTCATCGGGATTATCGAGCAATAAGTCGTTCCACAGCCGCGCCGCCTCGTCGGTCTGCCCGGCGGCCACCAGCGCGCTGGCCAGCTCGGCTGCCACAGCAGGGTCATAGGCCAGGTCCAGGCTGCGCTTAAATTGCGCCAAGGCGCTAGCCGTCTCGCCGGCGCCCGCCAGCGCGGCGCCGTACTTGGCCAGTACGCGCGGATCGTCCGGCAGCACGACGGCCGCGCGGCCTAAGGCCGCCGCTGCCGCGCTGTAACTGCCGTTGTCCAGCAAGCGCTCTCCGTCCGCCAGCAGCACGGCGGTATGCTGGGGATAGGCTTTGAGCAGCGCCGCCCAGTAGCCGTCAAGCTTGCCCGCCAGCGCGGGCGTGGCGGTCGCCAGCTTGATCGCCGCTAGGTACAGCTCCGGCGTTGGATCGAGCGCCAGTGCGTTGTCGTAATGCTTCGCCGCCTCGGCCGTGGCCCCGCCGGCGATCAGCGCCTCGGCCCACAGCGCTTGCGCTACGTCGCAGCTTGGCGCCAGCGCCGCGGCCTGGCCGCAATCCGCCGCCGCGTCCGCCGCCGCGCCGTCCGCCAGCCGTTGGCGGGCGCGCGCCAGCCATGCCTGCGGGTTGTCGTGATGCTCGGCCACCAGCGCTTCCCAAGCCTCGGCGGCGCCGCTGTCCTGCAGCTCGCTTAAGTATTGGGCAAAGGCGAGATCGGCATCAATCAGGAAGCTGCCTGCACTGGCTTGCTGGAGATTGGCCCGGGCCACCGGGGCCTGGCCTTGGGCGGCGGCGAGTTGGGCGGCGGCGAGGAGCACCGCCGGATCCTGCGGCAAGGCTGTGCGCGCCGGGGCTAGCGCATCGGCGGCGGCCGCTGTATCACCATTTGCGAGGTGCGCGCGCGCCAGTTCGTAGCCCAGCAGCGGATGGCCGCCGTCTGCCGCCGCGCGGGTGAAGTAGCCGGCTGCCGCCGCCGCGTTGCCTGCCGCCAGGTAAGCCCGGCCCAGCGCCGCCAGCACATCGCTGTCCTCCGGAACGTTCGCCAGGATGAGGCGGAACGCTTCCTCCGCTCCCGCGCCGTCGCCGAGCAGCAGCCGCTGCGCCCCAACGGCGGCCAGCACGTCGAGCCGACCGCCGGCGCAGTCGCGCGCGCTGGCCAGCGCCACTTTGGCGCCGTCGGTGTTCTCCAGCAACCGTCGTGCTTCAGCCAGCCCGAGCCACGCGTCCGCCAAGCCGTGGTCGCGTTCCAGCGCCGCCTGGAACTGCGCCGCCGCCTGGGTGGCGTTGCCGAGTTCCAGCAAGTACCGCCCCTGCGCTAACGGCGGCAACGGGCTGTTCGCGCTCAGCGCCAGCAGTTGGCCCAGAGCCTGGGTGTACGCCGTATAATCCCCGGACAGCCGCGCCGCCTCAGAGCGGATATAGAGCGCCGCGGGCTGGCTGGCCACGTCCGCCTCAAGCTGGGGCAGGGCGGCGGCCACGTCACGCAGCTTGGCCCGCGCCGCCGCGGGGGTTGCGGACAGCCCGGCGCGGCAGAGGTAGTAATCCGCCAGCACGCCCGCCAGGCGCGGCTTGGCCTGCTGTGCGGCGGCGGGATCGGAGCTGTACTGCGCGCTGGGGATGGCGCGCTCAAAATACGTCAACGCGCGGCTGGGCAGGCCCCGGCGCAAGTAGAGCTGGCCGAGCAGGCCGTAAAGGCGCGGATCACCCCGGCCCTGGTCGAGATATGCTTGCAGCGTGGCGGTCGCCTCGGGCAGGGCCTGCTTGCCGGTGTCCGGACCGTCGACCGCGGCGACCAGCAGCGCGGCCTCGCTCGCGGTGAGCCACGCGGCGGCCCAGGCCGGCGCTTCAAGCTGCACCTCCAGCGGCGCCGGCGCGGCGCCCGCCTCGGCTTGCGGTTGCGCAAGGGCGGGGATGGCGAGGCAGGCGAGCAGCAGGATGGTTAGGGCCAGCACCAACCGGTTTGCGGAACACAATCTCAGCACGCGCATATTATAGGGACGAAGAATGAAGGTAGGTGTTGAAACCGGTAGCCCGGTGTTTGGGCAGGTCTGAATCCGGGCCTAAAGGCCCGGCTACCGCAGTAAGGCTGCGATTCACCAAACCAGTCACAGTTTAAGCATTGCCCTCGCGCGGCGCAGGTAGTACATCTATAGCGTGACCGAACCTAGCCCCGCACGGATTGCCGCGAAGCTGGCCGAGCTGCCGGACAGTCCCGGCGTGT
>CAYXMN010000014.1:10552-26149 GCA_964465955.1 uncultured Planctomycetales bacterium
TCAAGGACCGGCGCGGGCGCATCATTTACATCGGCAAGGCGCTGAACCTAAAGAACCGCGTGCCGACCTACTTCCAGCCCGGCGCGCACCATGATCCGCGCATCGCCCACCTCGTGCGCCACGTGCGCGACCTCGACTGGATCGTCGTCCACAGCGAGCTGGACGCCGTGATGCTCGAAAGCTCGCTGATCCGCCAGTTCAAGCCGCACTACAATACGATGCTCAAGGACGACAAGTCCTACCCCTACGTCAAGATCACGGTTAACGAGCCGTTCCCGCGCGTGATGCTGACGCGGCGTTACCTAGCGGACAAGGCGAAGTATTGGGGGCCGATGACCAGTGTGGCCGAGGTGCGCTCCGCGGTGAAGTTCATCGCCGGCCTGTTCCAATTGCGCACCTGCAAGCTGGAGCTGGACGGCGAGAAGTATTTCCCCAAGCCGTGCCTGGACTACCACCTCAAGCTGTGCAGCGGGCCCTGCGCGGAGTACATCGCCCAGGACGAATACCGTAAGCTGGTGGGCTATGCCGTGGACTTCTTCAACGGCAACTACGCCCGCGTGCATGACGAGCTGCGCGCGCGGATGGCGGAGAGCGCGGAGCAGCGCCAGTATGAGAACGCCGCGCGCTACCGCGACCTGATCGCGGCGGCGGAGAAAGCCGCGGCGCGCCAGCGCGTGATCGGCAAGCCCGGCGAAAACCTCGACGTGATCGGCATGGCGCGCAGCCAAGACCGCGCCTGCGTGCTACTGCTGCCGGTGCGTGACGGGCGGCTGGCGGGCGACCGCAAGTTCATCCTCAACCACGCGATGGAGGAGAGCGTGGACGCTGAGGTGTTGGCGGGGTTCATCAAGCTGCACTACGCCAACCCGCTCAACGTGCCGCCCGAGCTGGCGCTGGCCGCCCCGCCCGCGGAGGAGGAGCTGCTGCGCCAGTGGCTGGGCCGCCTGCGCGGGATCGCGCTGGCGGGGGAAGATACCGTTGCAGATAATGCCCCGATCCGCAAGGTCGAGTTCACCTACCCCCTGCGCGGGCACAAGCGCGACCTGCTCGATCTCGCGCTGCGCAACGCAGCCGAGCGCTTGCACACCGAGCTGCTGTCCAGCAGCGGCGATTACGTGGTCACGCCGGGCCAGCGCGCGCTTAAAGAACACCTCGGCCTCGACCGCTTCCCGCGCTGGGTGGAGGGCTTCGACATCGCGAACCTGCAAGGCCGCGAGGCCACCGGCGCGATGGTCGTGTTCACCGGCGGGCGCAAGAACCAGGGCGAGTACCGCCTGTTCAACATCCGCCTCAAGCAGACACCGGACGACTACGCGATGCTGCAGGAGACGCTCGCGCGGCGGTTGAAGCGCGTGCTCACCGACCCGGCCTGGCTGCGCGAGGTGGACGTGGTGATGATCGACGGCGGCAAAGGACAACTCCACGCGGTGCAGGAGGTGTTCGACGAGCTGCTGTCCGCGCCGGACTACTCCAGCGAGCAGCGCGAACGCCTGGAGCGCATCAAGCTGTGCAGCCTGGCCAAGCAGGAGGAGCTGGTCTACCACTACAACGACGACGGCGAACTCACCGAGCTGCGCCTGCCGCACACCGACGAGGGCCTGCGCCTGCTGGTCGGCGTGCGCAACGAGGCGCACCGCTACGGCAACCTGCAGCACCAGCGCTTGCGCGACAAGGCAATGCGGCTGTCCGTGCTGGACACCATCCCCGGCCTGGGCGAGGCGCGCAAGGCCGCGCTGCTCAAACACTTCGGCAGCGGCAAGAAGCTGCGCGAGGCGGACACGGCGCAGCTCATGGAGGTGGAGGGCATCGGCGAGCACCTGGCGCGGCACATCCGGCGCTACCTCGACCGCGACGAAAAGCTCGAAACGGCGAAGGCGGAGATCAAGCGCGAAATGCGGGTGAAGCTCGTCAAGCGCTACAAGGGGCCGGATGCGGGAGGAGAGGGGTAGGGGTGAGGATTGTAGCGGCACTGAGTCCTTCGCTCCCATTTATAAAATACAGATGTTCCAGTGGAATCCAAACCTCTAAAATTCGGGGAGCGGCGGACGCTGTGCCGCCGCTCATTGCTTGATGTTATCCAGTGCAAACCACTCCGCCCACTTATACTCGCTCAGCTCTGGCCAGCGCTTGAAGGGGTTGTTGAGGATATACTGCATCTTCTCCAACATGTCGTTTTCGTTGCGGATGATGCGGTCGAAGTAATCCTTTTGCCACACCGCGCCTTGCCGGATGCCCAAGCGCCATAGCTCGCGCGTTGTGTAGGACTTGAGCGTCTGCATGGTGCGGCTCAAGCTGTACTCGCCCTGCGGGCGGAGGATGGCATGCGCGTGATCATCCATCACCACATACGCATAGAGCTGGTAGCGTTGCCGGTGGAAGAAGGTGACAGAGGCTGAAACTGCGTCTCGTTCAATCGGAGTCAGTGCCGGGGTGTCGGCGCGGACGCGCCAGGTGAGGAAGTAAGCTGCGCTGGGGAGTTGCCAATGCGTGGCATGATTGCGCAGTTCAGTCAGATTGGGATTGAGTTTACGCATCAAGGCAAGTATACGCGGCGGCACTGCGTCCGCCGCTCCCCGCTTGAAACGTGGCAGCGCATCCAGAAAGTCCTGAGGTGTTAGTTGCGAGTCCAGCTGTTGCCTTTGTTCCCCATTTGTACCATGTAAAATTATAGCGTCGAGTGGGTCTTACCCCAGCCACTGCCTTTACCACGAGCTGGCGTAGTCCAGCAGGGTGACGGCGGCGAGGATGGTCAGGAACGCCGTCGAGGCCTGGCGGCACTGGAACATCTTGACGAACTGATCGAGCCGGAAGCCGTTGCCGCCTGCGGCACGTTGAGCCTTATTCCGCCACAGCCTGGATTCTGCTGTATCGTGCGCGCATTCACGTTATACTGGTGTCAACGGTACATTATCTGACTGCATCGGTTGGGAGGATGAGTGCGATGACGAAAGCGATGTTAACGCTGGCGGTCTTAGCGGTGTTGTGCGCGATGGCAGGTTGCGCAGGAAATGAAACCACAGGTTCCGCAACCCCACCCTCAGCGCTCCATGCCCAGAGCGCCCCTGGCCGTCCGTTGACGTTGCCCGCGCCAGTCGCGGTGGAAGCAGCGGCGAAGCAGGCGGCTGCCGGCTTGGTGCTAGAGCATCAGGGGGGCGAGTATCTCGATGGTTGCGTTCAGAACGCGGAGCTTTCCTTAACGAGCCTCGAATTCCAACCAGCCTGGGCCAGTGACGCGCAATCCTTCGATAATGCCGCGTTCGCAATCTATTCCTTCAATCTACAAGGTTACAGCGGCGATCCGTATCTCGATTTCGCTTGGTGGTGGAATGCTGAGGCGAAGTATGAGGATCTGTGGATTGGACTCAGTAACCGGGCCAGCAACCGGTGGGACTGGTTCCAGATAGATGCCAGCCAGGTCCTCGATCTCGGCGCGAATGGATTTAGTCCGTACATCAGGTTAGGCACCGGTGATCTCTTCGTAGCGGTGGTGATGCTTGGCACTGAGCCAACCGAGCTCGACAGGCTCGGGCTGATCAACCGTTTGACTTATACAGCTTCCGGCTATGTCCTGGATCAAGGTGAGATCGGTTTCGCCGGCGTCACACTTACTTTCTCGGGCGGGCTGGAATCTGTGGTGACCGATGCAAGCGGATTCTGGATGCGCGATGGGATTCACGATGGCGTGTATACCGTAACTCCGAGCCTGACGGATTACAACTTTGCACCTTATGCTCAGGAGTTCGAGATCCAAGCAACTGATGCGATTCTCGACGACTTTGTCGAGTGCCTGCCAGGACCCGGCGACTGGTCGTGTTTCGGCCACGACCGCCGTCGGACGAAACTGAGCAAACACATCGGGCCGCAAACAGCCGACCTCGCATGGACCTTCAATGACTCATTGAATGAATCATCCTGTTCCCCAGCTATCGGGGTTGACGGGATGATTTATATCGGCGGCATTGACGGCAGGCTCTACGCTGTGGATCCCACCGGGGCAGTCCGCTGGTCATACTTAACGGAAGCCCCGATTGAATCTTCGCCGGCGATTGGAGCGGATGGCACTGTGTACTTTGGCAGCGATGACAACAATCTGTACGCTATCAACCCAGATGGTACGCCGCAGTGGTCATATTTGACGGCTGGCCCGGTGCACTCCTCACCAGCAATTGGTGAAGACGGAACTATCATTGTTGGCAGCGACGATTACTCCATTTATGCCATCCTTCCGGACGGCAACAAAAGCTGGTCCTACGAGCTGCCCGCCATCATCCGCTCGTCCCCCGCGATAGCCGATAACGGCACGATCTACATTGGTTGCAGCGATGGCAAGTTGTATTCATTTAGTTCGCACGGCGTGCCAGGCTGGGATTACGCAATGACGGGTGAGATAGTGGCATCGCCGGCTGTTGATGCGGAAGGGGTGGTCTATATCTGCGACGTGAACGGTTATCTGGATGCGATCAACCAGGATGGCACGCAACACTGGCGATACAATGCCGGATCCGCGATGATCTCCTCCCCGGCGCTTGGCGCTGACGGCACGGTTTATATTGGGACGGTCGATAATGAGGTGGTGGCGATCAATGCCGATGGGTCTCACAAGTGGAGTTACCCTTCGGATATCTCATTCTCGGCTTCACCCGCGCTGGGGGCGGATGGCACCGTCTATATCGCGGATGAATACGGCTTAGTGATGGCGTTAAACGATACAGGGACATTGAAGTGGTCATATAACACGTCCGCCGCGATCACATCGTGCGCCGCGATTGGCTCCAACGGCTCGGTCTACTTTTCTAGCATTACTGGACTATGGGCGTTTGGCAAGTAGGTGGTGGGACGATTAGCGGAGCCGTAATTGGTGAATAGGGAGAGGAATGGTTTAAGTGCGCTAACTAGTTTAGCTTAAACCACATTACCCCAGCCTCTGCCTGCGCTGCGAGCTGGCGTAGTCCAGCAGGATGACGGCGACGAGGATGATCAGGAACGCCGTTAGGGTCTATGTCGAACTCTATCCACCGCGCCTTCACCCGGTTGTTCCTGGCGCTTGCTACACTTCTTCCATGCGTACATTGCTTGCCTACCTGCTGCCCGCCTTGCCCTTCGCCTGCCTCTGCCTCGGCTTTGCGTTGGCCGCTGACGACGCGCCGCCTAGCCCAGCGACCGAGCCGGCGGAGTACGTCCCCGGCAGTTGGACGCTGGCGGTGCTGCCCGACATCCAGAACTACGCTTCGCATTATCCAGGGCTGCTCCTGGCGCAAACAGCGTGGATCGTGAACAACCGCGACGCCTTGGATATCGCGTATGTGCTGCAGCTCGGCGACATCACTAACCACAATACGGCGCGCGAGTGGCGCAACGCCGGCATGGCATTTAACCTGTTTGACGGGCAGGTGCCCTACGCCCTCGTGCCGGGCAACCACGATTACGGACCCCGCGGAGATTCGACCGTGCGCGAGACGGGGCTCAACGACTACTTCAGCTACGACGTGGCAGCCGCCCGCCCCGGCTTCGGCGGCGCGTTCGAGCCGGGCAAGCTCGACAACACGTTCCACCTGTTCAGCGCCGGGGGTACGGACTGGATCGTCATCGCGCTGGAGTGGGCGCCGCGCGACGAAGTGGTGGACTGGGCCAACGAGGTGATGGCCGCGCACCCCGGCCGCCGCGGCATCCTGATCACGCACTCGTTTGTATATAACGACGACACGCGCAGCGATCACACCAAGCCCGCGGGACAGGAGAGCTGGAACCCGCATGCCTACCGCACGCCGGGGAGCATGAATGACGGGCAGGAGCTGTGGGATAAGCTGGTGCGGCGCCACGATTTCCCGCTCGTCATTAGCGGGCATGTGCTGAACGACGGCACGGGTTATCGCGCGGATTTAAACGATGCCGGCACGACGACGCACCAGTTGCTGGCGAACTACCAGATGCGCGAGCTGGGCGGTGAGGGATACCTGCGGCTGCTTGAGTTCCAGCTGGGCGGGCGCGTGCAGGTGAAGACCTACTCGCCGCTGTATGACGGCTACCTGCTCGAGCCGGACCAGCAGTTCACCTTCGAACTGGATTAAGACAGGGGATGATCTGCGTCTTTACGCCGGGACTTCCACCAGCACCGCGTCGCCCTGGCCCGAGCCGGAGCAGATGCACGCCACCCCCAGCCCGCCGCCGCGCCGGCGCAGTTCGTAGGCCAGCGTCATCACCACGCGCGCTCCGCTCATGCCGATCGGGTGGCCGTAGGCGATCGCCCCGCCGTTGGGATTAACGATGTTGTTGTCCCAGTTGGCGATCTCGCCGCAGGCCAGCACCACGCAGGCAAACGCCTCGTTGCACTCGATCACCTTTAAGTCCCCCATCTTTGCGCCGGTCCGCTCCATCAGCTTGAGTGTCGCAAAGGCCGGCGCGATGGGGAACTGGTACGGCTTGAGCGCGACATGCGCTTCGCCGCGGATGTAGGCCAGCGGCCGCCGGCCCAGCTCCTTGGCGCGTTCCTCGCTGCAGACGATGAGCGCCGCGCCGCCGTCGTTGATGCTTGGCGCGTTCCCTGCGGTAATGGTTTCGGTGCCCAGCACGGGGCGCAGCTTCGCCAGCGTTTCCAGCGTGGTCTGCGGACGCGGCTGTTCGTCCTTCATGAACATGATCGGGTCGCCCTTGCGCTGCGGAATCGGGAACGGCGTGATCTCGTCACTTAGCCGCCCGGCCGCCAAAGCGTCCGCCGCAAGCTGCTGGCTGCGCGCAGCGAACTCGTCGCAGGCCGCGCGCGAGATGCCGTATTCCTTCGCGACCTGCTCACCGTGGCTGGCCATGTGCACGTCGTCGAATGCGCACCACAGACCGTCATGCACCATCAAGTCGATCAGCTCGGTGTTACCCATGCGCACGCCCCAGCGGCTCTTCATGTCGGCATAGGGCACGCGGCTCATCGATTCCATTCCGCCCGCGATGATTAAATCCGCCTCGCCGGCACGGATCAGCAGGTCGGCCAAGGTGATGGCGCGCATGCCGCTGGCGCAGACCTTGTTGACGGTGAGGCTCGGGATCTCCACCGGCAGCCCGGCCTTGATCGCGGCCTGGCGGCTGGGAATCTGCCCCACGCCGGCCGGACAGACGATGCCCATGATCACGTCATCAATGGTGGCGGCATCCAGGCCGCTGCGCTCCACGACGGTTTTGATGCAATGCGCTCCGAGTTGCGGCGCGGGAATTTCCTTCAGACTGCCCCCGAAACTGCCAATAGGGGTGCGGGTGGCGTCGAGAATCACGCTGGCCATGCTGCTGCTCCTTGGCTATTCCATGCTGAACTTCGATTATAGCTCATGCGGGATACGCCGCCAGCGCGGTAAAATCAGCTTCATGTCGATGTCGAATTATGCATTCTTGGCCAAGCATCTGCTGATGACGGAGATGCTGGGCGCGGATCACGAGGACTGTACCGGCGGAGTTCTTACCTGGTGCGGCGGTTTGCGCGCCGGCCTGTGGGATCCCAGCAAAATTGAAGACCCGGAAGCGTTCGTGAAAGAACTGAAGGCGAAGGCGGCAGACCGGCGCAAGAAACTCACCGATGTGGTGGTGCTGCTGCCGCCGCAAGAGCTGGAACATCGGCGGTTTGTGGAGCTTGCTGAAGCGCTGTATGTCTATGGTTTGCCGCGGGCGACCGGGATGAACCGCTCAGGCCCGGAGCTGGTGCAGGTGCTCGATAAGCCGCTGCCTCCTACAGCCAAGTTTGAAGTGCGCGAAGCGAAAATTGATGCGCCGGAAGTGAGTTTCATGTTCGATCTGGCCGGGCACAGCGATGACCGCCCCGACAGCCCGGCTTGGCGCGATGACGAATTGGTAATGGAACGCAGCCAGATGTTCACCGCGTGGGAAGGCGAGATTCCCGCAGGCATGCTCGCAGTAACGCAAGGCGAACTGGCGGGGCGCATCTCACTGTGCTGGGTCCAGCCGCAATTCCGCGGGCACGGCGTGGGGCGGACGCTCATCGCCAAGGCAGTGGAGCATGCCGGAAACAATGGCATTATGCTGCTGAGCGCTTGGACGCACCGCGAGGGCACGCTGCGCTATTACATGAACAAACTCGGGTTTGTAGACCAGCTGATCGCAGCGTACTTCTTCCGCGAGCCATAGAATGCATCGAGATTGAGCAGCCAACCGCCGTACCGCAACCGGCAAGAAATGCCAACAAGTTGAAAGCCGCTATCTGAAGCGCAGCAAGACCAGTACTGTGTTGGGTACGGCGCAAGCTCAGGGTTATGCACCGTGTAAAGGATGTTAGCTGGCGGAAAAGCTCAGAAGTTGCCGGCGGTGCGCCTACAGCCTGGCCTTCACCGGGCCATCGAACTTGATGATGCCGGTCAACATATCGAGTTCCATGTTCTCGCCCACCACTTCGCCCACCGATCCGGTCAGCTCCACCTGTTCCGCCCGCACGGTGCTTGCATGTTGATCCCATACCACCTTGCGCGCGGTGAATTGCAGCTGTTCGCGTTGGACGATCCCCCGCAGCTCGCCCGTAATGGTCAGCACATCGCTATCGGTACGGTACTTCGCCTCGGTTAGCTCGATGAGCAGCGTGTCGTTGTTGTCGGTCTCGAATTGCATCAAGCCGCCCTTGACCGACATCTCCGGCCCGTCTTTAGCCAGGTTGTCCGCCCACAGGTGCATTTTAAGGTATCCGTCCGCCGAGGCAACCGTCATTTCGGCATCCTCGACGTTGAGCTTGGATGGCTCCGGCGGCCGGCTGGGATGTTGCGGGCGCAACTGATCCTCCGAGTCGGTTGCCAGCCGCACTTCCTTTTGGTCCACTTCGGCGAACCGCCCGCTTGTCGGCTGAAAGAACAGCATGTAGATCACGGCGGCTAAAAATAGCAGGGGCAGGGTTACCCACATTACCCGGTAGCTCGTCAGAATTGGCCGGCGTCGCCACATGCGCCGATTATACCCAGATGCTAGTATTACCGCTGTGCTGATCCAGGCGATTAAGCTGGAGGGCGAGCACGTTGTGCGCTTGAGCCCGTTAAGCACTGCTGAAGTGCTCAAGCTTGTGCGTGATGAGAACTTCACTTGGATCGATATTCAAGTTGACCAAGCCAGCACGGAAAGCATCCGCGGGTTGCTTGCCGATGAACTCGACTTCCACCCGGCGACCGTGGAAGACTGCCTGCACCTAGCCGCCTACCATCAGCCGAAGATGGACGAAGAGCAGGACTACCGCTTCATCACTTTCATCTACTACGAGCATATCAGTACGGGCAAACTGCAACACCGCGAAATCCATGCCTACCTCGGTGCCAACTATGTGATCACGCTGCACCGGCACAGCTGCCCGGATTATCTGGCCGAGTTCGCGCGCCTGCCGCGTCACATCACGGAGTACAAACAGCGGGCGATCTTGTTCCTGCATCACATTCTCGACACCATCGCCGATAGTTTTGCTCCGATCTTGCACGACTTGCATGAGATGACCGACGAGTTGGAAATCGATGTGTTGCGCACGCGGCGGCATGTGCTTACCCTCAACTTGATCCGGCGGCATAAAGACGAATTGGGAGACATGCGCACGATTTTACGCAACCGGCGCGCGCTGGTGATGCTCAGGCGCAGCCTCTCCGGCGAATTGGAGATCGTCAAGCAGCTCATCGCCGAGTACGACTATGAAGGCGCGCCGGAAACCAGCGTGGAGATCGCGATTTACTTCCGCGATATCGCAGACCATACCGGCAAATACCTGGAAATCATCGAAGGTCTCGACCGGTCGATGACGCACCTGATGGAAGTGCACACACTGGTGACCGGCCACCGCACCAACGAGATCATCTATATCCTCACCATCATGTCCACGGTCATGCTGCCTTTGAACCTGATTGTTGGATTTTTCGGCATGAATTTCCAGAATCTCTGGTTCACCCATTCAAACTACGGCGTGTGGGGGGTGACAGTACTGATGATCGCTGTTTCCTTTAGCTTGTTTGTTTTTTTTCGCAGCAAAGAGTGGATCTAGCTCAACCCGCGCGAGCGTGCAGCTTTGGCGAGTCCCCGCCTAGCGCTTTTGCCGCTTGAGCACAGGCTGGCGCGCACTGCGGCCTGCGGTCGGCTTGCCCTGCACACGCCGTTGGTACTCCTTCAACCACAGCTCCCGTGAGTACGAAGCTTGCAGTTGGAACAGCCCCAGGCCGCTGAGTGCCGGGACGCCTGCTTGTTCCGCCAGGGTCACCAGCGGCGTGGTCCGCAGCGCCGGCACCATGTCGAACACGCGTTCGAAACAGCGCAGAAAATTCGTGCACGGGATTGGCGAAGCATCCTCATGCGGTGTCTGGCCCACCGGGGTGGCATTAATCAGGATGTCCCAACGTTTCAGGCCATCGTTGCCGCCGCCCGCGCTGGTTTGCTCCAAGGGTGAAGGCAACGCCGGGCCGTGTGCGAATAAGCCACGCTCTTTGGTCCAGGCTAGGAAATCCTGCATCTCCTGCAGCGGGAAGTAGTCGATCTGCCGGCGGATGCCCTTGAATTGGCTGGAAAGTTCCGGCGGGCGCCGGGGATGGCGGTAGCCCACCAAGTAGCGCGCGCAACCCAGGTCGCGCAACCCGGCCAGCGCGACGCGCGCCGCACCTCCCGCACCGAGGATTAACGCAGAACGCACGCGATCCACCCCAGCTTCGCGCAGGTATTGGGTGAAAGCTGCGACGTCGGTATTGTGCCCCAGCACCAAGCCGCTGGCGCGGCGCACAAGGGTATTGACGGAGCCGATGCCCTGCGCGGTGATCGTCAGCTCTTGGCAGTAAGCGAGCGTGGTTTGCTTATAGGGCACGCTGACTTTCGCGCCGAGGAAGCATTCATCGCGTAGAAGTTCAGTAATGGTGCGATGGAAATTAACCGGCGGCACATCCAAGCGCTCAAAGCGGATCGGTAAGCCCTCGGCGCGGAACGCTTCGTTGTGCGAGTCGCCGAGCGGACTGCGCCGTAAAGGATGGCCGACAAGATAGATCGAGTATTCCACGCCCGTAAATTATACGCTCGGCGGCCTTGACCCAAGTGCAACCGCTGAAGGCAATTGATCTAAATTGTGTATCTCAAAATTGTCCCAAAGTGTGCCTTGTGAATGTTTGGACAGACGTCAAACTTTGTACCAGGAGGTATGAAATGCGGCTGAAGTGGGAGGCACTAGGGGTAAGTTTGATCCTGTTTGCGGGATGCGCAGGCGGTTCGGGAACTACCGGGCTAATGGTGGGGCATGGAGGTAATGCGCGGGAAACACAGAGTTTCAACCTGCGCATACTTGATGACGGGAGCGGTGCGGCCTGCCGGCCAGGGGAGGCATGGTTTGAGGCGCAATCTGCTACGGACGGGACGGTAGCCGTTGAAGTGCATATCAGCTGGTCAGCGGGGCTTAATGCGTTGTATTGCGCAGTGGACTATGACGCTGGCAGTTACACGCCGGTGAGCGCGGCGGCCAGCGGCCTCCTGGGGGAGCGGGGCGAGTTATTGGAATTGGCGGTGCTCAGTGAACCTGGGACGGCCTATTTGGGGCAAGTGCAAACAGGCGCGGGAGGTGTGGCCGCGCCGTTTGCGGGAGACGGGGTGGCGGCGCGGTTTGTCTTTAAGGCGGGGCGGGGCGGGCTGTTGGCGGAACGGCGAGTCAGCGCCGTACCGATCGGAAACCTACCGCAATTTCAGCTGACGTACGACTTCGAGAAGGCCAGTCCGTACGGTGATTACCTGAAGTGGCTGTATGTCAATCCTGGAGATTATGACCAGAACGGCGAAGTGGGAATTACCGACCTATCTGCGATGGCTCCGTTGTTTGGCCTTACGGCTAGTGGTACGCAGTTCCCCTTCGAGTCCCGCGAGTCGGTGGCGGACGGTGATCAAAACGGGGAAATCAACTCCGCTGACATGACAATCATCGCTCAGAACCTGGGCAATCGCGTGCAAGGCTTTTCCGTCTTTGCGAGCGTTGATCCGGCGGATGCGCCGCCCAACGGTGCCAGCCCCAACGGTGCCGGGGCGCAGTTCTTGGTAATGATTGGAATCCAGGACTTTGTCGCGGAAACCCTCGCCACCCGCCACGAATACCGGCTGGCGGAACCCGGTTTGCACGGGCAGTATTACTGGGTGCGGATGGTTGGTGCGGATAGTACGCTCGGCAGCACCACAAACGTATACAAGCTGGCTAGCTTTGTGCCCCCGTCGAGTGATCAGCCAGGTATTGAACTGAAACTCGTTGGCGCGGCTTCGCTGGAATGGTTTTATGCCAATCCTGGAGACTATGATCAGAGCGGGGTGGTCAACAGCCAGGATCTCAACCTGGTCGGCCTCTTCTTTGGCCAGACCGGACCTTGGCCAAGTTCCGATGTAAGAAGGCTGGTCGACGGGAACTGCAATGGCGAAATTGAGTTAAACGATGTGGTGTTGATCGGCCAGCACATGTTTACTGCCGTGGAAGGCTACAACGTCTATGCCAGCACCGATCCTTCGGACTACCCGTCAACCGCGGGTGAACTATCCGCACTGACGCCTTTCGCCACCGAAGTTTTCCCAGACACGCAGACCATGGAGCCGCCGGGATGGAACACGCAGCGGGTGTCGTTCCAGGTGGACATTCCGGCTGCGTTGCAGGGTCAGTACTACTGGGTGCGGCCGTATTACGGCGAGGCGGAAGGCGTCGCCAGCCCGCTGGTGGGGACCTCGGTTTAACAATTCTCAAGCTTTTCATCTGCACTTCGTTTGGGCGGCTGGCCTGGGAAGCCGCCCTTTACTTAGCCGGAGGCATAGAGTCTATAATCTGACTCATGTGCGACACGCCCCAGTCTGAAACCGCGCCAGCGCTTGATGCTCCGCCGATCAATCCCGCGCCCATCGACCTCGCGTACAACGGGCGCACCTACCGCCGCCTGCCCATTCGCACGCACGTGCTGACCGGCGCGGATGACACGGGAGCGGTGCTGGAGCGCTACGTCCGCCCGCTGTACCAGCCCGGCGACATCGTGTTCATCAGCGAGACCGGCGTGAGCATCATGCAGGGCCGCGCGCGGGACTGGCGCGAGATCCACCCCACCTGGTTCGCGCGCAAGCTGGCGGGCCTCGTCACCAAGTCGCCCTATGGCGTCGGACTGCGCAGCCCTTACGCGATGCAGTACGCCGTCGAACTGTGCGGCGTCCACCGTATCCTGGCAGGCTGCGTGGCGCACGTCGCGGGGCGGCTGTTGAAGAAGAAGCGCTGGTTCTACGACGTGGCAGGTATCCAGGCGCGGATGATGGACGCCGAGCACACCATGGGCGTGCCGGAGTTCTACGAGTGCGTGATCCCCGGCCCGGCGGACCCGGTGGGCGCGTGCCGTAAGCTCAAGGCGCAGACCGGCATGGAGATCGCCATCGTGGATGTGAACGACATCTTCCCGCCGTGGTGCGTGGCGGCGACGGTGGATAAGGAGCGCCAGCGCCTGCTGGAACACACGCTGACAGACAATCCGCTGGGCCAGGGCGGCGAGCTAACTCCGCTGGGCATCTGGCGGGAGATATAGCGACGAAAGCTTGTTGAGACGACTAACCAATGGCTTTTAACCATGTTGATAGTTTGAGATAGTCAATCAAGTTCATTCGGGAACCGTTACGAGCCGCAAACGCAATAGCATCTGAGGTAAATGAAGAGGTGGTTACAATAAAGCCGCCATTTACTTTCTCTGTTTCAACAACCCCATATAGATCTCTTACAACAGATATACTAACTTTATTATTAGGATCATATCTCTTGCATTCTACTAAATACAGCAATCGACCGAAATCTCCATGTTGTTGTAAGTAGATATCATATCCTCCATCCCTTGTAATCGGTGTTAGTGTTGCTTTGTAACCTTCCTCCTCGAAAACTGAAGCAACGAATTCCTCAAATGCTCTTGGTGAAAATTGGAAAATCAATTCTGGATTATCGACTAGTTGTCTATATAATATTAGTGGAGCTGATTTAACTGACTGGATAGTCGACTGGAATACTGATGAAGTTGTGTCAAATGGAACTCCATTCGAATCTGCAGTCCCATATATATGGGAATTGAATAACACTTCTATAAGACGACTTGGTTGAACTTTGTTCTCAGTAAGGAAATCAGTGTAGATATTTGCAACTGCAGGATTTCCTTCAGTCGCATTCATCAATACTTGTAGATTTTCATCACTTGAAAGAAGACCTAATCTCTCTTCAAATATCGAATTAATGTACCTCAGCTCCAATGAACGCAAATACAATCTATACACAACATATTGATGTTGGTGACATTCTGAAATGTAGTGATAATCTTGGACTCGACATGCAAATATTGATGCAGTATTTGTACGATAGGTGCGCTCTTGTAGTATGTCAATTAGTTCTTGTGATAGCGTGTCTGGCAATAATTCTAAATGATCGAATATTAGTATGCTATTAGGACTGTAATTAATCAGATGAGAAAGCGATTCTGTATTCCATTCTTGTAGTGAACGACAATCAAAATACTCAGTTGAGAGATTTATTGCTTCCATTGATTCCTGGAATCTTCGGATAAATGTTGTCTTACCCACTCCAGCTACCCCCGCAATCTGGATAACACGTGGTGTGGAGGCTAATTCCAACAAATGAAGTAACTCAGGTTCTCTACCAAAAAGACCTTGCATCACTTGACCTCATTGAGGGGACGAAAAATCTCCTGTACTAGCAAGACTCAGTATAAAACGGAAAATCTTTGTAGACGCAAAAACGTGCATTCTACTCAACCAAACTCAAGCAATGGAGTAAGAAGACTACCCGATCTGCGCGTAGGTTTCCCTCAGCACTTCCGCGGCCTGCATCACGCCGGCCTGTTCCTCGTCGGACAGTTGCACGTCGAGATAACCTTCCACGCCGGCGCGCCCGATGATGGTCGGCAGGCTTAAAGCCACGTCGTGGCCGACGCCGTAAGCGCCACCGGGGATGGTTGAGGCGCACAGCACGCGGCGTTCATCGCGCAGGATCGCGCGCACCACTTCAGTGATCGCCACGCCGACGGCCCAGCCCGCGCCGCCCTTGAGGCGGATCACTTCCGCGCCGGCCTTGCGCGTGTCCGCATAGACCGCGTCGAGATCCTCGCGCCGGCAGCCCGGCATGTCCTTGATTAAGTAGCCTGAGTAACTCGCCTGGCTCCACACCGGCACCATCGCATCGCCGTGCTCGCCCAGCAGCTGCGCCTCGACCTTGCGCGGATCCCAGCCGTAGCGCTCGGCGAGATTGGAACGGAAGCGGACAGTGTCCATCACGTTGCCCAACCCGAAAATGCGGCGGCGATCCTTTCCGCCTACTACAAAAGCGCGGTAGGTCAACACGTCCACCGGGTTGACCACCACCACCACCAGTGCTTCAGGGTTGATGCGCATCACCTTGTCCATCCACTGGTCGATGATGCCGAAGTTGGTTTTGATCAGATCCAGCCTGCTCTGGTCAGCTTTGCGCCGCGCACCCGCCGGGATGACAATCACATCCGCGCCGGCAAGCAGCCGCTCGTCGGTTCCCGCGGTGATTTTTGTGCTGCACAGGCAAGATGTGGCATGCAGCAGGTCCAGCCGTTCGCCCTGCACTACATCGTCTACGATGTC
>CAYXMN010000015.1:0-17089 GCA_964465955.1 uncultured Planctomycetales bacterium
CTGAAGCGCGCCGCCACGCCGTAACCGACATAGCTCGCGCCGTCGAGGAATTCGGCGGCGATGCTCAGCTCGCAGTCCGCCAGCGCGGCTTCCTGGAACGAGATCGCCATCGTCTCGGCGTTCAGGTTGTCCACCTCATACGCCGCGCCGAAGTAGCGGTAGGTGCTGGGGCCGCTGTCCGAGACGGGCCAGGACTGCTGCGCGAAGTCATCGGTGATCTGCACCGCGCCGGGGCCGGAGAAGTATGCGCTGGCTTGGGCCGTCTCGGGTTTGGGCGCGCCTGGGCTGACGGCGGGGTTCTCGCCGGCGGGAGCGAGCTCCAGCGGCTGTGGTTCGGGCGCGGCGGCTGCGCTGTCCGCGGCGGGCAGGCTGTCCGCGGCAGTTGTGCTGTCCGCGCCGGTTGTGTTGTCCGCGGCGGGCGCGCTGTTCGCGGCGGTGCCTACCGGCTGGCCGTTTTCATCGAGCTTGCCGTATAGAGGTTCGATCTTGCCGAGGCTGACGGAGTCAGGGTTGTCCGCCGTCCCGCTGTCTGGCGCTGGTTCGGCGGTGGGCTGGGCCTCTGCCGTGGGCGGGGTCTGCTCCGTGCCTTCAGGCTGGACCTCTGCCGTGGGCGGGGTTTGCTCCGCGCTTTCAGGCGCGGCCTCCCCGAACAACGACAGTTCGCTGCCGGAAGCGGGCGGGGCGGCGGCGGCCTGCGCTTCAGCTTCAGGCTGGGGTTGCGGTTGAGGCGCCGGTGGCGGGTCGAGGCCGTTGGCCGGGGGCAGCACGGCTTCCTTCACGCCCGGATCCGGTTCCGCCGCGGGGGGGGCCGTCTCCTCCTCCGGCTGATCCGGCGCGTCGGCGGCGGGAGCGGCGCTGTCCGGTTCCTGCGCCGGTTTCTCGCTGTGCAGCGGATCGGGCCCCGGCTGGGCCCCGCCGCTACGCACGCGCTTGAGCACTGAGCTTGCGGCGTGCCGCGGATCGGCGTTGCCGAGGGCGCTGGGGGCGTCAGCGGCGTCGCCTCCGCCGGGACTGGGCGGCGTGGCGGTGCTGGCCGCCTGCTGGGCGGCCAGTTGATCTGCCTCTCCGGCGGGCACCAGCGCCACCTCGGCGGCGGACGACGGCAGGGCCTGCTTCGCACCAGGCTGGGCTGGTTGCACCGGCGCGGTGTCCTCGGGCAGCAGCACCTCGCCCTCGGGCAGCACCGGCTCGGTAGGCGGCGCTCCGGCGGGAACGGCGGCGGCCGCCGTGCTGTCCGGCAGCTTGCCGGGCTTGCCCGCGTCGCGGATCGATTGGTGCGGCAAATCGCCGCGCACGCCGGGCGGTACGCTCGCGCTGGAGCCGCCGGCCGCGCCCGCCGGGCCGAGTTTCGTCGCGGCTTGCTCCGGCGCGGCCTGGCTCGCGGGATGCTGCGCCGGCGGTGCGTCTGGCGGAGCGGCGGGTTCGGCGGTTGCGCCGGCGGCAGTCGCGCCGCCAGTACCGCCGCTGCTGGCGTTCTGTTTACCCTTGCCGGTCTTGTCCACGCCGACTTCCCAGGGGTAGACGGGGCGGTTGGGATCGCGCGGGATTACCGGCGCGCTGTAGCCCAAGAAGCTGTGCCCGGCCTCCTCGGTGCCTGGCGGCGTGCTGTTGTCCGGGGCCAGGCCCGGCGGGCTGGCTTCCGCGCCGTTGCTGCCCGGCCCGCTGCCTTCCACCGTCAGTGGCGCCTCGGGCGGGATCACGCTGCCGCCGCGGTGCTCGACCTTCACCACGAAGCTGTCGAAGGCCGCTTTGGAGAACTTGCTGACATAAAACCCGCAGCCGCCGCCGTCGACGCGCACGTCGGTGAAACCGTCGACATAGCGGCCGTTGATGTAGAGGTCGAAGCGCGTGCCCTGGCAGTCCACGCCGAGGATGTTCGGGCGGCCCGCATCGAGCATCTCCGAACGCGCCAGCGGCAGCACGATTTCCACCTGGTCGCCGATCACGCGCTTGGCGCCGTAATAGCCGTCGCCGTAGGCATAGAACACGTAATAGCTCAGCTTGCCTTGGATCTTCTTGTTGTAGTGGAACACGACGCCGCTGAACGCCAGTTCGCCGGCGGTCGAATCAAGCAGCTCGCACTGGGCCTCTACGTAGTAGTAATACAGGTTGTCGGTCAGCGCGGACAGGCTGTCCACGCCGGTGTTTAAGCCGTCGATGATGTAGCGCCCGGCGTCCAGGCTGTAAAACGCCTCGCCCGCCTGGCCGGTGTAGAACATCGAGTCCGCCCCGCCGAAGTCGTCGTTGAGGTAGGTTTCCCATTCCACGGCGTGCGCGGGCGCAGCCAGCAACGCGATGCTGAGCGCCGCCACGGCCGCACTGGCGAGCCTGGCCCCTATTCCCGTTTTTCCTGCTCTCAAGTTAAACCTTCCTCATTGGCTTCCGCCATACCGCCGCCGGGCGCGAATGCCTCGCCGCGGCAACCACTTTGATCAACTGCTTAGTCGGGTTGAGCGCGCAAATTATTCACTTGCCGCTCGATTTTCTGTTTATTCGCGAGATCGATGCGCAGATCCTGCACCAGCGGGTAGGGCAAGCCCGCGTTGACCTGCTCGATCAACTTTGGCGCCAGCGCCCGCAACGCAGCCTCGACCGTCGGGCTTATGGCGTAAAGGCACAGCACGGAGACGCCGGGCCCGCTGTCTGCGGCGGACGCGGCGGACCGCCCCGGCGAATCGCTGCTAATGCCGCTCGCAGCCTGGCGCACATCATACGGCGCGGCCAAGCCGTCAAGCTCAGGAGGCAGAGCCTGGAGGCAAGCCCTCAGCGCACTGTATTTACGCACCTGGCGCAAAAGATGCCCCGCCCCGCGCGACAGTGCGGCCGCAACGGTCTGCGGCTCGCGCTTGAACCTGGCATTACCCCGCATCGTCATCTCGAAACTTCCGCCGCCAGCGCCCTAGCCCTGGCCCTAAATTCTAGCACGGCGGGGTCAATTGAAGCTGATTCGGGGGCAGGTGGGCCGGAAGCAGGGCGTGGGGGCGAAATCCTGCCTCGCCCGCAGGCGTAAGTAGTAATAAGCAGTAAGTGGTAGGTAGTAAACAAGAGTGGTAAAGCGAAAATTGTAATCATGAGTGGCAGACCGGCCTTCAGGCCGGGAACTTAACCGGAGGGCGGCTCGTCCCTGGCCGCCCTATTCCGCCCGCAGGGACGCGGGCGCTCCCGCGCCGCCGGCCGACCGCGCCGCCTTTACCCTTCGGGCGGTGTACCGGCGTCGTGCTTCAGCCCGCCGATGGCGCTCGTCACCTTGCCCGCGCGCTCGCGCGTGCGGTTGACGATGCTCGACAGGTTGTTGACCAGCGGCTTGCCGGTTTCGAGGTAATGGTTGACGTTTTCGGTGAGCATCCCCACGTCCGCCGCGAGCAGCGCCGCGTCATGCAGGATGTTGCCGAGCTTGTCGACAAGCTGGGCGTCGCGCAACCGCCCCGCCACGTCGGCCAGCGTGCCCGTCAGCGCGTTCAGCTCGGCCTGGGTCGCGGCGAGGTCGTCCACCCGCGCGCGCACGCTCTGCGAAGTTTGCGTCGCGTCGTCGAGCAGCTCACGCGCCCCGCTCAGCGTGGCGGACAGCTCCGTGGCCAGCGGGTCGATGCGTCCCGCCGCCCCCGCCGCCCCGGCCAGCGCTTGCGACGCCTTCTCAACCAGCCGCGCCTCGCGCAGCTCGCGCACCACGCCGTCGATGTTCGCCAGGCTGGTCTGCGCCGAGGCCAGCAGCCCGCCCACCTGATCGGCGATCTCCCGCCCGCGGGCCAGCACAATGCTGGCTACGACCGTCAGCAGCAGCACGCCGAACACCTGCATCCCCGCGATTACGCCGAGCCAGCCTTCAGTACCCATACCCGCATTATAACGGAGCCACGGCGAACCATTCCGCCGGAGCGCCGCTCACGTTGTTTAGCAGCGCCAAATCGGTGCGCACCATCGCCAGCACCCACCAGTAGAGGTCGGTCTTGGCCCAGCCGTAGCTCTCTTGCAGCCAGCCCTCATAGAGCACCCCCGGGGCCTCGCGCCGCGCCGCGTACAGCAGGTGGCAGGCCAGCGCCTGGGCCAGCGGCAAAGCCAGCGCGGGGGGCCAGGCCGCCTCAGCCTGGGGCACCAGCCCGAGCAGCGCGGGCCAGGGATCGCTGGCCTGGCGCGGAATCCGCACGGCGCTGAAATCGCAGGCCGCGGCGGAGGGAATGAGTTGCGGGCAGTCGCGCCGCAGCAGCAGGTTCGCCGCCAGCGCGCGGATAAACAGGCCTTGGCCGGCCGCCCACTGCGCCAGCGCGTCCGGGCGGCACAGGCCGGGGGCGTCCGGGCTTTTGCGCAAGCGCTGGTGCTGGTCCAGCACCCAGAGCGTCGGATAGAACGGGTCGTCCAGCAGCGCTGCCCCGTCAGGCTCGCGCCCGGCCAGCACGCGCGTGAGCTGGTACAGCCGGTGCAGCCCCGGCAGGCTGAACGCCTCGCGGGGGAACAGCCCGAGCTCCTGCGCCGCCAGCGGCTCGCCGGCGCTTGCGGCCAGCAGCGCTTCAAGCACGCGCACCGCCGGGTCCTTGTGCTGGCTGAAGATACCGTTCATGTCGAGCAGCCCGCGCCGCGCCGCGCCCTCGCCCGCGGTGAACCAGGCCAGCAGCACGTAGAGCACGCCGGTAATCAGCTCGCCGCGAATGCCCGCGCGCTGGTTGTCGAGCAGCTCGCGCGCCTGGGCCGGCTGCCCCGCGGCGATCAGGCCCAGCACTTGCGCCGCCGACTGCCCAACCAGTCGCTCCAGCAGTGCGGCGCGATCCTGGCTCAGGCCGGCCTGCGCCTCCTCCGCCGCGCCGAGCGCCGCCTGCTCGGCCTGGAGCTGCGCCGCCAAGGCGCCAGCGCGCTGGGCCGCCTGCTCGGCGAGCACGATCAGCTCGCGGCGCTTGTCCTCGGCGGCCTGCTCCTCCGGCGCCAGTTTGCGCGTGAACACGCCGCGCTGGCGCGAGACCGGGGGCTGCTCCTCGTTGTAGAGCTGCAAGTCCAGGGCCAGGCGCTGCGCTTCACCGCGCGCCTCGCGCTCTTTCTGTTCAAGGATGCCAAGGTTGGCGCGGCCGGCGGAACGCGTCTCCAGCTGCGCCGTCGCGCCGGCCTGGGAATGCTCCAGCCGCCGGAGCGTGAGGGCGTAGCCGCCGCCGTCGGCGTCGGCGGCCAGCGCGCGATAACACAGGCTCAGCACGAGAGCGGGCGCGGCAAGGTTGAGCTGAGGTGCGTCCATGCGGGAAGTATAGCTGCAGAAAGAGGCAGCCGGATTTAAGGTGGCTGGCCAGAACCAACGCCGCCCGCCTCCGGCTGCCGGGGGAGGAATCTCAAGCGACCGGCGTGTGGAGCGCCGCCGCCTATCAAGTTATACCGACGCGCGAGCAGGGATTAACGTTCATTGCGAAAAATAGGCTGCGGTTATGCTCCCGGCGCGGTGTTAGTCGCGCAGGCTGGACGGCTCGCCGTCGTAGTTGAGCAGCGCCAGCGTGCCCGCCGCCAGCGCGCGCGCCTCCAGCGGCTTTTCGTGCGCCCAGCGCCGGATCCAATCATGGCCGTGGCCGCCGAGCTGGATCTGCCAGCGCCGCCGCTGCATCGCGCGCAGGATCAGCGCGGCCAGCGCCAGGGCGCCAAAGGCCGCCCACCAGGCCCAGTGCAGCTTGAACGGCCACCAATAGCGGCGCGGGATCATCGTCAGCACCGCGGCGCAGCTGAGCAGGGACAGCAGGTAGGCCAGCGGCTGGCCGGCCAGCCGGGGCAGGAGGCTGGCGCTTAAGTTGAGCAGCGCCAGCAGCAGGCACACCGCGCAGAAGATGGAGTCGAACAGCCACAGCCCGCGCCCCCACCAGAGCAGGCCGGCCAGCCGGTAGGCCAGCACCAGCCACAGCAGCGTGTTCGCCGTGCGGTAAAGCTCAAGCTCGAAACTGGCAAGCAAGGGGTGGCCGCGCATGCAACCAGTTTACCAATCCTGCTGTCTGAATGCTAGAATCGTATTAGGTTAGGGAGGTACGCCATGGCTCACCATCCTGAAGACGGCGCGCAGTCCGGCGCTCCGAAAGAACCAGCTCCTGCCCCATGGGAGCGCCGCCCCGCTGGCGGCATCAAAGAGACCCTGGAAACCGGGGAACAGCTCTACACCGGCGTGGAAGGCGAGGCGGGCTATCTGGCGGACGACCAGGCCAGCCTGCATTCCAAACTGCGCGGCGGCGGGCGTGATCTGGGCGGGAACGCGGATGAGGAGTACACCAAGCTCTGCCCGGCCTGCAAGACGGTGACCGGGTTCGTCCAGGGCGTTTGCTCCAGCTGCAATTACCGCGACGGCGATCCGCTGCCCGATCTGCCCCGCGGCTTCGAAACTCCCGCCGCTAACCCGGCGGTGATCGGCGGGTTGATCGCCGCCATCGTGGTGGTGGTGCTGATCGTCCTGGGGTTCATCTACGGGCCGAAGCTGCTGAACCGCCAGGCGGAGCCTGCCGCCGGGGAGCCGCAGGCCCGGACGAACGAGCCGGCGAAGGCCGCGGCCCAGGTTGCGCCTGCCGAAACCTCCGCCGAGGGCGGCTTTGCCGACGGGCTCAACGCGGTGACGATCAACGACGCGTTCCATAGCACGTTGTCGGCGGCGCTTGAAAAAGGCAACGCGGCGTGGGCCGACGCCGGCACCGACTGCTATGTGTACCGCTACAACATCTTCGAAACCACCGTGCCAGCGACGCGCCAGGATGTGACGGTCACCTGTTTCATCGGCGGCGCGGATGCCGAGCAGTGCACCGGCGCGCCGGGCGACGCCGCCTTCCGGTCGGGGCTGCAACCGTGGGTGGACGCGCAGAACATGCGCGCCGGCGTCAGCGCCATCCTCCGCCTGACCTATACGGCGGAAGGCAGCATGCCCAACGATAACGACCACTACCTGCGCTACGGCTATTGGTACGGCCAGGACCACTGGAGCTTGCTTGAGCCGGTTGTCGAAGGCTTGGAATCCCTGCGCACCTCGAAAGGGCAGTATCCCGAGTCACTGAGCGAGGGCCTGGTGCATGGCAAACTGCAGACCCACGGCGGGATCTCCTTCATCGCCAACGGCGTGGGCTACCTGCCGGTGTTTAAAACCGACGCCAACGGCCACATCATCATGGGCACGGGCAAGGGCATCGCGTCCTTCATGCCGGAGGAGTGCACGGATTACTACCTCGTGCTCTTCCTGCAGACGGACAACCTAGGGCTCGACATGTTTAGCCCTGACGACCTGAAGTATTACCGCGATAAAATCCAGCCCTTCCCCTACAGCCCGGACGCGCCGCTGACCAACATGCCGCTGAATCCGGACGGCGAGCCCGACGGGATCGCCTGCATCGTGAAGAACGGCAAGCTGCTGGACTAGGCCGCCTGCCACAGCGGTATAATCCTGCGCAATCCGCCCGCCGGGGCGGGCAGGCGCATCATGGCGAAGCTGGCACAGTTGGCAACGACTCCGCGGCAGATTGTCCTATCATTCACGGGCGTGATTCTGCTGGGCAGCCTGCTGCTGTGGCTGCCGGGCACGCTGCGCCAAGGCGCCGCGCCGGTTGCGTTCATTGACGCGCTGTTCACGGCGGCCAGCACCACCTGCGTCACCGGCCTGGCCGTGCGCGATCCCGGCGCGACCTTTAACTTCGCGGGCCAATTGGTCATGCTGCTGCTGATCCAGGCCGGCGGCCTGGGCATCCTCACCGTCAGCAACCTGTTTTTCCAGGCGCAAGCGCGCGTGTTAAGCCTGACCAGCCGCCAGCAGGTGGAAGCTTCGATTGGCAACATGCGCGACATCCACCCGCGCGAGCTGTTGCGCAAAATGATCAAATACACGCTGGCGATTGAGCTGCTCGGCGCCCTGCTGCTGCTGCTGCGCTTCGTGGCGGACTATCCGCTGGGCCGCGCCTGCTGGCTCGCGGTCTTTCATAGCGTCAGCGCTTTCTGCAACGCCGGTTACGGCCTGATCAGCGGCAACCTGATGCCGTTCCGCGACGACCTGCTGGTTAACACGGTGATCATGGGCCTGATCGTGTCCGGCGGCCTGGGCTTCATCGTCTACGCCGACCTGTCCACCTACCGCCACCGTCGGTTGGCGGGGCTGCACCCGCGGCTGTCCTTGCACACGCAGATGGCGCTGCGCGTGACCGTCGCGCTGATCTGCGGCGGAGCGCTGCTGCTGGCCTTGTTGGAACTGCACGGCCACGCCCTGGGCGGCGACCACTGGGCGGCCTGGCACACCGGGCTGTTTTTATCCGTGACGGCGCGCACGGCCGGGTTCAGCACGGTGGATGTCGGCCTGCTCTCCAACCCGAGCCTGCTGGTGCTGGTGGTGCTGATGATCATCGGCGGTTCGCCGGGTAGCACCGCGGGCGGCATCAAAACCACCACCTTCGGCGTGATGATGGCGCTGGCCTGGTCGCGGCTGCGTAACCGCCCACGCACCGAGTTTTGCGGGCGGACCCTGCCGGAAGGAGTGGTGTCCAAGGCGCTGCTCAGCACCGGCGGGTACCTGTTGACGCTGATGCTGGGAGCAATTTTAATCCAACTGGCGGAGTCGTATGTGCGCCCGCTGGCTGACATGCGCGAGCAGGCGCTCGGCTTTTTCTTTGAGGCGGCCTCGGCGCTCAGCACCGTCGGCCTGACCACCGGAGTTACCCCTGGGCTGACCGTGTTCAGCAAGCTGGTACTGATTTTCTTGATGCTGGTGGGCCGGGTGGGGCCGCTGTTGTTCGCCGCCTCGCTGATCCGCCGCGGGCCGCAGGCGCAGTACATCCTGCCTGAAGAAACGGTGAATATCGGTTAGGAATATGCAATGCAGCACTTTTTAGTGATCGGACTGGGCACGCTGGGCTGGCAGACCGCCATTGGGCTGCATTCCGCCGGGGCGGGCGTGGTGGCCATCGACCGCCGGCTGGAGATCATCAACGAGATCCAGGACCGCGTGGCCAAGGCCGCCTGCCTCGACGCCACCGATGTGGAGGCGATGCGCGCCGTCGGCGCCTACGACCTGCGCAACGCCGTGATCTCGCTGCCGCACCACTTCGACGCCGCCGTGCTGATCACGTATTCGCTGCGCAAGGAAGACTTCAAACGCATCTACGTCCGCGTCGAAACCGAGCACCAGGCCGAGGCGATCCGCGCCGTCGGGGCGACCAACGTGGTGTTCCCGGAGCGCGACACGGCGCACGTGCTGGTGCGCAGCCTGATGTACCCCAGCCTGGCCGACGAGATCCAGCTCGGCGAGGATTTCGCGTTCCTCGAAATCGACTGCCCGCCGAGTTTCGACGGCAAGTCGCTGGCCGAGCTGAACCTGCGGCGCAAGCATCACATCACGTTGATCGCCACCAAGACGCTGGCCAGCGCCGAGCGCGCCGAGCGCGTGCACATGTCGCCGTCGCCGGACGAGCCGCTCAGGCTCAGCGAGCACCTGTTGGTGCTGGGCAGCCATAAAAACCTGGCGCAGTTCAAGCGCTTCGTGCATGACCAGATCGAGGCGGAGCGTGAACGCACCGCGCATGAATAGGCCGGGCGCGAGAAAGAGCAGGCGCGGCTTGACCTAGCCAAGGCCAAGGCCGGCAGCGCAGTTCATCCTAAAGCGCGCTAAGCCGTCCCGGTTCGCGGCCCGCCCGCGGCGCTGGCGTATACTTGCCCGATGCGCAATGTAGTGCTGCTCACGCGCCAGCCCGACAACCACGCCGTGGCGCGCCTCAGCGCCGCCGCCGCCCGGCGCACGGAGCTAGCGCTCCACGTGGTGGACCCGCATGAGTATTACCTGTATCTCACCGGCAGCCTGCCCCAGGCGGTGCACCCGGCGCCGGCCTGCGACCCGGCGCAGTCGGTGCTGATCCCGCGCCTGGGCTCGCTGGCGACGGAGTACGCGCTGGCCGCGCTGGACATGCTGGAGCGCCAGGGGGCGCGCACGCTCAACAGCTGCGCGGGGCTGCTGAAGCTGCGCCACAAGTTCCTCGCGCTGGCCGAGCTGGCCGGCGCCGGCGTCGCCGTGCCCGACAGCGTGATGCTGCGCGCGCCGAGCGACCTCGCGCCGGCGGTGGCGCGGCTGGGCGGCTATCCCGTCGTGCTCAAGTTCATCCGCGGCAGCCAGGGCGTCGGCGTGGTGTTCGCGCCGGACGCCAGCGTGGCGGGCTCCGTGCTCGAAGCGCTGAACCTGGTGCAGTACGACGTGCTGCTCCAGCGCTACTACCCCGCCGCCGCCGACCACGACACGCGCGTGCTCGTGCTTAACGGCCGGGCGCGCTGGGCGGTGCGGCGCATAAGCCCGCCGGACGGCTTCCGCTCCAACCTGCACCGCGGCGGCACGCCTTCCGCGCTGGAACTGACGCCGCCGCTTGCCGCGCTGGCGGAGCAGTGCGCGCGGGTGTTCGGGCTTGGCCTGGCCGGGGTGGACATCGCGGACGGAAGCGCTGGGCCGCTGGTGCTGGAGGTTAACGCCAGCCCCGGGTTCGCCACGATTGAGACGGTCTATGGCGCGGACGTGGCGGGCGCGATTCTCGACGCGGCGCTGGCGCTGGATTAAAGCGGCCGCGCCGGTCCTGCGCTAGAATCAGGTTAGTCTCGACCGCCTGCGCGGGGGTGAGCCATGCGTGCTGTTGTGCTGGTGTGTAGTGCCTGCGTGACGCTGATGTTGATCAGCGCGGGTTGCGGCGGGGGCGGCCCGGCGCAGGTCGCGCCAAGCGGCGCCGTGGACGGCCAGCTGCCTGCCGTGGCCGGGCTTGACGGGCTGGCGGGCGGCGGACTGCGCGCCGCGGCCAGTGCGCAGTATGAGCTGCTGGATGCCGCGCCGCTGGAGGCCTCGGAAACCGGCGTGGACTACACGCCCGGCAGCGTCAGCCTGACCCCGGACAGTGGCAGTTTCGCCTACGCCATCTTCCGCTTGAGCGGCCTGGGCGCAGGCGGCAGCGTCTATCCTGAAACCATTGAGCAGGCATGCAGCTCGCCCTATTACCTCGGCGTGGCGGACTACGGGCGCGGGGCGTGGCGGTTCCACCAGCTCGCCGCGAGCGGCGCGCAGCCGCTGCCCGGCGGCGCGGATCTGGTCAGCCCCGGCGGCAACTGCTATATCATCGTGGTGGCGCACAAGTGGGCGCCGACGCTGACACAGCTTCGGTTGACATTAAACAGCGGCATCCCCGGCGCGCCGACGGCGGTAATCTCCCCGATCGGCGCGGCGGCGACCGGGTGGCCCGCCGCGTTCAACGCGGCAGGTTCCAGTCCCGGCCTGGGCGCTTACACCTCGCTGACTTACACCTTCGACGGCGCGGACGAGCAAGTCACGACCGACCCGGCGGCGGAGGTGGAGCACGCCTTCGCCACGGCCGGCAGCCACACCGTGCAGCTCACGGTGGTCAACGACCTGGGGCTGAGCGCCAGCACCGAGCTGGCGGTGGAAGTGGCCGAGGCGAACAAGCTCGTGCTGGTGGTGTATAACGCCGACATCCCGGAAGATCTCGACCTCGCCAACTATTACATGTCCCCGCGCACCGGGCGCGGCCTCCACCCGGATTTCAAGCTGGGGCTGCACCTCGGCGCGTACAGCGCGACCATCGCGCGCGACGATTACGAGTCGCAGATCCGCACGCCGGTGGAAAACTTCATCCTGGATCACGAGGACATCGCCGGTAGCATTAGCTACCTCCTGCTGCTCAAGGGCCTGCCGCACCAGATTCCCGGCGCGAACGAGTTCGATGGCGCGAGCAGCCCGCTGCGGTCGAATTCCACGTTCTCGTCCGTCGACAGCGAGCTGTGCGTGCTCTATTCCCAGCCCCCGGCGATCAACTTCGTCTGGAACGCGGAGAGCTACGAGCAGTTTACGCCCAGTGATCGCACCTTCTACCTGCAGGAAGACACGGGCGAGTTCTACGCGATGCAATACCGGACGACCTGGCGCGATCCGAATGCGGAGTCCTACGAGATGCACACGCTGGACTTTCTCGTGGGGCGGCTCAGCGCCTACACCTACGCCGAGGCCAAGCTGCTCGTCGACCGCTCGCTGGCGGCCAGCGCGCCTGGGGCAACGGACTGGGTGGTGTTCGATTCCTGCGACGAGCGCAAGGCGCTGGATACGATGGTCGACCCGGTCTGGCCTTATGCCACCGGCGCGGAGAATAGCGGCGAGGAACTGCTTTCCGCCGCGGGGATCAACGTCTTCGCCGATGTAACTTCTGAGCGCATCGTCAACGGCAGCGCGAGCCTGCCCGAGAGCTTCACCAACTCCGTCATCGGCTACGCGGGCTGGGGCGTGAACCACACCGGTGGCAGCTATGCCAGCGGCACGGAGTACATCTTAAAGGATCTGGGCTGGAACTACGCGCCCGGCGCGGTGTTCATGAGCTATGAGAGTTTCAACGGCACCGACTTCGACGACAGCGACGGGATCTCGCGCCGCGGCCAGGGGCAAATCTGCGATTTCATCCGCCTGGGCGGCACGGTGGCGATCGGCAACGCCTACGAACCGTTCTCCTTCGGCGTGGGCGACGAGCGCTGGGTCTTCGACCGCTACCTGCACCACGGCGATTACTGGATTGAAGCGGCGTATAAGGGCCTGCGCGTGGTGAGCTGGCAGGAAGTTGTCGTCGGCGATCCGCTGTGCCGGCTTCAATAGCGGCAAGGCTGGACGGCTGCGCTCGCGGTTTGGGGTGCGGGTATAGAATAGTGAACAGCGGCGGGCCAGCGGCGTCAGGCTGATCAAGGCAGACGCATAAAGCCTGTAGGGTTCATGGGAGGACGTGATGCGGTCACGCGGACAGGTCGTCTTCAAGCTTACGCATACCACCTGGCGGGCGGCGCTGGCGCTGTGGCTGGCCGCGGCGTGCAGCGCGCTGCTGCTTACAGGCTGCCGCGGCGGCGGGCCGGGGAACTTCACGCCGCCGCCGTCGAATGAGCTTGGCTCCGGCTTTGTCTGGCTGATGGAGGGCGGCAACCCGGCGCACACCGGCCTCGTTGACGCGGTGGGCCCGCAGAGCGGAACGCCCGTGCGCGAGACGGTGCGGGATGTGTTTAACACCGGTTCCCGGCTGGCCTTTGGCGGAGGAATGATCTACGCCTCGCAGTACCAAGCAGTGGGGGCTTATGATGCGCAGGGGCGTCAAGCCTGGCGTAGCGGTTTGCAAGGCTGGGCCAGCGGGCTGGCTTATGCGCCCGACGGGTATCTGTATGTCCTGGATTGCCAAGGCGCTGAGACTATATATGGCTACGAATACGCCAGCACCCTGCGCAAGTATTCCAGCGCGGGCCAGGAACAGGGCAGCCGGCAGCTGGCCGGCGGTCGCGAAACGTATTACCGGTTGGAAGGCGCGGTGCCGCTTACCACGGCGAAGGCTGGGCATTACCTGTTAATGAGTTTGAGCCTATCGGAATCCATTGTCAGTGGCGCATATAGCGAAGTGGCGGCCTACACGCCAGGCGGAGATCAGCTCTGGAACCTGATGCTGCCGTTGGCGCTTAAGCAGCTGGTTTACGACAATTCCGGCAACGGGCGCGTGGCTGTGATGCTCGATAACGGGGCGATCTCCGTCATCGAGGCGGATGGCCATGTCCCCCTGGAGCTTGATTACAGCGACTACCGCGGCGAAAGCCTACCCGTTATGCAGTTTGCGGCGGACGGGAGGTTGATCGTGGTGTATGAAATCCGCGGCGATGCCGGCGCGGAAGCCGGCCTGGACGCTGGCTGGTACATGGATGTGTTTGACGCTGGCCTCGCGCTCAGCGCCACGGTCGTGCTGCCGGGAAATTATGCGGCGAGCGCGACGTTCCAGGCGGAAACGGATCGCCTGTACATTTTCGGCCAGTCGCTGGACACCGGCGGCGTCTACGGTATTCAAACGCTGGACTACGCCGGCGAGGTGCTGGACTTCCTTGAATTGAGTTACTTTCCACTCCTCGAATTGCAGCACGGGCCCGGCGGGCAATTCCTCGCCGGCTGGGATGACAGGTGGCAAGAAGACGATTCGGTGTATTACACACTGTACCAACCCGATGGCTCAGGGTTTGGCCTCGGCGACGACGTGAGCCATGCAGTGTTGGATGAAACGGCAAACGTGATTTACGCCACGGGCGACGCGGGCTTGGAGGTGTGGGACGCAGACGCCAACTGGCTCGGCGGCTACTCCGCCCCAAGTTCCACAACGGGCAACCTTAGTTTGATGCTGGTGGAAGACGGCAGCGTGCTCATGGGCAATCGCAGCGGCCTCCAAGCTGCCTATCAAGACGGCACACCGCTGTGGTACACGGAGCTCGGTTCAGCAGAGCCCGCGCAGCTCGCCTCACCGGCGGGGCCGGTTATCATCTGCACCGGCTTAGTCGACACCCGCCAGCTGGCAGCGCTCAATCTAGGCGGCAGCGAGCTTTGGCAAACCAGCTTCCAGGATCTCGGACAGGCGGGCGCGCCGTATCTGGGGGAAGCGCTCACGGACTGGCTGGCGGACGGCGGCGGGAGCATCTACATCGTGGGCGCTGCACCGTTTGGCACAAGTGAGATCACAGGCGAAGCCTTGCTCTTCTCCAAGGTTGATGCAACCACCGGTGCGCTGCTGTGGCAGCAGGCAGTTGAAACCGCGGCGCATGACGTAACCGCGCTGGCTTTGGCGGGCGGCGGTTTACTGTACGCCGGCGACCGGCATCTGCTGAGGTTCTCCGGTGCCGGTGAATTGCTGAAACAAGTGGATGTGAATATCCTCGGCGCACTGGGTGGCTGGCCCAAGCCTGAGCAATTGATCGCCCGGCCGGATGGCGGATGCTACTTGGTCTATAACGGGGCTAATGTAGCTTCCTTGACCGCTGATCTGGAGCTGGAATGGATCTATCCCGCCGTTGGCATTTATAACAGAGCTTCCAGTGTCGCGCTCCGGCCCGCGGGCGGCTTCTACATGTGTGCGACGCGTGTTCAATCACGGCTGCTCGCGGTGGATGAGCACGGGCGGCTGGTCTTCAACACAGGGTTGAATGATGAGGCGCCAACACCGGCGCTCCTCGTCGACTCCGCCGGAACGGCCTACCTCGGCCTGCAAAACGGCATCTACGCCGTGGACAGCTCCGGCGCGTTGAAATGGTCCTACGAGCGCGCGAACCTCAACTGCCAAGCGCTGGCCCTCACCGGCAACGGGAGGCTGTTCGCGCTCACCGCCGGGCGGCTGTTGGAATTCTAGCCGCGGACCCTTAAAACCGGTTGTCGCAATGACGCCAGGATTGCGTATAGGTCGTTCCGCGTTTAAGGTCGCGCGCGCCGGCGGGTTGTCTGGGTTGGCTGGCCTGGCCTAGCGTTAAGCTGGATGTTCTCTAGCGTGATTGTCTCATTTAGAAAATAATTCTTCGGAAATTATTGGTATCTCTCTAGCACAAATGATAGACCGGTGGTAACATATTAAGCCTAGCACCATGTTAATCACCACACTTTACGCCGTGGCCGGCGATGAAATTACCTACCGTATCTGCTTGCTCCTCAGCCGTTACGCGCTGAGTGTCAAGGAGATTGGCGAGGCCATCGATCTGCCGCAACCGAGAATCAGCCACAAGCTGGCCAAACTGCGCAAGTACGGCTGCGTGAGCTACCAGCGCGACGGCCAGCGCGTGATCTACCGCGTTAACGAGCCGTGCCGGACGATCATCCTGTCCGGGGACGCCCTCTGGCGCCAGCTCGAGCCGGAGTTCAAGGGTAAGTGGAAGTCCGATCACGACCGGCTGGTCAAGGTGCTCGACTCCGAGCTGAGCAGCCGGATGATCCACCCCTTGATCGGCAGCATCGGCCTGCCTGAAGCGAAGATCGCCTAAGCCTTGGCCTAACTGTCCGCTGCTGAGTTCCCGCCCACCCGCCGGCTGGCCGCCAGCCGTCCGCCGGCCGTCCGCGCAAAAAATAAGGCCTCCTTGCGGAGGCCGCTGTAGGGGGAAAAGATAATTGCTGGCCGGTTGCAAATAATTTCACAACCGCCATTACAGACCCCCAAGCGGCGGAAATGTTCCCCGAGATTTCAGGATTTTTTCTGCGCGTTTCCTAGCGCCGCCTGCGCCGCGGCCAGCCACGGCAGCCAGGCCGAGCTAGCCGCGGAGCTGTTCGACGCGCTGGCCCAGCACGCCGCGCCAGACCGCGATCAGCTGGCGCAGCGCCGCCGGATCATGCACGCGGTGCAGCATCACGCCCTGGGATAACAGCTCCCAGGACAGCCCGAGCGTGCCCGGCAGGCGCTCCGCGGTGTCCGGCGCACCCGCCAGCTCGGCGATCAAGCGCTTGCGCGACACGCCGTAGAGCAGCGGGCGCCCGAAGCGGTGGAACTCGGCCGCACCGGCGATCAGGCTTAGGTTGTGCTGGAGCAGCTTGCCGAAGCCGATGCCGGGATCGAGCACCACCTGCTCGCGGGCGACACCCGCGTCCTCCAGCGCGGCGAGCTGTTCGGCGAAGAAACCGCCCACCTCCGCCAGGCAGTCGCGGTAACTCGGGGCGTCTTGCATCGTGCCCGGCGCGCCGAGCATGTGCATCAGCACGTAGCCGCAGCCCGTTTGCGCGACCAGCGGGATTAGCTCGCGGTCGAAGCGCCCGGCGCTGACGTCGTTGATGATGTCCGCGCCGGCGGAGAGCGCGGCCTGCGCCACCGCGCTGTAGTACGTATCCACGCTGATGGGCAGCGCGGGCGCGAGCTGGCGCGCCAGTTCGAGGGCGGGGAGGACGCGCGCGCGTTCCTCGTCCGCTCCGACCTGCGCCGCGCCGGGGCGCGTGCTCTGGCCGCCGATGTCGAGGATGTCCGGCTGCGCCGCGATCAACGCTGCGATCTGCGCGGCGCCGTCCGCGCCGGGGCTGAGGCGGCTGCCGGCGTAGAAGCTGTCCGGGGTGGCGTTGAGGATCGCCAGCACCCGCGGCTCCGAGCAGTCGATCACGCGCCGCGCGCAAAGCCAGCGGTGGTTCATACGACCTGCCTGTCGCCTTTGATCAGCGTGAACAGCTCCATGCGCGTGCTGGCGCGGTTCTCAAACGCGCCGCGCAACGCCGAGGTGGTGATGATCGAGCCCGGCGCGCGCACCCCGCGCATCTCCATGCACAAATGGCGCGCCTCGACAATCACCGCCGCGCCGAGCGGATCGAGCTTTTCCATGATTAGATCCG
>CAYXMN010000015.1:17099-25907 GCA_964465955.1 uncultured Planctomycetales bacterium
GTGGTCAGCCGCTCCTGCACCTGCGGGCGCGCCGCCAGGTTTTTAAACGCGCGCACCAGCTTGGACAGGCCGGTGATTTTGCCCTGGGGGATGTAGGCGATGTGCGCGATGCCGGTGAACGGCATCAGGTGGTGCTCGCACATCGAGTGGAACGCCACGCCGCGCAGCAAGACCAGCTCGCGGTGGTCCACGTCGAACACGGTTTCCAAGTGCTTGGCCGCGCCGCCGTTCTGGCCGGAAAAGATTTCCTCAAACATCCGCGCCACGCGCTGGGGCGTCTCGCGCACGCCGTCGCGCTCAAGGTCCTCGCCGATGGCGGCGAGCAGTTCGCGGACCGCGGCTTCGATGCGCGGCTTGTCGATCAGGTTGTGGGACATCGGCAAATTATACGCCGGGGCGGCGGCCCGGTCAATTGAGACAGCCTCCAATTGGGGCCGGGCGCGCAGATCTGCAATCCAGTATCTTTTTTGGTTTTTAGTGTTGCTGGTTGAGAATCGCAATGTTAGAATCACCCATCTTGCGGGCTGGGGCGGCCCCCGGCCAATCCTTGTCAGGAGAATCACATGGCAGAAGTAGCGTTTGTCGATTGCGACATGTGCACGGCGTGCGGCGCCTGCATCGAAGTGTGCCCGACTGAGGCGATCTCGATGAATGCGGATGAAACCTGCGCGGTCGTCGATCCGAGCCTGTGCACGGCGTGCGGCGCGTGCGTGGACGAGTGCCCGACGGGGGCGATTGAGATCAAGGATAGGTAAGCCCTGTGCCGCCCGGCGCGGCCGGGCCGGGACACCTTAAAAAAAAGAAGCCCCGGAGCCTTGCGGCTGCCGGGGCTTTTGCTTGCGCGTAGGCGCGGCGTTAGTTCGCCACGTTGACCGCCAGGGTAAAGGTGCTGTCGGGGCGCACGGATTCCGTGACCTTGAAGGTCACCGTGTGCGAGCCCGCGCTGGCGAAGGCGAAGGTCGGCGCTTCGTTGGTGGAGTCCGCCGGGTCGCCGCGGCATCCCCGTCATCGGCCGCGGGTCGGCGGCGGGGTCGCTTTCAAACCACCATTCGTAGGACACCTCGTTGGGCGTGCCGCCGAGGTCGCCGGTGAACAGGTTGTTGATCGCCGGGCGGAAGCGGTAGGTCGTGCCGGTCTTGAGCGAGGGCGGGGTGGGCAGGATGTCGCCCGCGCCGTTTTCCACGTTGATCGTGGCCACCAGCGGGTTGATCACGAAAATGTCCGGCGTGATGGTGATGGTTTGCGCGTTGGCGTCGATCACCGTCAGCGAGATGTATTTGAGCCCGAGGGCGTCGTAACCGCCGGTCAGCGTCACGGTGTCGCCGCTGTTCCAGTTGGTCACTTCCACCGGGTCTTCGCCGTTATTCCAGTCCACTTCCAGCGTGAACGGCGCGGTGCCGTTGACGATGGTAGGCGAGACGGAGAGATCGGTGCCGCGGGTGACGGCGGCGCGGTTCTGGCTGAACCACTCGAACATCGCCGTGGTAGTGGTGAAGGCCATCGCCGGTTCATACTGGAACAGCGTCCCGCCGGCGATCGCGTCCATCGCCGCCGCGTTGGCGTTGAGATAACCGCCGCCGTCCAGAATGCCGGCCATGCCGGGGAACTGGATGGTATCGAGCAGGATGGTCTCCACCTCATCGTCGCTGGGCGGCACGCCGTTGACGAAGCTCAAGGCCTGGAACACGATGCTCGCCGCGCCGGCGACATAGGCGGCGGAGTAGGTGGTGGAGAAGCGGTTGACGCTCGTCGTATAGAAATCTTCAGAGAGATCCAATTCGTACGGATTGCCCTCGCTGCCATCTCCCACACCAGACTGGACAAAGTACCTGCTGACGCCAAATCCGAAGCCCCAACCCATACCTGCAATATCCGCACCAGTATTGCAATAGGTGGCGAGTTGCGTGAACATCTGATTGAACGGTTCGTTATAAGCTGGTGTCCAGCCAAGACCATTGTTTGGTGTCGTTCCGAAGTCTGCCAAAGCGCCTACACGGTTATATCCAGTACCGGTGACACTTAGGCACCCATCAGCGGCTGCTGGCCACACCGGGTCAACAGTGATATCGACCGGAGTATCGTCGAAGTAACCAGGAGCAGTACCATTCCAGCTATCAACAACATCACCTGCGGGTGCGACTACTAATGCACCGTTGTTTCGTGCATTGGTGATAGCGGTTTGTACATTAGCCGGCACAGAACCATCAATGAACATTCCGAGCAGGATGATGTCACAATCAGCGGTATCCCAAGCATGCTCAATTGATGCTGCAATTTCTTGATCGGAGAAGGTCCAGGAGTTATCACCAGTGTTGGGTGTGCCTGTTTTGATCAAGACATAGGTGGCATTGGGGTTGATACCTGCCATGCCTTCATTCCAGATTTCATCCTCCCCAACGGTAGTATCACCATTAATGTCGAAGGCATTAGGTTTGTAGTTATTGTGATCTGCAGCAAGAATGCCCAGCAAGGCATCACCTGTTGTTCGATATGGTGAACGGTAGAAAACGGTAGTACCAGCAATAAATGTATCCCATTCTACGGCGGCAAGACCTGGCGTGAACACACCAGCTCCGGTGATTGAGCCGCTTGCCGCCGGGTCAAGGATGGTTTCATCCAGTCCGAGGCGATCTAGCTCATTGTAGTCGTACCAGCCAGCATCAATGATCGCAATACGCACTGGCTGAGCAGCAACCTGTCCATCAATTCCCAATGGATCCGAGATATCCCAAGCCCCGTTGAATCCCATCGAATTCATTGGCCAGGCTTGGCCGAAGTAAGTCGTGAATCCCCAGGCACCTTCTGTATCTTGGATGATTCCCCTGAATTGGTCACCATAGTATGGATCCAACGGTGTATGGCTAGCGTTGCGCACCAATGCTGCTTCAGCCTCCTGCGTTGCAGGAATGGTGACTTGCTGTACTTGCTCGGCGGAGAATATATTCAATTCCTTGGTGAGCATTTCAATCGCGGACTGCGGATCAGCAGAGCCAATATCAACACTGGCGTAGCTGCCGTTGGTGAATTCCACGTCATAGCCGAAGCGACCCAAGCTGGTCGCCAGCTCTGCGGGATCGCCACCAAAGCGCACGTCCAGCTTGCCAGGGATGAAACTCACCGTGTGCGCACCGCCAGAGGGGCCAGTTGCTGTGACGGTTAACGGATTATTCCCGCCATCATTCAAGTCCGGCGTGGCCGTCGCGCCGCCGCCGCAGGCCGCCAGCATCACGCTCGCGGCTAGGCCTAGGGTGATGATCATGAACCGCTTCATGGGCTATCCTCGCTTACCTCATTTGAGTGCTTACTACTAAGCTTGGGACGCAATCCAGCCGGATTACTCCGTATGTAATATATAGTACCCCGTTACCCGGCTGAGGTTCCCAGTTTAGCCATAAATCGCCCGCACGGCAATCAGCGGGTGGTTACGCCTTACTCGCGCCCCGGCTTGGGCTTGGCGGTGTGGCTCAGCAGCAGCTTGGCCTGCTCGGCGAAGAAGTGCTCGATCTCGTCTTCCTCGCCGGTGGTGATCGACAACACCGCGTCCGCCCGCGCCTCCACGCTGCGCCGCACGCCGTAATGGAAGAAGCTGTAGCGCAGGCTGCGCAGTTGCCCGGCCATCTCGTCGAGCTGCTTGAGCTCCAGGCGGTTGTCCACGCTTTTCGCGCTGTAGCGCCCGATCAGCTTGGGCTCGGCGTAAAAGCCGTCGAGCACGATGTTATTGAGCTGCGCGTCCTCGTACATTTTCAGCAGGCCGCGCGCCCAGGCCAGCAGGTCGACGGAGAGATCCGCCGCCTCGGCCTGGCCCGCCCCCGCGCGCTTGAGCAGCTCGACCGCTAGCGTGAAGTCGCGCTTGGCGCCGGGCGTGGAGATCACGTGCTGCGCCGCGTCCAGCGTGAAGTGCACCGAGCGGTAGGCGAAGTCCTCGCGGGTCACGACGGCGTTCTGGCTGGCGTCAAAGGAGGTGACGCTGGCTTTCTTGCGCACGGCGGCCTCGAAGGACAGCGTCGGCGCGCGGTGGTCCACGCCGGTGATCTGCACGTCGTTGTTGGCGTCGAAGGTGATCTTCGGCAGCCGCTGCAGCAGCGAGGTCAGGCTCGGGGCCTCCACGCCCGCCAGCTTGGCGAAACAGGCTTTCATCGGTGGCATCGGCTTAGTTTAGCAGGCGCGGGGCGGGTGCCTAAAGCTGCTTGACGAACCGCCAGGCCGGCTTGCCCTCTTCATCAATGGTTTCACCGCCGTCCTGCACGAAACCTGCGCTCAGGAACAGCCGCCGCGAGCGCTCGTTTATGGTCCACACGCCCTTGGTGCGCAACTCACTCCAGCCCAGAGCGCGCGCCCGCTGCTCCAGCAACTTGAGGACACGCTTGCCAAAGCCCCGCGAACGGTGCGCCGCGGCGCCGATGGCGATCGGCAGGGTGTGCGGCGCAAGCGTCACGTCGCCAATGGCATGCCATGCGCCGTCCAACTCGATTTCGATGATGTACAGCTCGCCGATGCCGGTTAGGTAACCGTACATCTTCGCAATCATCTCCGCGTCGTAGCGCGCAGTTGCGTCGCCTTCGGAGAACAGCATAACCTCGGGATCGCTATACCAGGGCAGCGCCAGCGCGATGTCCGCGGGCAAAGCGGCGGGCCGCAGGCGCAGCTCACCGTCTTGGAGGACAGGAAGCGCATTTCTTTTAGTCATGGAAATCCCCATATCAGACATACAGAGTAGGCCGGGCTGCCAGCCCGGCATGCAATAATACTAAAACATGAGCGGGACAGGTAGTTTTGAGCAGCCAAGCCGGCACTGGCGCTTCCTTGGGGTGGCCTATTTCGTAACTTGGCGCATCATGCCGAGAATAGGATTGCTTATTTCCACCGAACGGGATGATGTCGCGGATGCGTTGAAACACTTTCATCAAGACAGATATATCCTCTACGCCTATGTGGTCATGGATGATCATGTTCACGTTTTAGTTAGGCCGTTAGCACACTATCAACTCAGCCATATTTTCCATAGCTGGAAGTCCTATACCGCAAACAGGATCAACAGACTGCGCGCAGCAAGTGGGGCTTTATGGCAGGCTGATTACTTCGACCGCGTGATTGAAAGTGAACGCGAGTTTCAAGAGAAGGTAAGTTATATCCTTAACAACCCGCGGAAACGCTGGCCGGATGCGCGCGATTACACATGGGTCGGTTGGAACAGCGATTGATCGTGAGGATCCGCGGGCAGGCTGCCCGCGCTACCCAAGTCTCACAATTCTTTTTTTAGTCGTTACTTCGCCGGGGGCGTCCACCGCGCGTTGAGCTGCCGCGCGGCCTGGGTTTCGTCCAGGTGCCGCACCAGCAGGTTATCCGTGCGCTTGAGCGCTTCGGGATCCGTCTGCGCCAGCCGGGCGTACTTCAGCATCGCCTCGGCGAACGCGTCCAGCATTTCCAGCGGCTCGGTCTCCGTCGGCTCGATCATCAGCGCCTCATGCACGATTAGCGGGAAGTAGGTCGTCGGCGCATGGAAGCCGTCGTTGAGCAGCGCCTTGGCGAGGTCCTTCGCTGTGATGCCGTTCTCCTTTTGCTTGTCCGCGCTGGCGACGAACTCATGCATGCAGCGCTGGTCCCCGAAGGGGATGGCGTAAGCGCCTTTGAGCCGCTCCTGCAAATAGTTCGCCGCGAGGATCGCGTGCTCGGCGACGCGCCTGAGGCCCTGCGGCCCGTGCAGCAGAATGTAGGCCCAGGCCCGCACCAGCACTAAGAACTGCCCGTGGAACAGCTTGACGCGCCCGATGCTGTGCTCCGGCGTGACGAACTTGTACAAAGCGCCGTCCTTGGCCACCAGCGGGTGCGGCAGCAGGCCGGCCAGGTGCTGCTTGACGCCGACCGGGCCGGAGCCGGGGCCGCCGCCGCCGTGCGGGGTGGAGAAGGTTTTGTGCGTGTTGATGTGGACGAGGTCGAAGCCCATGTCGCCGGGGCGGGTGATGCCTAGCAGTGCGTTGAGGTTCGCGCCGTCGTAGTACAGCTGCGCGCCGATCTCATGCAGCCGCGCCGCCACGCCGAGGATGCTCGTTTCGAAAGTGCCCAGCGTGCTGGGGTTGGTTAGCATGATGCCGGCGATGCGGTCCGCGCCGTGCTGGGCAATCGCCGCTTCGAGCAGCGGCACGGTCATCACGCCGCCCTGGTGCACGCAATCGACTTCCTGCACCGTGAAACCGGAAAGCACGGCGCTGGCGGGGTTGGTCCCGTGCGCGCTGTCGGGCACGATCATCACCTTGCGGGCCGTCTCGCCCCGCAGTTCGAAGTACTTGCGGAACACCAGCATGCCGGTCAGCTCGCCCTGGGCGCCGGCGGACGGCTGGAGGCTGATCGCGTCCATGCCGGTGATGTCCGCCAGCCACTGCTGCAAGTCGTACATCAGCCGCAGCAGCCCTTGGCTCGCCGCGGCGGGCTGGCTCGGATGCACGCAGGCCAGGCCCGGCTGGGCCGCCGCCCACTCCGTCGCCTTGGGGTTGTACTTCATCGTGCAACTGCCCAGCGGGTAGAAGCCGGTGTCCACGCCGAAGGTGTTGTGGCTCAAGGCGACGTAGTGCCGCACCAGATCCAGCTCGGCGACCTCCGGCAGCGGCAACGGCGTGTCCCGGCGCAGGGCGGCGGGCAGGTTGGCCTTGATGTCGCACGCTTCGTGGCGGCTGCGCACCTGGGTGCCGTAGCGCCCGGTGACCGAGCGGTCGAAGATTAAAATAGGCTCGCGCTGCTTACTCATTGCAGCACCTCCTGGAACAGGCTGGCCAGCTCGAAGATATCGCGCTCGTGATGGACCTCGGTGAAGGCCAGGATCAGCGCGTCGGCCAGTTGCGGATGGCGCAGCCCGGCCAGCATGCCGCGCTCCAGGCCGCGCTGGTACAGCTCCTCGCGCTTAGCCGGGTCAAGCTTTAAGGTGAACTCGTTGAAATAGCCCCGGCTGGGGAAGTACGGCTCCACGCCGGGAAGCGCCGTGAGCTTGCCGTGCGCCAGCACCGCGTTGCAGTGGCAGGTCTCGGCGATGTGCGCGAAGCCCTCGCGCCCGACGGCGCCCATGTAGAGGCAGGCCCGCAGCGCGAGCAGCGCCTCGTTGGAGCAGATGTTGGACAGCGCCTTGTCGCGGCGGATGTGCTGTTCGCGCGCCTGCAGCGTCATCACGAAACCCTCGCCGGGGCTGAAGGGCTCGCTGGGGCTGTCGCGGCGCTCGCAGCTCGTCTTGCCGATCAGGCGGCCCGGCATTACGCGGACGTACTGCTCGCGGCAGGCGACGTAGCCCAGCAGCGGGCCGCCGAAGCCCATGTAGTTGCCCAGGCATTGCGCCTCGCCCACGACGATGTCCGCGCCCAGCTCGCCCGGCGTCTTGAGCAGGCCCGCGGCGAAGGGGTAGAACACCACGATCGCCAGCGCGCCGGCCTCGTGCACCCAGTTGATCACTTCGGCCAGGCCGTCGTCGAGATAACCCAGGTAGTCCGGGTATTGGAACACGACGGCGGCGGTGTTGCTGTCGAGCTGCCCGGCGAGGATGTTGCGCCGGGTGGCGCCGTTGCGCTCGCAGTCCGGGATGTCCGTGTAGTCGAGCCCGAAGCCGATGTTATAGGTGTCGGCCACCTCGCGCGCCTCCGGATTGACGTGCGGCGCGAACAGGATGCGCCTGCGCTTGCCCTTGAAGTAGCTGTTGGCCATGCCGATGGCATCGGCGAGCGTCGTGCCCATGTCGTAGCCGCTGGCGTTGGAGATGTCCATCCCGGTCAGCAGGCAGATGTAGCTCTGGTACTCGTAGATGCACTGCAGCATGCCCTGGCTGACTTCGGGCTGGTACGGCGTGTAAGCGGTGTAGAACTCGCCGCGCCGGCCTAGCTCGTCGACCACGGCGGGCACATGGTGCGGGTAGATCCCGCCGCCGGCGAAGACGCGGTTGAGCGGGATCGGCTTGGTCTCGGCCAGCACCTGGCTCACGGCCTGGGCCAGCTCCACCTCGCCATGGGCCGGCGGCACGTTGAGGCTGCGCTCTAAGAGCAGCTCGCGCGGGATGCCGTCCAGCAGGTCCTCAAAGCGGCCAGCGCCGCAGGCGGCCAGCATTTGCGCGCGCTGAGCCGCGGTATGGGGCACGAACGTCATGCTTTGCTCCTTGGGCCGCCAAATCGTGCGGCCGGCCTGGCCGGCGGGCGCAGGCTATTTCTCGAATGCGTCGTACGCGGCCTGGTCCATCATGCCTTCCAGCTCCGCCGGATTCAGCAGCTCAACCTGGATAATCCAGCCCGCGCCCTGTGCGTCCTGGTTCACCAGCTCGGGGGCGTCTTCCAGGGCGGCATTGGCGGCGACGACCTTGAGGCCGACAGGGGCGTAGATTTCCGCCACGGCCTTGACCGACTCGACGGTGCAGCACACGTCACCCTTGGCGAACTCCGCGCCCGGCGCCGGGGCTTCGACATAGGTGATGTCACCCAGCTCGGCCTGCGCGTGGGTGCTGATGCCTAGGTAATAGGCGCCGCCCTCTTCACGAATGTACTCATGCGATTTGGAATAACGATAGGTAGCCACGCTTCACCCCTGTCGGGAAATCCCCCCTAGTTTACTACCGGAAAGCGTGTTTAGCCACCCCGCCAAGCAGGAAGTTTGCACTGATTCTGAAAGCGGCGCGGCTTACTTGCCGGGCTTGGGCTTGAGATCCTTCGCGGAACCTTTTCTAAACTCGCCGAAGACTTCGAGCACGTGGTACCGCTCGGTGAAGTTGTTTTCCTTGGCGATCCGTTCGAGCATCCTGTGCAATTCCATGTCGCCGGTAAACTCTTTAACCTTGCCGCTGTG
>CAYXMN010000016.1:0-5662 GCA_964465955.1 uncultured Planctomycetales bacterium
CTACCTCCTGCCGGGTTGAGATTGTAGCGCGCGTTGGCCGCAACGCTGTGCGGGAGGATGGACGCGGCTTGGCAGCGGCCGCGGCACCTGCAATAATCCAGGGTTGGACGTTATATTACTTTCCGTTCAGGTGTACTCGATAAGTGTTCTCGATTCACGCTGTAGGGAGCCGGCCTTGGTGTTGGCCGGGCCGGGTACGGATGCAAGATGGCAGACGAACTGATCCAGCGGAAAGCTGACCACCTGCGCCTCGCGGCGCGGCCCGGCGCGCAGCATAGCGGCACGACGCTGCTGGAGTGCGTGCGGCTGATCCACCAAGCGCTGCCGGAGCTGGCGCTGAGCGAAATCGACACGAGCGTCGAGTTCTTCGGCAAGCGGCTTAAATCTCCGCTGATGATTACCAGCATGTCCGGCGGCACCGAGGACGGCGCGCGGCTCAACCGCGAACTGGCCCAGGCCGCCGCCAACGCGGGCATCGCCTTCGCCGTGGGCTCCCAGCGCGTGATGCTGCGCCGCCCCGAGCGCCAGGCTGACTTTGATGTGCGGCGCTTCCTCCCGCCCGGCGCGCTGCTGCTTGGCAACATCGGCGCGCAGCAGCTAGCGGAGTACGCCCCGGATCAGATTGCGGGGCTGGCGGAGGCGATCGACGCGGACGGGCTGTGTATTCATCTGAATGCGGCGCACGAGTTGGCCCAAGACTCCGGCGATCGTAGTTTTAAAAACTTGCTGAACCTGATCGCCATCGTGGCGGATAAACTGGACGGGCGCGTGCTGGTCAAGGAGACTGGCGCGGGGCTCTCGCCCGAGGCGCTGCTGGCGCTGCGCGACGCGGGCGTGATTTATGTGGACGTGGCGGGCGCGGGCGGGACGAGCTGGCCCAAGGTCGAGCTGATGCGGGCGCAGACTCCGGCGGCGGCGCTGGCCGGCGAGGTGCTGGCGGACTGGGGGCTGCCCACCGCGTTTTGCACCATCGCCGCGGCGCGGACCCTGCCCGACAGCGCGCGCATCGTCGCCGGCGGCGGCATCCGCACCGGCCTGGACGTCGCGCGGGCGCTGGCCTGCGGGGCGCACCTCGCCGGATTTGCCGCTCCCGCGCTGTCCGCCTGGCTCACCGGCGGAGCGCCGGCGGTAGCGGAGCTGATCACGCGCCTTGAAGCGGAGCTGCGCATCTTAATGCTGATGACCGGCTGCCGGACCGTGGAGGAACTGCGCCACGCGCCGCGCGTGTATACCGGAGAGCTGGGAGACTGGCTCTCGACCTACGGCTGGTTGTTCGAGGAGGGGAGCGGAGATGAATAATCCTGATGAAGACAAGGTGCAGGCTGCCCGCGCCACTGATACTGCCCGCGCCACTAGTGAGCAGCGCACCTCGCGCATCCCGCGCTTCTACCGCCTGCCGGTGGAACAGCGCCTCGCCGTGCTGCAGCGGCAGTTCAACCTGAGCAACGAGGAAGTGGCGCTGCTGCGCCAAGGCAATGCGCTGCGCATCGTCCACGCGGTGAACATGGTGGAGAACGCCATCGGCGTGCTGGGCCAGCCGCTGGGGCTGGCGCTCAACTTCCTGGTGGACGGGCGCGAGCACATCGTGCCGATGGCCATCGAGGAAGCGAGCATCATCGCGGCGGCGTCCAAGGCCGCGCTGACGGTACGCGAGGGTGGCGGCTTTACCACCGAGGCCGATCCGCCGGTGATGATCGGCCAGGTGCAGATCCTCGATCTCGCCGACCCGGCGGCGGCGGCCCAGGCCGTGCTTGCCCACAAGCGGCAAGTTCTCGACGCGGCCAACGCGCCGAACCAACGCATGCTGGAGCGCGGCGGCGGCTGTTTCGATGTGGAGACGCGCGTGCTGGACGGCGGGCCCGGCGTAGGCCTGATGCTGATCGTGCATTTGCTGATGGACGTGCGCGAGGCGATGGGCGCCAACGCGATTAACTACAGCTGCGAGGCGGCAGGCCCAGTGCTGGCGGAGCTGACCGGCGGGCGCGTCAATCTGCGCATCCTCAGCAACTACGCCACCAGGCGCCTGGCGCGCGCGCGGTTCAGCCTGCCACTGGAGCTGCTCGCCACCGGGGAGTTGGACGGCGCGCAGGTGGCGCAGCGGCTCGTGGAAGCAAGCGCCTTCGCCCAGGCCGACCCGTACCGCGCGGCGACGCATAACAAAGGTATCTTCAACGGCATCGGCGCGGCGGCGCTGGCGCTGGGCCAGGACTGGCGCGCGCTGGAGGCCGGGGGCCACGCCTGGGCGGCGCGCTCTGGGCAATACCGCGGCCTGGCCTGGTATACGCTGGACGGCGGGCGGCTCACCGGCGCGATCGAGCTGCCGATGCAGGTGGGCTGGCAGGGCGGCGCGGTCAACAGCCACCCCGGCGTGCGCCTGCTGCGGCGCATCAGCGGCATCACTAACGCGCGCGAGCTGGCCGGCGTGCTGGCGGCGGCGGGCCTCGCGCAAAATTTCGCGGCCTGCCTGGCGCTGTCCACCGTCGGCATCCAGCGCGGCCACATGGCGCTGCATGCGCGGTCGGTGGCGCTGTCCGCAGGCGTGCCGGCGGCGGACGTGGAGGAAGTGGCGCAAATCATGATCCGGCGCGACGAAGTGAAGGTCTCCGTCGCTGAGGAAACCTACCGCCAGCTCAAGCGCCAGCGGGAGGCGGCCCCGACCGCCGAGTACTTGCCGATCGAAGCGTTTGCGCCGGGCAAGGTGGTGCTGTTCGGCGAACATGCGGTCGTGTATGGCCAGCCGGGGATTACGGCGGCGCTGGATCTCGGCCTGCGCGTGCGGCTCACGCCGGACCCCGAAGGCCCGCGCACGCTGCAGCCGGACTTCAAGCGCGCCTTTGCCCTAACTGAAAGCGATCAAGACTACACCCGCTTAAGCCAGGCCGTGGAAGCCGCCTTGGCGCAGTACGGATTAGCGCAAGCCCCGCTGGCGATTGAGATTGACTCGGACCTCGTGCCCGGCATGGGCCTCGGTTCCAGCGCGGCGTTCGCGACGGCGCTGTGCCGCGCGCTGCGGATGTACCGCGGCGATGCGGTCAACGGCCGCTTCGACAACGCGCTGTTCGAGGAAGTGCAAACCCTGGAGCGCATGTTCCACGGCAACCCCAGCGGCGTGGATGCGGCGACGGTGATCAGCGGCGGTGTTTTGTGGTTCCGCAAGGGACCGCCGCGCGAGTTGCTGCCGCTCAAGCTGGAACGCCCCGTCAGCGGCGTGATCTGCATCGTCGCCCCCGGCGCGCGGACCATCGAGTTGGTCGGCCAGGTGCGCCAGCAGCGCGAACTGGCGCCGGCGCGCATTGACGCCATCCTAGGCGAGATCGGCGCGCTGACGGCGGAGGCCGGGCTGGCCCTAAGCGCCGGCGACCTGCGGCGCTCCGGCGCGCTGATGAACGATAACCATGGACTGCTCGCGCGGCTCGGCGTGTCCACCCCCGAGTTGGATGCCGCGGTTGAGTGGCTGCGGGCCCAGGGCGTGCTCGGGGCGAAACTCACCGGCGCCGGCGGCGGCGGCGCGGTCATCGCGCTGACGGAGCCAGAACAACGCGCGGCGCTCTGGAGCAGGCTGGAGGCGCGCTTCCCGGCAGTGCTGCCGCTCAACCTCGGGACGGAGGGCTAGCGCGGTGTCCAAGGCCGGGGCGGCGAAAATCATGGCGCGGCAGGAGCAATCCGGCGCGAGCTTGCGCCAGGCCACGGCGCGCGCCTACGCGAACATCGCCCTGTGTAAATATTGGGGTAAGCGCGGCCAGGACAACGGCCCGGCCACGCCGTCCATTTCGCTGGCGCTGGAACAGCTCGCGACCACCACCAGCGTGACCCGGAGCACCCGTGCGGCGGATCAGGTGCTGCTCAATGGCCAGGCGGTGGGCAGCGCGGACCGCGCGCGCCTCGTCAGCTACCTCAACCGTTGGCGGCAAGCCGGCTTGCTGCAAGGAAAAGTCCGCGTGGAAACCGCCAACCAGTTCCCCACCGCCAGCGGCCTGGCCAGCAGCGCCAGCGGCTTCGCGGCGCTGGCGACCGCGCTGAACGCGCTGGCGGAAACGCCCCTTGGCCCGGCGGACTTAAGCCGTTGGGCCCGGCGCGGCTCGGGCAGCGCGGCGCGGTCGATCCCCGGCGGTTTAGCCAGGCTGGATGCAGGCGCGAATCCGGCGGCGGAGCTGATCGCCCCGGCGGAGGACGTGCCGTGGGGCATGGTGCTCGTGCTGGTGGATGCACCGCCCAAGGACGTCTCGTCACGCCGCGGGATGGAGCTGAGCCGCGCCACCTCCCCATATTACCGCGCCTGGCTGCAAGCGGCGGCGTACCATTACCGCGCCTTGTTCCCGGCGCTCTGCGCTTGGGACCTTGCCACCGCCGGGCCGCTGATTGAAGCTAACGCGCTCGCGATGCACGCCTGCATGCTGGCCACGGTGCCGCCGCTGGTGTATTGGGCGCCGGCCACCATCGCCGTGTTGCAAGCGCTGCCGCGCTGGCGCGCCCGCGGCCAGCAAGTTTTCGCCACCATCGACGCCGGGCCGCATTTAGGCCTCATCGCCCCGCGGGAAGACTTAAACCGCCTGGCGGGCCAAGCCCGGCGGATCAGCGGGGTTGTCCAGGCAATCCCTAGTAACCCCGGCGGTGCGGCGGTAGTATTAGACCGGCAGTGAGTGAGATTAAAATTCCCGGCAAGGTGATTCTCTCAGGCGAGTACGCCGTGCTGTTCAGCGGCACGGCGGTGGCGCTGCCCGTTCCGCGCTACCTTTATGTGCATCCGGCGGCGCAGCACCCCGCGCAAGGCTATCCGCCCGCGGCGGAAGCCGGGTTCTCCGCCTACGTTCCGGAACTCAAGAGGCTGGAAGCCAAGCCGCCGGTGATCCCGCCTTGCGAGTTTGATGCGCGTGAACTGCGCGGCACCGGCAGCGACGGCGCGGAGATAAAACTGGGCCTGGGTTCCAGCGCCGCGGAAGCTGTCGGCGCGCTAGCCTGGCGCTATGAATCCTGCGGCCTGGATTGGCGCGAACACCGGCTGGAGATTGCGGGCCACGCTCTCAGTGCGCACCTGTCCTTGCAGCACGGCCTCGGCAGCGGCATCGACGTGATGGTTAGCGCCTACGGCGAAGCGCTGCTGCTGCAGTTGATCGCGGCCAAGCGCAGCATCCGCCAGATCCAACCAGTAACCTATTGCAAATTTCCGCCTTTAGCGCTGGTGCATTCCGGCCTGGCGGCGAACACGCGCCAGCTTGTCGGCCGGTTCCTCGACTGGCGGTACCACGCCGGTAAACCGGGGGAGCAGATGATTGCGGCGATGTGCACCGCCGCCGATGAACTGGCGACTGAGTGGAGCAGCGGTAATGGGCCGGCGCTGTATGCGGCGCTGGACGCCTTCGATGCCAAATTGCGGCTATGCCTTGACGCCGCGGGCGTAGGCTACATGCAGCCGAAACACCATTTCCTCGCGGAATGGGCGCGGCATCACGGGGGCCGGGCTAAGCCGACCGGCGCGGGCGGCGGTGATATGGCGCTGCTGATTGGCGAACTGCCCTACCACGAGCTGGACGACGAGGTTATGCGCCTGGCTTGCTGCGCTGAGCCGGAAGGGTATCAGTAACCTCCGCCGCGGCTACACCACCTGGCGCGAGTGCTCGAATTCCGCCACGGCGCGCGCGGCGCAGTCCGGGCAGATGGAATG
>CAYXMN010000016.1:5672-9571 GCA_964465955.1 uncultured Planctomycetales bacterium
CCAGGGTGCGCGCCATGAACTCCGCCGGGGAGAGCCAATGCTCCGTGCCGCTGGGCGCTTCGTTGCGCACGCTGCCGCAACTGCCACAGACGGTGAGCAGGCGTTCGTAGGCTTCCAACCGCTGGTAGGCCCGCACGTCGCGGATGGTGTACAAGTGCGCGTCGTGGTTGTGGTAAAACGCGCGCGACAGGGTCACCATCACCGGCATCTGCTCGCCATCGGCGCGCTGCAGCGTGCTTTGATAGCGCAGGGTCGCCTGCTCGGCGCGCGCCGGCAGCTCCGCCGCCAGCCGCAACGCGACATCCTGGCTGCTCGGGGCGAGTAAGCTGGCGAAATCACGGCCGCGCAGGCTGTCGCTGTCGAGCCCGGCCAGGCGCGACAAGGCCGTGTTGGCGTAGACGATTTGCCCGTCCGCCACCAGCATCAAGCCGTCCGAGACGTTTTCCGCGATGCTGGCGTAGAGCTGCTCCAGGTGGTGCAGCGTCGCTTCGTAACGCAATTGGTCGGTGCGCTCCACGCCGGCGGCGAACATCCCCAGCGGCTCGCCCTGCTCATCGTGCAGGCGCAGGCACGTCCAGGAAATGATGCACTCCTCGCCGTCCGCCGCCGTGACCACGAAGTCCTGGCGGGAGTAAGGCCCGGCGAGGATGAAGGATTGGAACGCCGACTGGCTCGCTTCATCGCCGGGGAGGATGGCTTTAATCGCCGTCGGGAGATCAACCACCTCGCTGGCGCGCAGGCCGGTGAGTTCCACCAGCGCGTTGTTCCAGATAATGACCTGGCCCTGGTGGTCGCAGGCGAAGGAATAGTCCGCCGAGGCCTCCAGCGCCGCGTTAAGCAGCGCGTGCTGGTGGAAGATCGTGCGTTCCAGGCTGAGCTTTTCGCCGCGCAGCAGGGAGAAGGCGCGCTCGGCCTCGCGCATGTAGTCGCGTAGCACGGGCTGGGCGTCGGTGCGCCGCTGGTCGCGCAGGCGCGGCAGCAAACGCCGGTCGCCGGGGACATGCAGGACGGGGGCCAGCCCGGTCTCCACCAAACGGCGCCAGAACCAGGCGGGGAGATTGCGCAGCTCCAACTTGCAGCCGGTGTCGGCTAAGCTGAGCTGCATTTGCACCAGGGCCGCTAGGCCGTAGCTGTCCACAGCGGTCAGGCCGCTCAAATCCAGCCCGAAGGTTGCTCCACTCACGGCCAGCTCGCGTGCATACTGCGCGATCTGTTCGCCGCCGACGCGATCAAGAGCGCCGACTAGAGCAAATGCGGGAGAAGGACAACCCTCCAGATGTTCGATCTCGACAGCCACTTAATACTCTACCCACCAGATATTACCCGCAGCTTCTGGCACTTTGGTGCTTTTTACCGGGGCTTCACTATATGGCAGTAATATACCATGAATCTATTTTCGGCTCAAGCAGCATGGCCGGCGGGCAAAATCTGCGCAGCGTTATTTTCTAGCGGCCAGTTCGCTGAGCGTCACGAACTCATAGCCCTGCGCACGCAGCTTGTCAATCAGGTCCGGCAGCATGTCGATCGTGGCCTGCACGCCGTCATGGGCCAGCAGCACGGACCCAGGGCGTACTTTTTTCAGCGAGACATCCAGCAGTTCCTGCTCCAGCTTACCGTGGCTGGTGTCGTTAATCGCCACATCCCACAGCGCCATCACCATCCGGCGCTGGGCCAGCATCTGCTGGGTTTCTTTGTCGTCCTGGCCGCCGGGCGGGCGCAGGAACCGCGGCGTGACGCCGGTCAGGGCTTCGATCAAGCGCTGATACTCGTCGATCTGGTATTCCTTTTCGCTTTTGGGCAGCTTGGGCAGGCGAAAGTGGTCGTAGGTGTGGTTTGCCACTTCATGACCCTGCTGGCTCATCATTTTGACCCACTGCGGGTATTTCTGCACCTGGACGCCGACGCAGAAAAAGGTTGCTGGCACATCGTAATAATCCAAGACAGCCAGCAGCTGGCTTGTGTACTCCGGGTGCGGGCCGTCGTCAAACGTGAGTGCAACTAGCTTCTTTTTGGGATTGCCGCGGGACAGGACCTTCATGCTCGCCGGGACGTCGAAGCCCGGCATCTGCGGCAGTCCGGCGGGCAAGGCCAGGTCGACCGGCGCGCTGGCTCCGGGATAGGGCGCGATGAAACCTGCCGCTGGCTGCTCAGGGTTGGCCGCGGCGGGAGTCAGGCCGGAACTGGGGGTCATCGCGCTGAATTGCACGATTGGGCTGGATTCGCCGCTCAACGGGTCTGGTGGTGCCGGGCTGCCGGTAAGATCAGCCAGGCTGGTGCCGCCTTGCGGCTGTGATGCGGCCGCCGGATCCGGCAGGCCGGCGGCCGGCGCCGGCGGGTCGAGCCGCGGCGCTCCTGGGGTTGGCGTTTGCGCTGGTTCAGGCTGGTTGCGCTGCACGCCTTCCAAGCTGCCGTCGCGGCTTAACAACGTTTCATCTGCTTTACGGCGCCGGTCGGGAATCAAGCGTTTGCCGCCAGCGGGCCCGGCCGGCGGTTCAAGCGCCTGCTCCTCTGCCGCTGGTTCGAGTTCAGCCGCGGGTTCCGCCGCGGGAGCCTCGGCGGCTGCGGTCTCGGTCACGGCCGGCGGGGAGTCCGGCAACTCAGTGTCAGGTTCCTCCGCCGGTTCGGGCTCAGGCGCCGCAGGAGGCTCATCAGCGGTCTCCGGCGTATCGCGCAGGGGGCGGACCGGTGGGTATGCCTCAGCTTCTGTCGCAGTCGTTGTTTGATGCGCCGCCGCCGGGCCGTGCTCCGCCGCCGGGGGCTCTGGATCATCAGCCAGGTCCAGCTTTGGCGCTGGCTGCGGCAAATCCGGCGCGGGCGCTTCCTCGGGCACACTCTCCGCTGCTGCCGCGCCGGCGGCAATTTGCGCGGCGGCCTCGGCCAGCTGGGTGAGTTCGATCGCCGGAGCTAGGCGGGCGGTGTCGCTAATGCTGCGCCCGGCCTGGCGCGCCGCATGCGCCAGCAGAGCCGCCGGATCGGGCGGCGCCGGCGTTGCCTTCTGCGCGTGGAGGTCGTCCGGCAGGAACGGGCTCACCGTCGAGTTGGAACTATGGCGGGACGCCGGATCGCGTTCCACCTGCGCCATCGCTGGGAGGGCCAGGAGGATGGCGAGGAACAGCAGTAACAAGATCACATGCCGCATCAGTCCGTGATTATAGCAAAGCCATCCGCAGTCGCAGCGGCTGAGACGGGCGGCGAGGTCCGGGAATGCCGTGTCCGGCACAACCCGGAAACTATTGGTATATTGTGTATAGACCAATTGCGTAATTGCAGCCGCCCAAAGGCGCTGTCGAAATAGGTGTTATATGGCATCGCTACGAAGGAATGGACAGTGGCTATTCTGCTTGGCGTGTATGCTTGGCGCTTGCCTGTTGACGGCGTGCGGCGGAAACGGGGGCGGCGGCGCGCGGCTCGCCCCGGTTGAGCCGGAGGCGCAAGCGAGTGAAGCGCGAGCCCGGCAAACCGCCGTGTTCACGGAAATCGACGAATTCGACCAGCCCGCTTCCGGCCCGCAAGTGTCTGAGGAAACCTGGCGGCAAATGAAAGACATGCTCAAGGCCGCGCTGGCGGCCACGGACCCGGCTAATCTGAAACCCGGCCCTCCCGCCGGTGAAACCAACCGGACGGCTGACCTCACGGTGACTGCGAATGAGGATGCTTCGGCAACATTCCGCTGGCGGTACCTGAACCTGGGGGATTACAACCAAGACAGTGAAGTGGGATTGCAGGACCTGGCCAGCTTGGCGCAATTTGACGGAGCGCAGCCGGCTGTCACGCCCGCGGAGCAGGTGGTGGATGGGGATCTCAATTCGGAAATCAGCCTGGCGGATATCGTGCCCCTGGCCCAGCACTGGCTGTCCACCGTCACCGGATACCTGCTGGAAGTCGCGCCTGCCGCGGAC
>CAYXMN010000016.1:9581-22884 GCA_964465955.1 uncultured Planctomycetales bacterium
GTGCGTCGCAGCGCGGGTGAAAGCGGCGCGTTCTTCGTTCAGGGCGCGGATGCGGAGGATGGCGGCTGGCAAACCTATGAATCCGCTTTGAACAGTCCGGCGGACGGCCAGTATTACCGCGTGCAGCCGTATTTCTACAACGTGATGGATGCGGGCACCCAACTCGGCCTGCCGTCCGCGGCGGTGTTATACGAGGCCAGCGCCTTCGGCCGTCCGCAAAATCTCACCGCAACCCAAGGCACCCGCGCCGGGATAGTCGAATTGAAGTGGCAAGGCTTGCCGCTAGCTGAGAACTATGAGGTGTATCGCAGCGATGCGGCCGGCGGGACGTTCGTCCTGCTGGACACGATCGCCCCCGTGCCTGAGGCGTTTACTGACGAAGTAGTCACCCAGGGCGTGCATTACTGGTACAAGGTTCGGGCAACGCTGCCCGGCGGGCCATCCCAGTTCAGCCTGGCCGCCGAAGGCTGGCCGCTGGCGGCGCCTGAGCCGCCGACGGAGCTGACAGCCACTGCCGGCGGGGTAAATGATCCGACGGACCGGGTGGAGCTGAAATGGCAGGCCAGCGCCGGCGCAACTGCTTACAGCATCAACCGCAGGCCTGCCTTTGGTGGAATCTACAGCCAAATCGGCTCGACAACCGGGGCTAAATTCAACGATTTCACTACGATTCAAGGACAGGAATATCTCTATACCGTAGTGGCCATTAACAGCGCTGGAGTCTCCGCCCCCAGCAATGAGGTGGTCGGGATGCGCGGCGGCGGCCCCCCGCCTGAAGTCTTGCGGGTCCTCCCCTTTGAAGGCACCACCGGTGAGTTGTACGAGCCGCACGCGTACATCCGGGGCAGTATGCCGGCCTATTATGGCTGGAACTTCGGTGCGGGCGCCACGCCTGATATCACTGTCGATCCATCTCCATTCGTGATGTTGGGGGAAGTGGGGCAATACTCGGCGACGGTCACTGTCAGCAATCACAGCGGCACGGATGTCTACGAATTCAGCTACGTCGTCCGGCCGGCGAACGTCGCCCCGGTGATCGAAGATGTTTATCCGAAAAGCGGCACGGAACTCAGCGTGGTGTCGTTCAGCGCCACGACCAGCGGAGGCTTGCCCACGTCATATGCGTGGAACTTCGGTGGCGGCGCAACACCCAACAACTCCGTGTTTGAAGAACCGGTGGTCACCTTGGGCGCGCCGGGGGCGTATAACGCGGCGTTGACCGTGGCCAATCCATCAGGCGAGGATGTCTACTTCTTTACCCTCCAGGTCGGTACGGCGGTGGGCGCTCCCGCGGCGCCGCAGAATTTCAGCGCCAGCGACGGCACAGCGCAGGATCGAATTACCCTGAGCTGGAGCTCTTCCGCCGGCGCGCAAGGCTACAGGATCTACCGGGACAGCCAAGCTGAAGTGTATGTCGAAGTCATCAGCGCCACCAGCTACGACGATCTCGCGGTGCCGGACTACCTGTCCCATACCTATTGGGTCGCGGCATTTAACGATGTGGGCGCTGGCGTGCTGTCCGACAGCGATGCGGGTTACCGCGAACTGCCCGCCCCGGCGGTGCTGACCGCCACCGACGGCACCTTGGCGGATCTGACTCGAATCAGTTGGACTTCAGTGGCGGGAGCTGCCGCTTACAAGGTTTATCGCGACTTCACGCCGGACCCAATCGCCACCTTGGGCGATGTGACGAGCTGGGATGACACGGCAGCCGGGAATTATTTGCAGCACACCTACTTCGTCCGTGCCACAAATGCCGCGCAGGATGGAGCGCTGAGCCCGACCGACACAGGCTACTACGGCCTGGCGGCGCCGGCCGGCTTGGCGGCTTCCGACGGCGTTTCGACCGCGTTGATCAGCGTAACTTGGAACGCAGTGGCCGGCGCGACGAGCTATGAGGTATTCCGCGATACAACCAGCGGCGCACCCGCGGCGACGGTGGCTGGGACGGCCTGGGACGATTTGGCGGAGGATTTCAACCAGCACACCTATTGGGTGCGCGCGAAGAACAGCCTGGCCACCAGCGGGCTGTCCGCCAGCGACACCGGCTACCGCGGCCTAGAACCGCCGGCTGCGCTTACCGCGAGCGACGGAACTTATGCCGGCTACGTGCGGCTGGGCTGGAACGCGGTCAGCGGCGCCACCGGGTACAAGGTGTACCGCGACAGCCAAACCACGCCCGTGCAAACCCTGGGCGCCGTAACAACCTGGAATGATGCAGTGGGTGATTACGCATCCCACACCTACTGGGTGCGCGGCTTCAATGCCGCGGGCGACAGCGGCTACTCAGACAGCGACAGCGGCTTTCGCGGCCTGCCGGCCAGCGCGAGCGTGACTGCTTCGGATGGAACTGATACGAACAAGGTGGCGGTCAGTTGGTCCGCGGTGGCTGGCGCCGATAAATACAACCTTTATCGTGACAGCACGTTGATCGGCGATGGGCTGGCGGCGACCAGTTACGACGACTCCGCTGTCGGTGATTACAGCGCCCACACCTACCGGGTGCATGCTGTCAAGACCGGGGTGGGTGAAAGCCCGCTCTCCGCCAGCGACACGGGTTACCGCGGCTTGCCCGCGCCTGCGATTGTCAGCGCCAGCGACGGCGCGTATAGCGATCGCGTGGCGGTGAGCTGGAGCGCGGTGGCGTCGGCGACAAGCTATCACGTCTGGCGCGACAGCACGCAGGTGGGCGCCGGCATCACCGGCACGACCTTCAACGACACCACGGTCGGCGATTATGCAATCCACACCTATAAGGTGTTCGCCGTCAGCAGCGGCGGGGCCAGCGCGCTGTCCGGCCAGGACAACGGTTACCGCGGCTTGCCCGCGCCAGCCGCTGTGAGCGCGACGGACGGCGATTACTCCGACCATGTAACCATCACCTGGACCGCGGTTGCCGGTGCGGCGAGCTATAACATCTACCGCACCAACACCTCGAACCTGATCGGCAGCGTGGTGACGGGGAACCCGCTGACGCTCAACGACTACGACTCGCCGTTTAGCGTATACACCTACTTTGTGTATCCGGTCGGCAGCGGCGGCGAGAGCGCGCTGTACGGCAGCGACACCGGTTACGCGGGCACAGGGCTGATCACCGATCTGGCGGCGAGCGACGGCACCTTCGCCTCGCGCATCCGCCTGACCTGGTCTAAGGTTTCCGGAGCAACGGAGTATCGCATCTTCCGCTCCGCGAGCCCCGGCGCGGCGACGCAAATCGCCACGGTGGGGGACGTCGACTTGTACGATGACACTGACTCGGCCTTGGTGAGCGAGACACTGTACTACTACCGCATCCGCGCCTATAACTCGGGCACGAGCCAGCTCTCGGGCTACAGCAACGAGGATACGGGCTACCGTTCGGACAATAACTGGCTCGCGCCTTACGCCGTGGACGGCTCAGTGCTCAGTTCGTTTTTATACACCGACATGGCGACCGTGGCCGGCCTACCGGTGATCAGTTATTGGGACGCCTCAAATCCAAGCCTGGAATTCGCGCGCGCCACCACCGGCCTGCCTGGCTCTGGCGACTGGACGCACCATACCGTGGATTCCAGCGGGGCGGCGGCGATTGGCAAGAACGGGACGTCCATCGCTGCGGTGAATGGCCGGCCGGCGATTGCCTATTGCAATGACACGGCGGGCACGCTGAAGTACGCGTACGCCAGCAGCGCCACCCCCGGTTCGACTTTGGACTGGACGGTGATGACCCTGGAGGCCGGCAGCGTGGGTAACTACCCCGCGCTGGCGGTGATTGCCGGCAAACCGGCGATTGTGTACCACGCCCAGGGTCCGAATCAACTGAAATTCATCATGGCGAACGTCGCCGCGCCGGCCAGCGCCGCGGACTGGAGCGCGCCGTACACCCTCGACACCGAGTCCGGCGCCGGTGAATATGGCACGGCGCTCATCGAACTCGGCGGCAAACCCGCCGCGGCCTATCACGTCAGCGGATCGGGCAAGCTTAAGTTCGCCCGCGCGGGCGTCGCCGCGCCAACCGGCGCCGCAAGTTGGACCCTCTATACCGTGGAAAGCGGCGGCTTGGGCCAGTGGCCCGCACTGGGGATTGCCGGCGGCAATCCCGTCATCGCCTACGTGGATAACACCGATCTGGAACTGCGCTATGCCTACGCCGGCAACAGCGAAGGCTCCAGCTGGACGGCGACGCTGGTGGACGGCTTCAACCGCACCGGCGCCTTTGGCCTGAGCATCGTGACTTACGGCGGATTGCCGGTAATCGCCTACCACGAGAGCGTCAGCGCCGATCTGCTCATCGCCACCGCGCTGTCCGCCAGCCCGGCCGGGCCGGATTCGTGGGTTGTCGTGTCGCCGGATGAGAATGACTGTGGGGACTTCCCCGCGCTGGCGCTGCTCGCCGACGGCAATCCAGGTGTCGCCTACGGCGGCGGGACGTCAAGCTTGCGCTTCACGCGGTTTGTGCCGTAGCAGTGCGGTATGTGCAATGCCCGCACCGGGCGGGCGGATGTTGCGCCGGGCTCTTGGCCGTGGTATTATCTCCCTTCCCAGGGGCGCATAGCTCAGTTGGCTAGAGCGCATGCTTCACACGCATGAGGTCACAGGTTCGAATCCTGTTGCGCCCAGGTTTTTTCCCGCGGGGCTTGCGGATTTACTGATCCGGCCCTAAGATATTCGTCCCGCGGGGGCGTGGTCTAGTGGACTAGGATGCCTGCCTGTCACGCAGGAGGTCGCGAGTTCGAATCTCGTCGCCCCCGCCAATCTGGCGAAGTAGCTCAGTTGGTAGAGCAGGGGACTGAAAATCCCTGTGTCGGCGGTTCGAATCCGTCCTTCGCCACTTCCCCTTTTCACCACCGCCGTGCCCCTTGGCGCATGACGTGCTTTTGCGGCCGGCGGTTAACCTGGCTGTTCGAATCCGCAAGCCGCCACCGCTTCCGCAAGCTGCACGGGATCGATCGGCTTGGGCAGCAGCTGGTCAGCTCCGGCGGCCAGGAACGACTCCGCCAACTCGCAGGTGACGGTGCCGGTGATGGCGATGATCGGCGCACTTACGCCGCCGGCGCGCAGTTGCCGGGCGAACTGCTCGCCGTAGCCATCGGGCAGTTGGTGATCAAGAAAGATCATGGACGGCGGAACGGCCAGCGCCTGCGCCACGCCGTCCGCGCCTGTGCCGGCGGTCTCGACTGTAGTAAAGGAAAGCTGGCGCAGGAGCTTGTTCAGCAGCACCTGCACCAGCTTGGAATCGTCAATGACAAGCGCAGTGCGGGACGGTTCAGCCGGCAGATCATCCATCGGCTGAACTATACCACTTTGCCTGGATCAGCCCTGGCCTACCACGGGTAGTACGTCCAGATCCGGCCAAAACCAGCGGAATTGGAATCCATTTCCGTCGCGGCGAAAGCATAATCGCCGTTCGCCCGCGTCGCCAGCGGATAGAACATGACTTTCTCCATCGGCATGGATTGGAGCGGGCTAGCCCAGGTGCGCTCCACCGCCCAATTGCCGAGTCCGTCGTAGCGGTAGAAGCTCACGTCCCAGGTCGGATCGGCCACCGGCTTGGTGACCGAGGCCACCAGCGGATTGCCTTCCGCATCCGGCACGCAACCGAAAGCGGTGAAACTCGTCACCGCGCTGTCTTCGTCCAGGAAGGTGATCGGCGGGTTGAACTCCCAGCTGCCCAGTGCATGCTGCCCATATACATTTAAATAAAACCGTCCGAGCGCGTCATCTTCCTCGAACGCGACCACGCGCGCCAGCCCGCTAGTTTCGTGGTAGGTGATCCCGAAGGCGACGGCAGAGTCGTTCAACGCGGGGCGCGCTGCGACAACATACGGCCCTTCCCAGTTTCCCGGCCCGGCGCGATGCCAGAGGTAGGTGCGGTTGCCTTCATCGTCGGAAGATAGCATATTCCATTCACTGGCAATCTTGTTATAAGACATGACTATCGGGTGTGCGCAGATGTCCACCTCAGTGGAAATCGGCTCGTAACTCGACGGGGGTGTGCCCAGGGCCGAGCGGGTGAACGCGAGAAACGCGCCGGTAATCGGGCTGTACTGCAGGAAGGTGCTGCCCAGTGCGGTTTCATCATCCTCGATGGCAATGCTCGGATCTTCAAGGATGCTGGCGATGCGGTAGGTGTGCCAATTCCAGCCGCCGGGGCTGGGCGGGTCGGTGTAGCTGACGTATATGTTGAGATCAACGCCGTCAATGTAAGCGACGTATAACTGGCCCGTGGTTTCCAGCCAGCCCGCGCGCAGCAGCAGATAAGCGTAGTGATCAAACGGCGTGATGGGTTCAGACTCGCGCACCCAGACGCCGTCACGGTTTTCGCTATGCAAGATGCGCAAGTGCGCGCTGTCCACGCCGAAGATGTGCAGCGCATCGTCGGTGTAAACCACGCCGCATGGACCATAGTTGATCCCGAACCCGTCCTGGCCGCGATCGATCGCGACCGGTGCGTCCAGTGTGCCGCCTTGATGGTAAGTGAAGTAGTCCAGCCTGCCGGAGGCGGGATTTGCCGCAACGATGTGCGCCACGTTGCTGGGATCAACCGCGATGGAGGTTTCGAAGGCGTTATTGCTCCCGTTACTGAAGGGGTGGAGCGTTAACGGAGCGCTGTCCAGCGGGTGCCCCTCGTAGACTGCCAGGTTGAAGCCGTTGTAGTGGGTGGGGAAAACCACCGTGCCGTCGGCGAACACTTCGAAATCCAGCCAAGGCTCCGGCAGGACGCAGGTCGTCCGCAGGTGGGCCGGAGTGCTCCACACGCCGCCATCGAACACCGAGAAATTGATATTGCCATCGGCGCTAGAGTAATAGCCCGCGACATAACTCCCGCTGCCCAACGGCTGCGGGTCGATACCGTACCAATTCTCATCGTCGTTGACGTCGATGTCGAGTAACGGCAGGATCGGCGGAGCGACCCAGATATTTGCCGCGGCAGAGTAGTTCATGAAGTAGCAGTCCTGGATCGGATAACCCACCGCGGACGGAAATATCGACGTGGCCATGGAGTCCTCAACCATCAGATTGAGCTTGCCCGGCTGGCGCACGTTCACAAACATCCCTGCCACCGGCGGATTCACGCCATCGTATTCGTAGTAGTGGATATCCTGGTTCGGAGAGACGAAGTTGCCGCCGAACAAGGCCAGCACCGTGTCCAGCTCGCCGCCCGGCGTATCGGTCCCGTTGATGAAGGCGAGATCAGGCAGGCAGTCGTTGTCGTAATTCGCCCGGATCACGCCGAGATCGGTCCAGGTTCCGCCGCCGCCATCCCACAGCATATGCAAGTCGTCGGTGTCGTCATCGATCACCAGCAGCGCGCGGCGGTGGTTGGCACCGCACGCCAGCACGTAATCCCGCTCAACGTGATACGGCAAAATCACGGGTTCGCGCTGCCATTCGCCTGCCACTTGCCGGGCGATCTTGAGGTTATAAGGGCCGCTGCTGAAATTGATCGCCGCTTCCATGTATGCGACTTGAGGCAATCCGTCGCTGTCAATCACCACTTGGGGCACGCGGCCCACGCCTTGGCCGCGCGGGGCGGCCAGGCGGTATTGCTCGTAATCCGGCCCGACGTCGTAACCCACTTGGACATTTCCCAGTTTCATCCGGGCGCCGTCAGCGAGCACCACGGCTGCGAAGATGTTGCCGCTGTCGTTAATCACATCCCGGCTCGCCGGGATCTCCACGCGCGCCTGGTATTGCATGAAGGGGCCGGCGAAACGCCAAACACCATTGCCCCCTGCGCTAAAGTCGCCGTAGGCTAGCCAGTAACCTTCGGTCTCATCCTGCACTGCCGGCTCCTGGTCATAGTACAGTGCATTAGCCGTGAGCATTACCGGGGTTTGGCCGGGGCGCTCCGGAATGCCGTACACCGCGTACGCCAACTCGCCCGCCGGCAGCGCCGTGGCATCCAAGTACACCGCCGTACCGCTATCGGTTTGGTGCGCGGCGCTAATGTACGCACTGCCGTTGGCGGAGTCGTTATCGACGGCGCTCGCCTGGTGGGCCAGGTCCGCCAGGCTGGGCAATCCCGCGGGGGTATCAGCCTGGTCCGGCTCGTCGATAGTTCGTCCTCCGCCGCAACTACTAAGTAGGACGGTAAGCAGCCCTGCTGCCGTGATCAACCGTAACGCACGCATATTCCTACTCCCATAAGTATTCGCCCGCCAGCCAGCGCGTGGCGGGACGCTAGTACGCAATCTCAAATTCCAATTAAGCCTACACTGCCGCGCGCGCATGTGCAAGCATTTCTTACCAGGGGTACAAGATGTAAACGATGCCATTGTTCGAATCTGCCGGGCCGGGCAGGTTGGTGGCGGCGAAGACGAACTTGCCGGGACCAAGCAATTGCAGGGGTTGGATTTCGAAATACGACGCAGTGATGTTGGAGAACGGGCTAACCCAAGTATGGTTGGACAGCCAGTTTCCCAAGCCGTCGTATTCGTAAAAGTCGATGGTGTAACTCGTATCAGCCATCAGTTTGTGCATCGCCGCAATCACTGGCAGACCGGAGCTGTCGGCGGTTACAAAAGCGGCGTGGAGACTATCGGTCACGCTGTTGAGCGTCAGCACATTAATTGGCGCAGCGAAATTCCAGTCGTCATCAAGCTGGCCGTACACATTCACCAGCTGCAATCCGACGGCGGAGTTGAATTCGCGTGTCACCAAGCGCATGCGCCCGGTATCCTCCGCATAGGTGAAACCGGCGGGATGCACGCTATCCCCGGGAATTAGCGTCGTCACGGCGGTATAAGGCCCGACCCACTTATCCGGCCCATTCCGGTGGTACAGCAGGCAGCGGTTTTTGATCTGATCGGTGGCGGCAAAATCCCAGGTCTGCAGGACCGGGTTATAACCCAGGTGCCATGGCAGATCACACACCTCGAGATTGGTGCTGATCGTTTCCGTGCTCGCGGCTTCGCCGGTGGAAGGCCCCATCCCGAACTTTACCGAGTATTGCGAATAAGCAGTGAAGTTTATGTAGGTACAGCCGATATTCGTCTCATCATCCGCGAAAATGCCAATCAACTCCCCGGCATTACCCACGAACTTGTGGGATTCCCAGTCCCAGCCGCCTGCGCCATCAGGGGTGCCGGTCAGCACGTACAGCCCTAAATCACTGAGGTTGCCGTAACCGACCCAAAGTTGGCCGGTGGATTCGAGATAACCCGCGCCGAGTAGGTAATACACCAAACCCGAAGTAATCATGATCGGATCGGCTTCGCGCACCCATTGGCCGCCGTGGTTCTCACTGTGCATGATGCGTGTGTGCGGAGAGTCTGCGGAGAAGATATGGATTCTGCCATCGGCTACCACTGTTTGCGTGGGACTGAGGCTGCGGCCCAAGCCTTCACTGCCGTTGTCCACCACGGTTGTAGTGGAAGTCCCGTCAGCTTCCAGCTTATAGTATTCCAAGGCACCGGTTGCGAGGTTCGCGCTGGCGATGTGAGCCGTGGTGCCGCTGGCAGCGATGGATGCTTGGAAGGACGAAAAGCTGTCCGTAGTCAACGGGTGGAAATCGAAGCCGCTGCCGCTGCCTGCTTCGCCGGTCATCGCCGCGAGTTTGAAGTCGCCATAGTTCGCCGGGTACACCTGGGTGCCATCATCGAACACAGCGTAGTCCAGCCAAGGTTCGCTAGGATTGCTCGCCACTTGATCCGAAGGTTGCGTCGCCCACGAGATCCCGTCGAATTTCCAAAACATGGCTTGGGATCCTGAGTCCGACATGTATGCCGCGACATATTGCCCGCCTCCAAGCGGAGCTAGTTGTACGGCGAAGTCGAGGTCGCCTTGGTTAATGTCGAGATTGGTCAAGTTGGGGATGGTGCTCGGCGCCCAGGAATCCACAACGCTGTCATACCGGTAGAACGCGCAATCATAATCGGGCGGGACCATGGCGTTGTTCAACAGTCCGAGCGTGGCTTGGTTCCCTTCGACCATTAATTCCAAGCGGTTCATCTGCAAAGTCGCCAGCGCGATCGTTCCGGTTGTGGGTGGATTGACACCGCCGTAATGTACGAAGTACTGTACGTCAACATTGGGATATACGTAGTTGTCAGCGTAGGCAATCAGGACAGTGTCGAGCTCGCCTGCCGGATCATCCAGGCTGTTGATGAACGCCAGCGCCGGAGCCGTGGAAAGATTGCCGGTTGCATCCACGAGCGCGACAGTGGAGAACTCGCCGCCGCCCTCGTCGTAATACAGCCAGATGTTGGAGGACGCGTGATCCTCCACCACGACGGCCCGGCGGCCATTCGCACCGCAGGCGAAGGCAAAGTAATCCTCAACCGGATCGACCGTGACCACCTGGCTCACCCACTCGCCGCCCACCAACCGGGCGACCTTCAGGCGGGTGTCGGTCAGGCCATACAGCGCCGCCGAACTTTCCAAGTAAGCGATTTGCGGGTTACCGTCGCTGTCGAGAGCAATCTGCGGCTGCACGCCTACCGCGGAGCCGCGGGGCTGGGCCAGCCGGTATTCCTCAAAGCCCTCGCCCAGGTCATATCCAATCTGCACATTGCCGATTTGCAGTTTGTTGTTATCCAGCGCTAGGACCGCGACGAAAATTAGGCCCGCGCCATTGACTACATTCACCCCCGCGGGCAGCGGGACGCGCGCCTGCTGGCTGGTGAACGGCCCGGCGAACCGCCAGACGCCCTCCGCGCCGCCGCTGAAATCGCCGTAGGCCACCCAGTAGGCTTCCTCCGCACGCTTAGTGTGCGGGTCTTTGTCCGTCAACAAGGCGTTCACCGTCAGCGTGTGCGGTGTTTCGCCCACTCGCGCCAGAATTTGGTACAGCGCGAATCCGGAATTCAACACGCCGGTGCCCGTGGCTTCCAACACGGTGGTCGGCGCGGCATCGGTGTTGTGCTGGGCGTCGTAGTACATCATGCCCCAGGCACTGTCGTTATCGACGATGCTGCCCTCGCGGATCCCCGAACCCGGCAGGGGCAGGCTGTCCGCACCGGCGGGGCCCGCGACCTCCGCCCCGGTGTCGATACTCGTGTTCGATCCGCCGCAGGCGGCGCAGAGCAATACGCAGAGCAATACTAGGCTGGTTAACACAGCGGTAATGACAAATCGGTAAATCAACATCTAGTTCTCCTTAGCCCTTGCCAGTGCATGAGTGTGGTACCGGCAGTCAGTCAGTAACCCATTGCGATCGTGCAATTGGGATGTAATGAGATTGCTTCTCACTACGCAATAGTGTACCACGCTCAAGGCTGGTCGTCCTAGCCCGTGCTTGTCAGCCTCGATGGGAGGCGCAGGCTGGAGGTTAAACTCCAGCCTGCGCAGCAAGCATCGGCGGCCCGCCGGGGGTAAGCGGGCTAGAAGACATTCGCAGTGATAATCGGCATGGGCAGCATGTTTCCGTCATAGGCTGCATTCGAACCGTGGTAGATGATGTTGCCGGCGTTGACTTCCAGGATCACCGGCAGCTCCTCGATGACGAACATGCCGGCCGGGTCGAAGAGCAGCTTGTCGTTGGTGACGTTGAACTTGTAGAAGCCGTCCGGCAGGTTGGTGCCCCAGCCGCCGTCGCCGCCGGTCGGGGTAGTAAAGACAGTCGCGGTCAGGGTGTCTTCAAAGGTTACCGTCTCTCCGGGCAGGATCGTGCCGAGCGCGTAGTCGTCATAGGCTTTGCCCCAAACATTCCAGTATGTCGGCGCAGCGCCGCCGGAGCCGTCGGCGAAGTCCAGCTCGATCTGATGCAGGTACAGCGTCATGGATTGCGGCACGGCCACGGCGAAGTACATGTTGCCCCACGGGCCGGTCAGGTCGTACCCGAGGCTGGCCATGTCGATGCTGTACTCAGCGGCAGCACCGCCGGGGCCGTACCATTCCCAGTGCAGCGCGTCGAAATTGGCGATGGCGACGTAGTAGCTCTGGCCTGCGGCTTCCAGGTTTCCGGTCAGCGTCAAGGCGAGCAAATCGCTTTCATGCACGCCGAGCGGCACCTGGTACAGCGCATAAGCGAAGTATGGGGGCGGCGGCATATGCGTTGCCGGGAAGCCGTGCAGTCCTTCCAGCACCAGGCCACCGGGAACCAGCGGATCGGCGTAGGCGCGGTGCTGGGCGAACGTAGCGGTGGGAGTGACTGCACTGAGCCAACTCATGGCCTTGCTGGAGCTGTCGGCGGGGAAGTCAGGGAAACCTGCCCAGTCGAGGCCTGCCGGGGCGGCGGCAGCGTCCGAGGCGGCCGGGGCCGGGTAAGTCTCCAACCCGGCGTTGAGGCTCGAGCAACTGGCAACCAGGCTCAAGCTAAGCAGTGCGATCATCAGGCTGACTACTCCATGCCGTAACATGGCCTTCTCCCTTGGGGCTGGCACTGCGAGGCGGCTGATTGATTTCCTAGACCGCCATTTGCCAAACCGAAGGTTTTACCCGCGCCGCCGCCAGGCTAACCAGATTCAACGAATTGAGATACCCTCCCGATAACAGGAATCTCCGCCGGGGCAGGCTGGGCCAATAGATCCCCATGCCGGCCAGGCCGCCACGGCAAGAATTATCGTGAACGGCTGGTCAACTGGTAACCTGGAAAAGGCGCGCCTGCGGTCCTGCTTATTCTCGCTGTATTGAGATAAGGTTAAATCAGATACCGGGTAAACCGCCCGGCTGGTTGAACAGGCAGGTGGATCAAATGGACTGGCAAGTACATCGGCTAAGGTGCGGCGGCAAGCGCCTAATTAATCTCTGCGCCTGGCTGCTGCTTGGCCTGCTAGGCGCCGCAGCTGGCTGCGGAGGCAAAGCGGGCTCCCTGAAGCAGGAGCCCTCAGCCGTCGTGGACAGCATCGCCCCGCCGTCGCACCTGCGCGGTGCGAGCTACATCCCGGCGGACTTGGTTTGCCACGGCGCGGGGTTCATCACTGTGTCCGGCTATCCGCGCCAGCAGGCGGACTACCTCGATACTGCATGCGTATTATTACCGGCCGGCGATGTGTTTGACGAGCTGGCGTTCTGTTGTTACGGGTTCGACATGGCCGGTTACGACCGCGCGCCGCAGGTCACCTTCAGCTGGTCGGCGCAAGGGGCGGAGAGCGAGCTGTGGATCGGCGTGGCGGACTTTACCCGCGACTGCTGGGACTGGCGGCAACTGCCGCCGGGTGGCAGCACCTTGGGGCTGGATCTGGCGCGCTGTGTCGATCCGGCAAACCAGCGCATGCTGCTGCTGACGTTGGTTTCGGGAACCGCGACCTGGCAGTTGGAGCGCGTGCATGTGGGCGATCTGTGCAGCGTCAGCGGGCGGGCTTGGCAGGAAGATGGCATGACGCCTCTGGCCGATGCGCACATCCTGCTGGACGGCGGCCAGGATTATTCTGCCGTCACG
>CAYXMN010000016.1:22894-25874 GCA_964465955.1 uncultured Planctomycetales bacterium
GATTGGGCAGGCAATTGGCTGATTGACGGCGTGCTGCCTGGGGACTATGCGGCTAGCTGCAGCCTGATTGGCTGGAGCATTACCCCGGCTGTGCAAAACATCACAGTCAGCGGGCTGCAATTCGGCGTCGATGATTTTACCGGCGCCCTGCTGCCGACCTGGAATGTCACCGGACTTACGGTTGATGAAGCTGCGGCCGGGCTGTTCGAAGTGGAGCTGAGAATTACCCGCCAGGATGGCGCGGGGGGGAGCGTCTCCACCTGGAGCGACAACGACGGCAGCTGGTTTATCCCGTTGCCGGACGGTGACTACCTGGTTGAACCGCATTCGCCTGGTTGGGGTTTCACCCCGCCGTCGCGCCAGTTCAGCGTGGCCGGGGCGGATGCCGATGTCGACGAATTCACCGGAGCGCCGCTGCCCGGCTACCTGCTTGACGGTTATGTTTTTGCAGCCGACGGCAGCACCCCGCTGCCCAACATCCAGCTCAACATCAGTCCCGCTGGCGAGGGCGTGAACTACAACGCCTTCACCGATGAAACCGGGTACTGGTCAGTGCTCGAGGCGATAGACGGCAGTTACACGGTCGAGCCGTTTCAAGTCGGCTGGGAATTCACGCCGGCCCAGCGCAACGTGACTGTGGCCGGCGGGCCGGCACACGTCGGCAGTTTCACCGGCAGCGAGCTGGAGCTGTTCACAGTCGATGGTTACATCTACCTCGCGGATGGCGTGACACCGCTCGCGGGGATCGACGTTCAACTGAACGGAGGCAGCGGCTGGTTCTTCGCCACTACTGACAGCGCAGGCCGCTACGTGTTTACCGACGTGTTCGCAGGTTTATACTACGCCTTTCCCCAGAGCGCCAGTTATAGCTTCGCGCCCAGCGAGCGCGAAGCCAACGTTGAGTCCGACACGACATTCAGCCCGTTCCTCGCCACCGCTCTCCCCGCCTTCCCCGTCGACGGGCATGTTTACCGCCCGGATGGAACGACCGGCATCCCCGGCGTGCAGGTGACGGTCTATACCTTTATGCCGGCCGGTACCTCTTTTGAAGCAACGACCGACAGTCAAGGCTACTGGCGCATCCCCGCCGTCCCTGCCGGCTACTACCTGGCGTATCCGGAGCTGCAAGGCTTTCTCTTCGAACCGGCGGAACAGGAATTAATGATTGAGGACAGCGGTGTAACCGTGCCGCCGTTTACAGGTACTGAGCTCGCACATTACACATTAAGCGGCGAGGTTATGGATAAAGTCTCCGCCAACCAAGGCCTCCCAGGCGTGGTGATTCAAGTGGAGGGCATGGCAAGCAGCTATGAAGCAGTCACTGACGCTAACGGGCACTGGCAACTGGATACCGTGTACGAGGATACCTATGACATCACGCCGATGCTGTCCCCCTGGATCTTCGAACCGGCCGGCCAGGTGATCACCATCAGCGGGGGCGACGCGGTTGCCGAGACTTTTTACGGCACCAGCCATCCGGCGTGGCTGGTGGAAGGTTACGTCTATGAGATGGGCACCACGACCCCGGTGCCGGATGTGGAAGTATGGTTCCTCGGCCCGGCGACCTATCGCTGCACCACCGACGCCAGCGGGCATTATTCGCTCCCGCTGCCCGCCGGGTCCTGGGAGGCGTGGCCCAGCTCCGGCTGCTGGTCCTTTGAGCCTTATCTGCAGTTGTTCGACATCGACGGGACGCCGCTGACGCTGGACGTGTTCTATGCCCTGCCCGGGGGTTGATAAGGCTGCGCCTGGGTTCAGGCAGGTGTTGCCGGCCGTGCTAGCATAATCAGTCATGGACAAGCAGGAGGCAGAGCCGTCGTTTCCGGATGTTCCCGGCTGGGAGGATGACCTGGCGCGCGGCGAGCTGGAGTACCAGCGTGATCTAACGCGGCAGGGGGAGCTTGAGTCCCAGCGGCTGTTGGAGAACCGGGTGCAGGGCGATGTGTTTAACTACGACGACGGGCGCCCAGGGCTCGGCGTCGGCTTGGATCCACGAAACGGGCTTTTTCTCACCATGCCGCTGCTGTGGCGGTTCGCGCTGATAGCGCTGGTGTTTGTCCTTATTGCAGCCGCCGCGTTAATCACCCGCGCCTGCGTCGGTGAAGATGTAGCGCAACACATCTTCCGCGGGAATCAGCCCGCTGCTGACAGCCAGGCCAGTTGCGATTAATCCAGTGCCGCGGCCAACCAGGCCGACCACGCCGCGTGTGAAACCAGGCGCCAGCCCGCGCCGTGCTAAACGTGGATCAGGCGTGGTGCATTAGCCTTCGCTGGGGGCGTCGCCGTGGTTGAAGGTGCCGCGCAAGCGGTCGCTGAGCTGATCCTTGACTCCCTCAAGTTTCTCACCGACGCGCGCGCTGTACTCGTTGGCCCGTTCGCGCCCTGCCTCATATGCTTCGCGCGCCTTCTCGCGGCTTTTCTCGTAAGCCTCGCGGCTGTAATCCTTCACCTTGTCGTAGGTATCGCGTCCATACTCGGCGATGTCAGAGCGTAATTCGCGTCCGCTCTTCGGCGCGATCAGCAGGCCGATTACCGTGCCCACCAGGACGCCTAGCCCGAAGCCGCTGATCATATACGCCATTCCCCGGCTGTCGTCGTAGTTGCTCATCGATGCAATCCTCCGTTATCCGCTGCACAGATTATAGCGCGCCGCCGCCGGGGTGTTGCGGCGGCGACAACTCGGTGTACGAAGCGACCAGCCAGCGCCGTCCCGCGGCATTCGCCACCCACAGCCCGCCGGTCGCGTGATCAACATCGACGGCGGATACCTGCCATTGTTCAGCTGCGCGCGTAAATGTGTAACGCGTGCCGGCGGTGCGATTGCGCGCATGCCAGGCCTGGAGAAGGTCGGCGTCGCTGAGGCCTTCTCCCACAATGAACCGTGCCAGATCAGCAGCGCAATGGCATAGCAGTAAATCGCGTTCGAGAAACGCTTCACTGAGGGGCAATCCAGTCTGATGGGCCCGCCATTCGCGCAGCG
>CAYXMN010000017.1:0-14187 GCA_964465955.1 uncultured Planctomycetales bacterium
GCCGATCGTTCTACTGATCTCTAACAACTTTTTCGAAGCAGCGAAATTCCGTCAAGCGTGATCCGCATGTTCGCCAGGTAACGCAAATTTAACGCAGCGGTCGCTCCAGACTCTTCACACTCCCGCCTGTTTGGGCTATAGTGGATAGGCTGTGCACAACTTGTGCATAGTTCGAAGGCGGAAGCTGTTAGCTTCATAAGTATCGTTGGCGGACGATTATATTAATGTGGGGCGTCCTGGGTGATCGAACTGACCAGGTACAACGGGGAAAAGTTCGTGCTCAACGCGGACTTGATTGAAATGGTGGAGGCAACGCCCGACACCATCATCCGTTTGTTGAATGGTAAGAAGATCATCGTAAAGGAATCCACCAAAGTAGTCGTTGAGCTGGCCTTGGAGTATGCCCGGCGCGTCCATTGCATCACCGTGCCGGTGCCATCCCCGGAGCCGGCAGGCGAGACCGGCGCAGTTGAGTAGATTCGCCATACCAGCCGGGCAACCAAGCTGGTATAACGAATATAAGTAGGAGCGGCATGTGGCGGATATTCTTAGCCAGGAAGAGATTGATGCCTTATTAGGCGCTCTTTCCAGTGGCGAGATACAAGCGGATGATATCAAGGATGAAGGTGGCGACCGCAGCCAGAAGGTCAAGCCTTATGATTTCTACCGCCCCTCGAAATTCTCCAAAGAGCAGCTGCGCACAATCTATATGCTGCATGAGACTTTCGGGCGCTTGTGGAGCAGCACGCTTTCCGGCATCCTGCGCAACTTCGTCAGCATTAGCGTGTCGAGCGTGGACCAGGTGACTTACCAGGAGTTCATGCAGTCCATCCCGAATCCGACGATCACCGCCACTTTCACGGTTTCGCCGCTGGAAGGCAAGGCGCTCATCGAGTTCTCCCATACTATCGGCTTCCCGATCATCGACCGCCTGCTCGGCGGCAGCGGGATGAGCAACATCCAGGCGCGCGAGCTGACGGAAATCGAGTCACAGGTGCTTAGCAACCTGATCGATGAGGGCATGGTGTTCTTAAAGGAAGCCTGGAGCAGCATGATCGACTTGAACCCGGATCTTTCGGATATCGAAAGCAATCCGTTGTTCGTCCAAATCGTACCACCCTCCGACATGATTCTGCTGATCACAATGGAGGCGCGCATCGGCAACATCAGCGGCATCATGAACCTGGTGTATCCGTATGTCCTGCTGGAGCCCATTCTTAGCCTGCTCAGCGCACAGACGCTGTATGCCGTAGGCCAGCGTGGAGCGACCGAGGAGACTCGCGAACGCACCACGCAAATCCTCCGTAAAGTAGAAGTGCCGGTGGTGGTTGAGCTTGGCACGGCTCACTGCCTGATGCGTGAGATTCTTGAACTCGAAGTAGGAGACTTAATCCTCCTGGACACTAAAACCAGCCAAGACTTGAAGGTCAAAGTTGGCAAAATCGATAAGTTCCGCTGCACTCCCGGTTTAATCGGTAAACAGCGTGCGGCGCAGATCACAGAGATTGTGGCGGATGCGGACAACCTCCCCGCCAACCGGTTCCAAAGGAGATAGGCGCATGACGGATATCGGCCTGACTCAGGATCAAATCGATGCCATCCTCGGCGGCGGCGGCGGCGCAAGCAGCGGGATGAGCGCGAGTAACGTGACCGCGCTGGCGGATTTCGAGCGCAGCACACTTGCCAGCCGGCCCAGCGTGCTCAACGCGATGACCGGCTTTGAATACACGCTGGCCGGCGTAGAGTATGCTCCGACGAACCCGGATGAGCTCGTTGCGTTGATTGGCGAAGACCTTGTTTTCAGCTTCCCGATCACGGTCGACCAGCCAATGGTCCACTTCCTGATTCTTGATCCGGTGTTCGCCAAACAGGTCGCGGCGGCATTGACGGGGAGCGAGCCAGACGGCGATCTCTCGCTCAACGAGATGGAGCTATCCGCGATTAGCGAAGTGATGTCCCAGGCTAATGGGAGTTACCTCACGAACCTGTCCGCCGCGTTAAAGGCGTCCGCCACCGGCGAATCCGTTACGATGATTGATGCAACGGCTACCGCGAGCCAGATCGAGGCGGATGCGATGCTGGCAGAGATCCAGCTTACCGCCGGCGAATCCAGTGTGACTGTCCGCCATTTAATTCCAGGCGAGCTAGCCCAGCGCATCCTGAAAAAAGTCAACGAACCAAGCGCGCCGGCGCCCAAGCCTGCCCCAGCGGCCCAAGCGGCGACCGAGCCGGCGGCAAGGCCCGCTCCGGCTGCGCCAACCGCAAGCACAGGTAATGTCAAAGGTGCTACCACCCAGTACTCGCCTGCTTCGTTCTCGCAGCTGCATGAACCAGAGGTGGAGTACAACACGCGGAATCTGGATATGCTGCTGGATGTTCCACTGCAAGTCACAGTGGAACTCGGCAAAACTCATATCGCAATCAAGCAAATCCTGGAATACGGCCAGGGCAGCCTGATCACATTAGATAAACTGGCCGGTGAACCGATCGATCTGCTGGTGAATGGTAAATATTTCGCCAAAGGTGAAGTCGTGGTAATCGACGAAAACTTTGGCGTCAGGATTACATCTATATTATCTCCTGCTGAACGAATTGCCCAATTGAGCTAAGCAGGATAGAATGGAATATGTTTGTTTCAGCTAGCGCCAGGAGGCTTAGACGTGCCTAGTATTCTGATTGTCGATGATGCAGCGTTTATGCGCATGATGATCAAGGACATCTTGACCAAAAACGGAATGGAAGTCGCCGGTGAAGCTGAAAACGGCCAGGTCGCCGTGGGGAAATTCAAGGAATTAAAGCCGGATTTGGTCACGATGGACATCACGATGCCGGAGATGGATGGGATCACCGCTCTTAAAGAAATCCTATCCGTTGACGCAAACGCTAAGGTCGTGATGTGCTCAGCCATGGGCCAGCAGGCCATGGTGATTGAAGCGATCCAAGCCGGGGCGAAGGATTTTATCGTCAAGCCATTTAAACCGGATCGCGTCCTTGATGCCGTCAACAAGACTCTAGGCTTATAGCTCGCTGCCGCATCGGGGCGATGCGGAATCGGTGGTGAACCGGTAGAGGTAGCCTGCGGGGCATCGCAGGCAGAGGAATCCAGCCGCTGCGGCGGCGAAAGGCGGAAAGATGGGGAAAGTTGGATGGTACAGCCTGGCTCTTGCCGTGCTGTGCACGGTCGCACTCCTGTGCGTGCCGTGGACAGTGCGTATCAGCCTCATGTCAGCGGCAGCCGTTGCCGCGGAAGACGATGGCCTGCTCAGCCTGCTACCCGAGGATGTCCCCTTGGATTTGAACGCAGGCTCGACCGCGACTGACTCCGGTCTGGCTAGCAACCCCCTTGCCGGTTCCGCCCCCGCCGCTACGAAACAGATGCCCAGCGCCGCTCCTGCTGTTAAACCCGCTTCATCGTTGTTGGATTCCCGCCAACAGGAATTATCTTTAAACACCACCGCGGCTGTGGCCGAGAAGTCCTCGCCGTCCGCGGTCAAGCCCGGTATAACCCAGGCCAAGCTTGCTGCAAGCTCAACCCCGGCGGCGCCGAAGGCCGTGCAGCCGCAAACCAAGCCAAAGCCTGCGGCCAAGCCAAAATCCGCCGCTAAAGCTCCGGCGAAACCAGCAGTCAAACAAGCTCCAGCTCCCGCTAAGGCGGAGAAGGCTTCCACCAGCACCACGGGATCCAGTTTTATCGGAGGAATGGACCTGCCTGAGGCAACCAACCCTAAACTAGATCCGAGCCAGCCGGCGCCTTCGCTCCGTGAGCTGTTCACGCCCGAAGAAATTGATGATCCGCTGACGGATAGCGCTGTAGTTGCATCAACTGGCGTGCCTGACTCCACGACCGACGTTCCACCAATCGCGATGGAACATGGCGGCACCCTGGCCAGTGTGATCGATACCGGCCATACCGAGGATATGGGCGGCGAAGACTCACCGACTTTAGGTCAGATTCTGCGTGGCGAAGCAGAGGATTCTGAGGTAGGCAGTTCGCTTGCTGGATACAACCCCGTGCGTAGCGGAGCGATGGTCTTGCTGGTCCTAGCGCTGTTATTCGTCGGCGCCTGGCTCGCTAAGCGCCTGCGAAACAATACACTGCCTGGCTTCAAGCAGAAAGCCCTGGTCGTCATCGAAACCGTCAGCATTGGCCCTGGCCGCCAACTGATCATTGTGGAAATGAACAATGATGCGTTGGTGCTGGGTGTCACACCACACAGCATCAACATGCTAGATAAGGTGCCGCTGGCGGAGTTGAATGGCAGTTACCAGCACACCGTGAACGCGATCATCGAGCGTGAGGAAAGCGCATTACCCGCAGATTGGCAGGAACGCCCATTGTTCACCCCAAGTGCCCGCGTGAGTCCGGCCCCAGCGTTGGCAGCAGCCGGCACGTATGGGCCGAGCGGACGAATGACCGTTCAACAAGTGCGGCAATCTGGCGGATATGGAGCGCAAGCCCGCGGCGGACCGGGCATCGTCCCCACCCACCTATTGCAGGAGCGTAACACGAAAGCAGTGTTAATCGACCGCATCCGCCAGCAGCTCAGTAATTTAGAAAGCTAGCCCATGCTCAAGCAGCCTGCCATCTCGGACCGGTTCAAGCAGTTGCTGGCTGCCAGCCACCGGCGCGCTGCGAGTGCCTCCGGATTAGCGCTGGTTGCCTGCATGCTGCTGGGCTGGAGTGCAGCTTGGGGCCAAGCCGCACCAGACATTGCCCCAGGCGAGCAAGCTGCTGCCGTGCAGCCTGCCAGCACCGCGACCGTTCCGACTGCTGGAGAAGGCGCCGAGATTAGATTGCCTGAAGTGAACTTCAGCATCGGCGGAGGCGATGGTGACGCGGCAGGCATCATTCAAATAATGCTGCTGTTCACTTTGATCACATTGGCGCCATCGATTCTGGTGATGATGACGCCATTCCTGCGCATTGTGATCGTGCTGGGGCTATTACGTAACGCCCTCGGTACGCAGCAAACCCCGCCGAACACTGTCTTAGTCGGGCTTGCGCTATTCCTGTCCCTATTCATCATGATGCCGGTGATCAAGATCGTCAACGATACCGCAGTCCAGCCCTACCTAACCGAAAAGATCGGATACGCCGAAGCGCTCGGTAATGCTCAACAGCCCTTACGTACCTTTATGCTGGCGCAAACCCGCGACAAGGATCTCGCGCTGTTCGCCAACATGGCCAAGCTGGATCTAGAAATCACCACCGTTGACACCATCCCGATGCATGTAGTGATCCCGGCGTTTATGATTAGCGAGCTAAAAAGCGCTTTCCAAATCGGCTTTGTCATCTACCTGCCGTTCCTGGTGGTGGATATGGTGGTCAGCTCGATCCTGATGAGCATGGGCATGCTGATGCTGCCGCCGGTGCTAATTAGCCTTCCCTTTAAGCTGCTGATGTTCATCCTCTCCGATGGTTGGAACCTCATCTTTGGCAGCCTCGTGCGGAGTTTCAAGTAATCCTCGCCAACACGTCGCGAACGCTAACCGCGTAGTTCAAAACGTACACTAGCTTAGGCCCTCGGTTATCCACAAGTTATCCACAGGTGTGGTACAATCCGCTTGATTCTTTGGGTTGAGATCGGAAACGGGGTATTGCTATGAGAGTCATACGGGGCATTCTGGCTGTCGTGTGCGCCGCGGGCGTATTGCTTGGCCTGGCGGTAGCCCAGATTGAACAAGCACCGGCAGAATTCCGCCAGCAAGGCTCGTTCACTGGCGGCCAGCAGCAAGATGGTATTGTGTTAGACAGCATCCGGTTCGGCTCGCACGATGACTATACGCGGATGGTGCTCGATTTCCAAACTAATGCCGGCGGAGCAGTGGCGTTGCACCCGCTATACAGCGTAACCTATTTAGAGTGCCCCTACCGGCTGGTGATCACCTTACCCGGCGTGAAGTTCAACGCTGAAGCGCAACTCACCTCAAAACCCGCCCTCCCCTTCAGCGTCGTAACGCCACCGAGCGGTGAAATTAAGGAGATGCAAATCTTCCTGACCGGACCGAGCGAATTCAAGGTGATTGAGATTGATGATCCTGCCAAGCTGTCGATTGATGTCCGTCCAGCCCGCCAGCAGGTGCCGCAGATTTTCAGCGTGCAGATCACAGGACCGCACACTGCGGCTGAGGCTTTTGCGCTCGTCGAGCAAGGCACCTTCCCGACAGGCTTCAAACCCTACGCGCTGGTCCTTGGCAATCTGGTAGTTGTGGAGCGCGCCTTCACCGATCCGGCGCAGGCCGCGGAGTATGATGCGCAGTTACGTGACATGGGGTATGCTTCAGTCATCAACGAGCGCCGGGGCGACGAACTGCCCTTGAAATAGCATCGTCCTAGCGCTCAGGCACGCACAATGCAGCTCGCGGTGCAACAAATTGCGGTTACCTCGTCCAATCCCTTGGCGACCATTTGTTTTGGATTGGGGATTGTAGCGCTACTATTTGTATTCCGTCGCACCATTTTCCAGCGGCGAAATGCTCGAAATCCTATGGCAGAATTTGAGCTGCGAGTTTCTCAAGCGCATAAACGCGTGGAAGAGATTAGCGAACGGGAACAGTTTTATAAGCTGCAGACAGGCCATCGGTTCTTCCGACCACAGGCCGGGCTGTCTATCAGTGACCGTCAAGTGCTGGCCCGCCTGTCGCACCGGCAGGCCCAGGGAGTCAAGCGCCATGGATAATGCAACGCCAAGCACCGCCCCGCCGCGGCTAGCAAACCCACCGCAGCCGACCGGACCAAAAACCGCCAACAAGAAGCCTGGTGCGAAAGCGCCACCGCAACGGCGCTGGTCAATGGGTAAGGAGATTTCCTACGTCACTTTCGGCTGTCTGGGTTCGATCCTCGGCACAGTTTTCTTTCTGATCAGCATCGGGTTTCTGGTCGGCAGTCATTATCTGGAAGGCGTGATTAAGGATATCGGTGCGACCAATTTCACGAAGCAAATGGAGCGCATCGATCATTACACCAGTTTTTTCGACGCGCTACGCGATAACGGGTATCGCGTCCGCCGGGAAGATCCTGAAATCGACAAAGGGGTGATTTATTACTTGTGGCAAGCCACTCCCCCCGGAAGCGATGAGGCCCGTGTCTTCCGGTGGCAGCATGATCTTGCTTCAAATGTCGTGGAACCCATAAATAATCCGGCATTGTTATTGGATTTGAAGCTCGGGTACATCAAGGCTCAAGAAGCTGAAACCTGGAAGTTCAACGATCCAGGCCAAAAATACGACCCTGGTGACAACCTGGTTCAAGCCATGGTTAACAACGACTTTTCCATGATCAACCCGGCTGACCTGGTTGGCCAGAATACCGCAGGCGCAGCCTTGCCGGAAGGTCCCGTGGGGGCGCCGCTCATCAGTCCGGGCGAAGGCCGAGGCCGAGGTGGGGTATCGAAGGAAAAAGAGGCAGAAGAAGGCGGTGAAGGGGAAGGCAAAGGCGAAGATACAGAACCAGGCGGTGAAGCGCAACCGGTCGATCCGGGCGAATCCGCCCCGCCCCCAGAGGAAGCGCCGCCTGCCGAACCCGATCCAGGTCAAAACGATGACCCAGGTGGGGAAACGATTGATGTGCAGTAACCACGGCTAAGACCGGCTGCTTGTTGTCCTGGAGCAGTCCAAGCCTGCAGCAGTGCTGATCAACTCGCATCCATCTGATCCTTCCCTTCATACTTTTATACTTGGCGGACTTCTTCGAATTTCTGCGGAGATTGACCCACGTCCTACACAGTTGATGGCTTCATGGAGTACTTAAAGGCGCGTACTCCAGGTGAAGGGCCGTTCCATCAGGCGGCGAGTGAAGTCGTCGCTTCTATTGTTCCTATCTTGGACCGCCATCCAGTTCTGGTTAGGGAGAAGATCTTTGAGCGGATCTGCGAGCCTGAGCGCGTCATCGAGTGGCGCATTCCCTGGGTGGATGCAAAGGTGAGATCCATGTCAACCGCGGCTACCGTGTAGAAATGAACAGTGCCATCGGCACGTAACAGGGCGGTCTGCACCTGCACTTCACCGTCAACCTCGGCGTTCTGAAGTTCTTGGCCTTTGAGCAGCGGAGCGCTGTACAGCGCTCCCTTCTTTTTTTTGGGGCTTGCATGCGGCCAGGGGAGAAACTGCGGATACTCTAAGTTGCAACTAATTCGAAGTCCATATTCGAGGAGGCTAGCATGTCGAAGGTGATCGGTTATTTCGCCGGAACGGATTCAATTTGGTTGACCACCCTTGTCGCCAAGGGGTACGACACCATTCCCGTGTCCAACGGATATGATGGCCACGGTAAGAATATCCGCTTGTACAACACCATCAATCACGAGGATGTAGTCATCGGCTACATGCATAAAGTCATCGCTCCATTCAACATCGATGCAACTACGGCAGACATCCTGCATGCCTGCGACGCTTACAAAATCCCCGTGCTCCTGGCATGCCCGCGTGAGCTGCAGGAAGCCGGCAAGGCCATCCTCGGCAAGATGGCAGAACACGTGCAATTGGTGGACCCAGCCGGCATGCTGGCGGCGGTAGAGCAGGTACTAGTTATGTTGCAGGATGACTGAACGCAGGCCACGGCATTTCCGTGTAGACTAGAAGTCTTGCTATTGCGACAGGGTATCAACTAAAGATATCCGTAAACGGAGTGCGATAGCATGGAAGAGTTTACACAGAAGGTACGTTTACTCGCCGAAACGCGTCCCAACTGGGGTGAGTTGCCGCAAGCGCACGGCACCGGGATGGCCCAGAGCGATTGCGGCGACTGGGTCAAAATGATGATGCGGCTGGACGATGCCGGGCGCATTGCCGAGGCGCGTTACACCGCACATGGCTGCGCCAGCGCCCTCGCCTCCTCCTCCGCGTTAACCGAGATGGCCCGCGGGTTGTCCTTGGATGAGGCGGCGAGCATTCTCCCGGAACAAGTCATCGAGTTCCTGGGAGGCCTGCCGGAGCATAAACTCCATTGTTCCCAGCTCAGTTATTCGGCATTTACCGAGGCAGTCGCCGCCTGCCGTGAGATGCCAGCAGCCTGAACCGGGAAGCCGGCCTGCGCGTCTAACGTGTAGAATAAATGTGCGCGGAGCCTCGAGCGATTGGCGCGCGCACCGGACAGCGCAGTGTCACATGAGTATTGGGAAGACTACGAAGTCCTTACGGTGGAAACACCGGAGAATCTGTTGCTGCGTCTACCCCTGGCGGGATTTGGGCCGCGCTTTTTGGCGCTGTTGATCGACATGGTGATTTCAGGGGTGGTTGCTGGAATCGTTGTCGCAATACTCGTTTTCGCGATGGTCGGATTGATGTTCTCAGCGAACGCTAATGATCCCGGACCGTTCCTGATTGTATTGTTGATCATTCTAATCATTGGCTTGCTGCTGACTTCCGGGTATTTCATCATCTTCGAAACGATTTGGCACGGACAATCACCAGGTAAGCGGATTGCCGGCATCCGCGTCATCAAACGCGGCGGGCAACCGCTTGAATTCCGGGATGTGCTGCTGCGCAACTTATTGCGGCTGGTCGACAATCTGCCTGCTTATTATGTCGTCGGATTAGTGGCTTTCTTCGCCACCAAAAGCCAGCAGCGCTTGGGTGACCTCGTCGCGGACACTGTGGTTGTACGCGAGTTTTCCCACCAGCTGCCTTATGCCTGGGCTGGAGCAGCGCCGGGCCAGATACCTGGCGGCCAACTCAGTCCGCGCCATAACTACATCATCGGCAGCTACCTGCAACGCGTCGGCGAACTGCCGGTGGAAGTACGCTTGAGCCTGACCGACACTTTAATCCGCCAGCTCGGCTATAATCCCGGTCCATTATCACTAGCCGAGCGCGACGCCTATCTGGCAAGCTTGCTGCAAAACAGCTGGGGAGGCGGACGATGAACCTTGGCGGATTGGCAGCCGGCGGATTGATGTTGTTGCTACAAGCCGGCTCTCAGCCTGGCGCGCTTGATCCATTGAATCCAAACTTCGACACTGATACCAGCTATACGGAGGAGCGCGAGTTCACCTCTCCGATTACCGGAGACCGCTTCATCGCACCGGTGCTGAAACAAGTCGTGCGCGTCACCAGTTATGACTATGATCAATGCCCGCATCCGCCGGTGAACACCCTCGCCTACGTCCTCGTGATCGACCCGGCCACCGGCTATGTTGCGTATCCCGACAAATTCAATCTGCCTAGCCCGTGGGATGCGGAGGACTTGAAGCAAATCCTCGGCGAGCCAAAGTTCAACCGGAGTTCGCCACCGGATTTGCCGTGGGCTGGCGCTTACGCCTGGGAGAAAATGGAAAACGCCGCGCACCTCGCCGAGGCGGCGGAGCTGCGTTCGCTGGATGTGGCCAACTGGTACATGCAAGCCGCCTGGGCCGTCCGGCTTGACGTGGTCAGCGGTAAAAACGTATTCGATACCGATGTTTACAACTTGTTTGCCAAGATGCCGCGACGCCAGCCTGATACCAGCGACCTATTAGGGATTTACGAGCTGCAATTAGCGGGCTATTGGCAGGAACTCCGCAGCGCCGGCCAGCTGACCGACTTGACTGACAGCGAGTTTAATTTAGCGCTTGCTTGGCTCTACCGCAGCCGCGGCGAACTGGTTGCGGCCGAGCAATGGTTACGCCGCGCCGCACTGGCTGATGCCAGTATTAATACGCCGGGATCGCTTTATAACTATCTCTGGAGCTCGATTGATCTCGAACGCTCTTACTTGCGCCTGGCAGGCGAAAACCTGCGGAGATCATGGGAGAAATCGGAGACCACGCCGTCGAATGAGGGATTCATTGCGTTCCAACTGGGTGAAATTGAACGCCGGTTAGGTGATTTCTCGTCTGCAATATATTGGTACGACCAAGCCCAGGCCAAGAACCGCGGCTCAATCAATAGCGACATGGTGTCGCGCCAGCGTGAGCTGGTAGCCAGCGGTCAAGGCTTTTAGGAGGGGTAGGATGCGTAACGTGATCCTGCTGATGTTGGTTGCCGGTTGCTGCTTGCTGGCCGCTCCGGCCTTCGCCATCAACGACAAAAACGCAGCCGTGCTGCATGAGTATTTCGCAGGCAAAGGCGAGGTGCTCTATGAACTCAACACGCCTCTCGGCGGGCCGGAACTTGCCGGAGCGGTAATCCGCACCGGCGGCGGCGCAACTCTGATCGTCGCGGAAGTACGGGAGCGGAATGAGTGCGTGGAGCTATATACGCAACCCGTGAACGCGGATTTCAAAACGCCGCCATTCACCTTTCTGCTCACAGGCCAGCACTTGTTTGTCTACTCCACCACACCGTGGACCGATACCGCCGGAGTCGAGCATGCTAAAGGGGATTTGCGCATTATCAGCCTGCTGCCTGAATCCGCCGGCACGGTGGTCTATGAGCTGAAGGATGCCTGCGATTTAAAGCTGGAACCAGGCGGAGCCCTCACACCGGACAACTTGTTGTGGCAACCTGCGCCTCACTTCTTAAATAAGTTTGGATTCTTACCGCGTAAAAGCAACTACTTCAGGCTGACGCTTGACCTTGACACCGGGAAATACATCCTCGGCCATCATTTAGTGGCCCTGCCCGATGCCGGGACGGTAGACTGGGCGAATTTAAATAACCGTGCGCTGCTGAACTATGCTTCCTACCGGTTGCAAGACGCAAAATACTTGCTGGAACAGGCCACTCGCGTGGCGGAAGGTGATCAAAGCCTGATCGCGCGCAACCAGCAGTACGTCAAAAGCGAGCTGTCCGACCTGGACGCGCAGCGCAATATGCTGCCTGACTGGCCCTATCATGAAGCGCTCGAATCGTTCTGGGCCGGTGATTTCAACGCGGTCTTAAGAGCGCTTGAAGCACGCGAATCCCAGGGTTACACGCCCATGGATTACGCGATCTACGGCCTGGCGTGTGCGGAGTTGAAACGCTGGGCGAAGGCGGATGAGATCACGATCGCGCTGGAGCGCTTAAACTTCCCGTATATGAGTGACTATCTCTGGGAAATAGCAAAAATCGCCCTGTTCCAAGATTTCCCGGAGGTAGCTTACACATATCTACTCGCATTACAGGTCACTGATCCTGAGCATCCGGGCTATGTCATCGGCATGGCCAAGCTGGAACGGCTCAAGGGTAACTTAGCGAATTCCGAGCAGATGCTGGAGCAATATCTTGCAGCGCCGGGCCATAGCAAGTACGACTTGTCCGAGGCGCGGTTGGAGCTGTTTAACTTGTACTACCAGCGCAACTTCCAAGCCGGCTGCCAGCGCTTGATCAACGAAGCCGGCCAGCCGCCGCTGGTGAACATACAAGGTTATGTGCATTTACTGGACTACATTGACTACTCCACAGCGATGGTGGAACTAGCGGTGGAGAATAGTGATCGTATTAAAGCGCCGGACCAACCGCTGGACAGCATTACCTACCAGCCCGGACTGGTGATCGAATAGCAATCCTCTCAAGCCTGCAGGCGAAGCGCTCGAGCCGTCCGCTACAATCTGGGCATGGCACAGATACTAGACGGCAAGACCACCGCTAAAGAGGTGCGCCGGCGACTCAAGTCGGAGGTTGCCGGATTGATCCAGCGCGCCTCCCGCCCGCCGCGCGCTGTATTCATTCAGGTCGGCGATAATCCCGCGTCCACTACTTATGTCAACATGAAGAACAAGCAGGCTGGCAGCATCGGTTGCGAGAGCACCATTGACCGCCTGCCTGCCTCAACCACCCAAGCTGAGCTGCTCGCCAGTGTAGCGCAATATAACGCTGATCCGGAGGTCCACTCCATTCTGGTGCAACTGCCTCTGCCAGCGCACATCGACGAGTTAGCCGTGATCCTTGCGATTGACCCGCGTAAAGATGTTGACTGCTTCCATCCTGAAAACGTGGGCCGGCTGAGCATTGGCCTGCCAGGCCCGAAACCTGCCACGCCGGCGGGCGTGTTGATGTTGCTCGACGCCTACGGGATCGATGTCAGGGGCATGAACGTCACCATCGTCGGCCGCAGCAACCTGGTTGGCAAGCCGCTCGGGCTGATGCTGCTGGCGCGGCACGCGACCGTGACCTACTGCCACACGCGCACGCGCAGCTTAGCCGAGGAATGCCGCCGCGCCGACTTGATCGTCGCTGCCAGCGGCCGGGCTGGATTGATTACCGGGGCGATGGTGAAGGAAGGAGCCATCGTGGTGGATGTCGGCACCAACTATGTCCCGGCATTGGATGAAGGCGGTTTACCCATCCGCGATGAGACGGGCCAGCCGCTAGAACAGCTCGTTGGCGATGTCACATTCAATGAAGTTGAAGCGCGCGCGTCCTGGATCACGCCTGTGCCCGGCGGCGTGGGACCGATGACCATCGCCAGCGTGCTGGCGAATACCGTCGGGCTGTATCAACGGCTGGAAGGTTTAGAATAACCTGTAGCTGCCACCTTTGCCATCGCGCGAGCAGGAGCGAACCATGGACACGCCTAAACCCGATTACAGCCCGATTAAGGCAGATGACTGGGAGAGATTCAGCAGTATCCGCTCTGATCAGCAACTAAAACTGCCTGCCCCGCCCTTACAGCAGCCTGTGCCGGATCATGCCGTGCGGTTCCCCTTGCCTGGTTTTGATTCACTCGAACTGGGCTCGATGCCGCTGAAAGAGGCCATCGCAAATCGCATGAGCCGCCGCAAGTTCACCGCTGAGCCGCTCACTGTTGATGAGCTGGCTTTCCTCTGTTGGGCGACCCAAGGTGTAAAGCAGGTCGCCCCCAGCGCGATGGCTTGCCTGCGCTCAGTGCCCTCTGGCGGCGCGCGCCATCCCTTCGAGACTTTCCTGGTCATCGCCGCGGCGTCCGGGCTGCAACCGGGACTCTACCGTTACCTCAGCATGGAACACGAGCTGGTGCTGCTGCGTGAGCTGTCTATGGAGGAAGCGCGCGAGGCAGCCAAGTCAGCCTGTATGGGCCAGCGGCTGGCCCGGCTCGCGGCGGTGACATTCATCTGGACAGCGGTGCCCTACCGCTGCGAATGGCGCTACAGCATCCTCGCGCCAAAGCTGATCGCCCAAGACAGCGGGCATGTGTGCCAGAACCTCTACCTCGCCTGCGAAGCGCTTGGCCTAGGTACGTGTGCAGTGGGAGCTTACGATCAAGGCTATGTTGATCAGCTGTGTGGCGTGGACGGGGAGAACGAGTTCGCAATCTACCTCGCTCCCGTGGGCCGGCCCAGTTAACACATTAACCGGCTGCATCCGAAC
>CAYXMN010000017.1:14197-25757 GCA_964465955.1 uncultured Planctomycetales bacterium
CTCGCTTCGGTAATGGAAAGTATGTACTATTTATCGTGGAGCCAGGAGGTCGCATGCAGCTTCAAACATGGTTGTCCATCGTCGCAGTTACATGCCTGGGCTGCTGCCAAGTTGGTTCTTGCGCTGGCGCAAGCTCTGCCGCGGAACCTGCCTCCCCGCAACTAGCCCTGCCATTGCCCGAGGAAGCTGACTCGCCCCTTAGCCGCTGGGTTAGCCAAACTGGAAGGCATCAGGTTATTCTGACCGGCAGCCAGTACTTCGATTCACAAAGCGCTTCCGCCAACGGAGCAGAGGCGTACCTCACAGGCCCAACCGGCTCCTTCGCCTATGCGCTTTACCGCCTCGCCCTCAACGGCATCAACGTTGATAGCCTCGACATCCAAATTCAGATCAACGCAGGCAGCGAATGTTGGGTCGGGCTTGCGGATTACGGGCGTGGAACCTGGGATTGGCAGCCGTGGGGCGAGTTGATGGCAAGCCCGCTTATCCCAGACGGGAGTTACCACTCCTGTGCAGGGAGTGTTTACCTGGCTGTCGCAGCTCCAGCCGGATCAAGCCTTACCGTTCAATCGCTAACGGCGGAGATCACCGGCATCGGCGTCGGCCCTGGCCAGGCCTATAGCACGATTGAGAGCGCTTATGCCGACGCGACGGACGGCGATACCATTCTCGTGTTCGCACAGGCTGGCGGCGCGCCCTATTCCCAGCCTGCCTTGCAGGTATATAAAAGCAGCATCACCTTCGCGGGGGTGCCCGGCGCGGCCGGCGGCCTCGTGCAGCTCGACGGCTCCGGATACAACTACACCGGCGCGGGCAGCACCCCGCGCGCGATTTTCCAGTTCAACCCTGGTGCCGACGGCTGCACGGTGCAAGGCTTTGAGCTGGTCAACGCACACAATGACAGCTATAACGGCGCGGGGGTGCGCATCAACCAAGCAAATGATGTGACGGTACGGCTGTGCCAGATTCACGGCTGCGATATGGGGCTGATGAGCAATGGCGACGCCGCGGCTGAATCCGGGGCCAACCAGCTCGTCGAGCACTGTGTGGTTTACAGCAACGGAAATGAAGCGAATCCAGGCTACAACCACAACCTGTACATGGGCGGGCACAGCTTCACGCTCCGCGCGTGCCATGTCTACGGCAGCCTGACTGGTCACAATGTGAAGAGCCGCGCGCACGTCAACATAATCGAGTACTGCTATATCCACGACAGCGCGAACCGCGAACTGGACCTAGTGGATGATGGCGAGGACACCGCGGCGGCGAACAGCCACAGTTTAGTAAAAGGCTCCATTATTGCCAAAGCAGAGTCGATGGACGGAAACAAGCACACCATCCATTTCGGCCAGGATATCGGCGGTGATCACAACGGCACGTTGTACCTGGTCCACAACACCATCCTCACGCCCTACATCTCCGCAGTCATCCAGCTCTCCGCCGCCAATGCACACTGTGAGATGTACAACAACCTGATCTGGGATTTCGGCACAGGCCAGGCCGGCCAAGCGCTGCTTGTCGTGTCGGGCGGGGCAACAGCCTCTGCCCTGGCCGGCAGTCACAATGCACTGCCCAGCGGGATGAGCGTGGCGGCCGGACATGCCCTAGACGCCGCGACCACTTGGTCCCAGGCGGCCGGCAGTACACCGTCATTTGCTGATTGGGATAATCCCGATCCGCTAGTCCGGGATTTCCATTTAATGGCGGACGCTGCCGGTATCTGCAATATGGGCCTGCCCTTCACTGGACTGCCGGTTCCGCCTGGGTCGATACCGCTAGATCTGACGCCTGGATGGCAGTTCATGCAGCCGTATTGCTTGGAAACAAGGATCCAGCTGGCCTCGCCAGCTCTTGGCGCCTATGAATACGCTCCCTGATGCACAATGCGATTCTCTGACAAGATAACGCTGGAAGCGATGCTGTCAGCAGCTAGGCCATCAAAATCCTGAATAATAACTTGGCCTCGGTACGTGTGCAGTGGGAGCTTACGATCAAGGCTATGTTGATCAGCTGTGCGGCGCGGACGGGGAGAACGAGTTCGCAGTGTATCTGGCCCCTGTGGGCAGGCCGGCCTAGGCTTGCCTACGCGAGCCTATTCGCCGATAGCGTATAGGCAGTACTCACCTTCGGTTGTGGTCCCACCGACATACAATGTGCCGTCCGGGCCAATGGCCGGGCACCCATTGCAGCCGGCGAGCTTCCATTTCTCAGCGCCAGTGGCTGGGTTGAGGGCGTATAGCCAACTTTCGTAATTGCCCTCGTAGCCCGTGCAATATACCGTGCCATCAGCACCGATGGTTGCGCACGCGCATTCATGCCCGCTGTGCGTCCACTTTAAGTCGCCGTCCGGGCTGAGGGCAGTAAAGCCGTTATGCTTGTTCCCCATCACCACCGTGCCATCTGGGCAAATCGCCGCACTGCTCCAAACCCAGCCGCCGGTGGCATATGTCCACTTCTCGCTGCCGTCAGGATTCAACGCGTAAATGTTCTCGTTGCGGCTGCCGAAATAGATCGAACCATCACTCGCCACCGCGGCCGGCCCCCAAATCGTCAGGCCCGCGTTGTAAGTCCAGTCCTCCAGTCCTGCGCCGGTGAGGCAGTAAAACATCCCATCCGTGTTGGCGGCATAAATATGGCCATCAGCGCTGAATGTCGGCCCAGCATAGATCATCCCGCCTGCGTAGAATTCCCAGGCAATCGACCCGTCCGGGTTCACCGCATAGACAAACCCGTCGTCCGAACCGAAGTAGATCAAGCCGTTGGCATCCACCAACGCCCCAGCCTCTATGAAATCATCCGTCTCGATCTTCCACCGAAGTGTGCCATCAGGGTTGATGGCATAAAAGAACTTATTCCATGTACCGACGTAGATCGTGCCGTCCTGCCCCACGGCTGGGCTGGCGCGGACATTGAATTCTTCGTCCATCACATATGACCAGGCCAAGGTACCATCTGGAGTGATAGCGTAGAGGGTGCCATCTGCGGAACCTGAGACATAGATCGCGCCATTGCTCCCGAGCACAGGATCGTAAAGCGACGGCGCGCACGGCAGCACTACCGCCCACTTCTGCGTTGGCGACTGCGGGCCGTTCACCGGCGCGCACCGCGTGCGTTGGAGGTTGCCGCCGAAAACGTTCCAGGTTTCGGCGGGTTGCTCGATATAGAGCGATTCGAGTTTCCACTGTGCGGTTCCCGTCAACAACACCGCGACTAGCAGATCGCCTGAAGCGCTTACATTTTCCGCTGGAGTGTACGCCAGTACATTGCTATCCGTGAGTTGGTACCACCGCCAGCGGTTGTGGGTCCAGTCAGACAAGGCAACCCAGGCATCCGCGTAATTACCTGTCTGCGTCCAAGTGAAGTGCAGCTTTGATTCGCCGGTAAAGCCGGTGGTGTTGAAGCTGTAGCAGGCATATGCGAGATCGTCCGCCGTCGCTTCAGCTTCCATCCAGTGCGGCATGAATGTGCCGCTCACGCCAGTCTGCGAGGTGCAGTTGTGCGGCATCTCCGCGCCATACCCCTGGCCCCAACGGAACAGCCGCGTCGTGGTAGCAGAGGCTGTGCGCAATGTTGAAGGCTTGGGTAACCAGCCGGTCAATTCGGTTTGACCCGCGCTGTCATTAGGAAGTGCATATTGCTGTATTTCATCTGAATCGCCGCTACACGCTGCTAGAATTACAACGAGCAGTATTGGGTACAAGCGACAATTTTTCCAAAGCCAAGCCATTACGCGCCTCGTCAACTGGGAATGTCAGGAGTATACACTGCGGGGCTCTACCGGGTCAGGCAAGCCCTAGAGACCGAACTGCGTCTAGCTATTAAAAGAACCGTCGGTAACATGTGAGTATGTGGGAAACAGCATCCCGAATCGCCCGGCAGGATATCCTAGTGCTTTTCCTTCTGAGCCTGCCGGAACTTGCGCAACCATTTGCGCAGCACGTTCACAGGCACATCGAGGTCTCGCCTAACCTGTGCAATCGTTACGCCGCGTTCCTCCACCAGCTTGATCGCCTCAAGCTTGTAAACGCCGGTCATAAAGTAAGTAACTGTCTGGTTGCGAACAGCCGTGCCCTGCGGCAAAACCTAGCCTCTTGGCACGCACTCCAAGTGATGTATGTTGGCCAACGGCTCTCCCTCGATAAACGCTACCCCATGCCCTGCGCTGCTAGTTGCTGCTGTCTGGCATTCATTAATACTGCGATATCGGTAACTTGAGAATTCTCGACAAAGTCTAAGAACATCATGTTTAAGTACACTCCATGCGGATTTGGAACAGCCAGCAAAGCCATCGCTGAACTCAGGCCGCTGTTGGGAACCGCGCACCTTTCCCCCGGAACCGGAGTCAGAGTCCAAGATAGCAGAAACAAATCACAAGGAAGATCTGGGAACTTCTCGCATCGGCCGTTAAAGTTGTTGAATTTTCTAATCTGATCAGTCTTCATTTTTTCGTATTCTGTTGTATTACTGTACATATTGAAGACACGCAAATCACCCCTATCCGCATCACCACGATCATAATCCCGATATACCCAAATACCTTCGTTCCTTCGCTTCACTGGATAATCATCGTTGCATGCAACGATGATCTTCCCGGAATCCGCGATATACTCTCCCATAGTAACATCGGCAAGTCGCTTTCCAGAAGGCAGTTCCGTAAACAGCCACTTGCCAATGCTGCATTTCACTAGGTTTACTAGTTTATCATAATATTCATCTTTAAAATTGTAATAATTATTGAACACCAGTATAACCAACTCCGTAGCATTGCTTTCCATAAATCTTCTAACATCGCCAAGTACATCTGTTACTAAAACACCTTTTTCCCCACCATGGAAGATAAAGAGGTCATTTCCATCCCAACCCGGACGCAGATCAAAGTAGCGAACACCACTGGAAAGCTGGTCGAATATATTGAGATCCTGTGTTTGTACAAACGGAAGAATATGCTCTTTATACATACCTGCATCATGGGCAGCAGGCATCAATATATGTTTAAGGCACTTACTTGCTATCGCAGGCATGTTGAGCTGCATCCACCTGGAGCGGTCCTGAATTAAGGACGTGGATGACCATAGAGTATCGGACCACTCAGATTTATTCGTCTGAACCGCAATCGAGCCATCGAATGCACAAGCAACAGAGGGAGATAATCCCTTGCCAGAAAAGCTTTTGTCAAAAGACTCAATGGTTCGTTTAGAATCGTTGACTTTCCCGACGTGACGATATAACTCTCCTCTATATTTACTCTCATGCATCTCTATCACGAAGTTACTATCTGTGATAGCAATTACAGGCTGATGTCCTATGTCATGCTTTTGTGGATTCCCCCAGTCGATTGTTCTCGCGTTCTTGTTAATCACTCCAACACGGAAAAACAGATTATCACCGTGTTCACTTTCATGCACTTCAACAACGACGCCATGGTTATTCACACACACATGAGGTAAACCACCTGTATCGTAATACAAACTCGGTCCCCAATCGATATTCTTATGCTCATTGATCAAGCCCACTTGATAATAGAGCTTGCGTTTATTGTAATCTCTATGTACCTCGACACAGCAGTTATCATTATCAAGAGCAATCGAGTATGAACTTCCCTCAGCGTAATCATGACTTGGGCCAAATGAGATGCTATTTCCAGATACTATTCCTACACGATACCATAGTTTTGATTTGTTTCGTGACCCGTGTATTTCTACTACCACATTCTTATCATTCAATGCTATAGCTGGATAATAGCCATCATCATATTCGGTGCTACCACTCCAAGTCAGTATCAACTGTTCCATCTTTCCGGTGTGGTAACACAACCGATCGACATCATGAGACTTGTGCACTTCAACTGCTATTCCGTGTTTATTAATGCCAACCGAGGTTTGACCTCCATCGGCATATTTACTGCCCGAGCTGAAGCAAACGTCTTTTGCCATCACCTTACTCCTTGTAGAAGTTGAGAAAGTAAACAATCGAGACTTTCACCCTAAAGTAATAAATCGGCTTGTACGTCAAGCAGATTAGTTCCATCCGTAACGCAACCTCTAACCGCTTTGCTCTCAGCGCAGGAATTCTCACAGTCGAGTCATTGCCGCCGCTTAAGGCAGCTTGGCAAGCTTCGTAGATCGGTACTGGACTTAGTACATCCCGCTCGCGGATCCTGCTCGCAGGTCAGTTACGTTTTAAAGAGTATGCGCAGATGATCTACATCGAAGCGCCTAATCATTCTATCGTTTTACAAGTATAACAAATGAATGCCGGTTGTGGAAGCCAAGTTGTATATTCGGCACAAAACTGTTCACTGTCTATGATTCCACCCCGGCCGGGATCGTCACGGTATTGAAGCGCCAGAAAGCGACGATCAGCCGCGAGCTGCGCCCCCAGCGCGATAACCGACGCCCCCAGACCCTCCAACAACGCTTGCCGCGGCATCCAACCACACACGGCCCGTGAACCCATACCGGCTCCGCCGTAGATGAATCGCCAGTATTTTAGCGAGCCTGCTCACCTTGCCATGTACTGGTTTACACAAACCCGCGGCTGCCAGGGTATAATTCCTACACCATGGCTGCTTGCCAGTTAAGGAGCGTGATCGCCATCGCCGCCACCAGCGGCGCAACCACGGCGCACGCATAAAGTAGCGGTCTGTAGGGGAGCCATTCTTGGCTCCCGCGGGCGGCATGCATGCCGCCCCTACAAAGCTTTGCCGCCTGCTATCATGCCTTACCGATATCACGCTTTCCTTGCGTGCGCAGTCCTGGCCCATGCCGTGGCCGGGAAGGAGTGAGTTATGCCAATCATCGCGAAACACATTGACCTGGACGAAAAGGAGCAGCGCCTCCACCGCCTGCGCCACTCTGCGGCCCACCTGCTGGCCGAGGCTGTGCAAGACCTGTTCCCCGGCACCAAGCTGGCCTTTGGCCCCGCCATCGAGGACGGGTTCTACTACGACTTCGACACCGAGCGCAAGTTCTCCGAGGAGGACTTCAAGCAGATCGAGCGCCGCATGGAAGAGCTGCGCCGCGAGAAAGCGCCGTTCGTGCGCGAGGAAATCAGCCAGGCGGAGGCGCACAAACTATTTGCGGGACTTGGGGAAAAGCTGAAGGCCGAGCATGTCGAAACCCTGCCCGACGGCGCGATCACCCTCTACCGCTCCGGCAAGTTCGTCGATCTCTGCGCCGGGCCGCACGTGGAGAACACCGGCGAAATCAAGCACTTCAAGCTGCTCTCCACCTCCGGCGCGTACTGGCGCGGCGACGAGAAGCGCGAGCAGCTCCAGCGTATTTACGGCACCGCTTGGGAAACTAAGGACGAGCTGCAGGCTTATTTAAGGCGCGTGGAGGAAGCGAAGAAGCGCGACCACCGCACCCTCGGCAAGCAGCTCGGCCTGTTCGAGTTCCCCGAGCTGGCCGGGCCGGGGCTGCCGTTCTACCTGCCCAAGGGCGCGATCATCTTAAACGAGCTGAAGCAGTGGATGTGGGACCTGCACATGCGCGGCGGCTACGGCCATCGCGACAAGTGCTACGAGCCGCTGCAAACCCCGCACATCCTCAAGACTGACGCCTGGCGCACCAGCGGCCACATGGAGAACTACCGCGACAACATGTTCATGGTCTACAGCCTCGATGAGCTGGAGAGCGGGATGATCAGCCAGGACCAGCTCGCCAGCAAGGAGGGCCTCGGTAACTACGGCCTCAAGCCGATGAACTGCCCCGGCCACGTGATGCTGTTCGAGGTGGGCACCAAGAGCTACCGCGACCTGCCCGTGCGCTACTTCGAGTTCGGCACCGTCTACCGCTACGAGCGCGCCGGCACCCTGCACGGCATGCTGCGCGTCCGCAGCTTCACCCAAGACGACGCGCACATCTTCTGCACCCCTGAGCAGTACGAACAGGAGGTCGTCGGCGTGTTCGACTTCTGCTGCCACATCCTCGACACCTTCGGCTTCAAGACTCGCGGCGAGAAGCGCATCGGCGGCGACGAGATTTGGGACATGGCGGAAGCCGGGCTGCGCAAGGTGCTGGAAAAGCGCGCAGCGGGCAAGTATTACGTGCAAGAAGGCGACGCCACCTTCTACGGCCCCAAGGTGGACTTCGTGATCAAGGACAGCCTGGGCCGCATGTGGCAAGGCGGCACTATCCAGCTCGACTTCAATTTGCCCGAGCGTTTTGAGCTGGAGTACGCTGCCGGCGACGGCGAGCGCAAGCGTCCGGTGATGATCCACCGCGCGATCCTCGGCAGCTTCGAGCGCTTCTTCGGCCTGCTGATCGAGGAGTTCGGCGGCGCGTTCCCGCTGTGGCTGGCCCCGGTGCAAGCGCGCGTGCTGCCCATCGGCGAGGCGCACCTGGAGTATGCCAAGCTGGTGGCGGCCAAGCTGCGCGAGGCCGGGCTGCGCGCGGAAGCGGACGAGACCAGCGAGAAGCTGGGCAAGAAGATCCGCACCGGCAAGACTGAGAAGATTCCATATCTCGTTGTCGTCGGCGACGCCGAGATGGAGCAAGGCACCGTCACCGTGGAAAGCTACTTCGACGGCAAGCTCGACGGCCTGACCGGCGTGGACGCCCTCATCGCGAAGATGCAGGACGAGATCGCACGCAAGGTGGCAAGGAGAAGAGAGGAGTAGTAAAACTAGTTATCAATTGCGTGTTTTGGGCCGACTTCCATGTCGGCCTCATTATTACACTTTGACTGCTTGGTTAAGTACATCACATGAAATGCCTTTACTACTGGACGTCCATCATTCATTACGATCTCTATCTCATAATGACGAGGAGCACGCCATACTTTCTTCACTATCCCAGTCTTCCCGTTGTATTCATCTTGAACATGCCTTTGGATTTCTACTCTATCACCAGTTTTAAGTGGATACATTACATCGTCCATCTCAGCCTCTTTCATGATCGCGTATTCTTCTGCAATAGGGTTAGTACGCCAGTCACATTGAGAAGGTCCGCCGCTTTCTCTAATTTCTTTAAGCCTTTTAGTACGCATTAATGCTCGATCTTCATATTTTGATATTGGTGCAGTAGATGAATCTAACTGTGCTACTGTGGAAATAGGGCGTGCATTGTTATCTTGTTCCTTCCCTATTTCCTCCTGTTCTCTTGCAGAACTATCAGCTCCTCCCTCCTCATTCCCATTTTGTCTATTGTTTATTATACGAGGTGATTCAATAATAGCTGCTATGCTTGGTATATAGTTTTTAATTGTTTGTAGAAACTCTCTCCAAACATCTCGTGCATGTGTGCTGATCTGTTCATCGTCAAGAGTACTTCCAACCTTACCTATTGATATTTCGAAGTTATTAATAATCTCTCTTGATTTATTAGCGAGTTCAAGCAGTAGCTGGTTGTTGATATTCCACCAGTCGTCAAACTCATTTTCCTTAAGTAGTTCTGGCTTTTGAGATTGTGGAATAGCACTATCAACTGCTTGGAGTAAACCTCTAAATGCAGCTTTAGCTTCGTCGGTAAACTTATTATTGAAAATAACTGCTTGAAATAGTTTAATAGGTGTGGGAGATGGTAATTGCTTAGGATCTATTCCAGCGAGTAATGGTACTAATGTTGAAATCTTGCGTTTTGCTAATGAACCCATTTCATATATCATCCAATGGGAGTATAAGTTTTCACCAGTGATACACGCAATCCCAATATCGGAATTTTCTAGATGATTCCATACTTCGTCGTTCCAGCGAACACCAGGCACGATCTTAGGAGCGTAGAATACCCTGCACCTCGGGATGCATGTGGAGATTAGGTCGAATACGAGATCCGCAATACTCCTTGAGATTTGCCCAGACCACATGATAAATACAAGATTGCTTGCCTCGTTTGACATTCTCATCTACCCACTGACTACATTGCATGGCGTATTGTAGCACTGTTTAGTAATTACCCTCCTTCTAGCACCCCATTCGCCAGGGCGTCAGCTCCAAATTCATGGATCACTACTGAACGCGGTTTCTACCCCGCTAGTCCGCCATGCCTTTGCGCAGCAGGACTAAACTGCCACCGCCCGGTGAATGAGTCGTCTTGTATATCCTTGACATACCGCACTGCCTTGTCTAGTCCGGCAGGCGTGAGCGACAGCATGTCGCCCTGGCGTTCAATATCGCTTTCCTTCTTGAGCACAGCCCTCATGCTGCCTGAATACAGGCCGGCGCGCTTGAGGAACGGCACGACGACATTTCTCGATGAGACTCCCTCCTCGATGTCCATCAGCTCTTGATAAGCATAGACCAGGACATACGAAGCCCTGATCGCCGCATCGCTGACTGAGTCGGCCTTAAGGTCCTCAATGATTTCGATGAACTCGCCGCGCCCATCGACGAAAGCCACCTTCGGAATCTGCCGATCCAGGGGGATATTCGCCGGGATTTCGATCACATGCAGGCGTGGTGGCGCAGCTTGTGTTGTCTTGCCTTCAAGATACACAGACTCAAACCAGTCTATCACTAACTTACGAGCTGTCTCATCCAACAACTCCAATTGTTGCTGAATGATTTGCATCGCCAAGAATTCATTGCCAGCCATAAGTTGCCCCTTTTCGTTAACTCCCGCTTTCCTGCCCAGCAATCTTACACTTCAAGCTCTTTGCTGTTTATCCGCTGGGCGTTTCATTTCGAGTGCCTGCCACGCTTGCGCGACCGGCAAATACCCTCCCACAACACGTTGACCGCGAGTCCTGAAAGAATCCCAACGATCAGCAGCCAAATTGCCTCCATCAACGTCATCACCTTCTCCTCTACGGCGGCCTCGCCATAACCTGAAGATGCTTCCGCAAGCAGATTATAACGAAGACTTTCGACCAATGGGGCACTATTGTGTCTTAATAGCCATGTTAACGTCTATAATTACTATTAAAACATAACAAATGTTTATTATTCTATATCGTATATCTTTGAGTATAGACAGTTACCTTGGTTTTCGTTGCCTCTCGAAGCCCTACACTCCACATCGCCTTAAGCTATACTCACTACGCCAATGCACCGCTTCCCGAGCCTTGATGACCTGCGTGAATACCTGCGAGAGCTGCAGTCACGCAGCGAGTATCAAGCGATGATTGACACCACTGCCGCAGTACTCGCCGAGTTTGAGGGCCAAGGCAAGCGCGATGAGGAATATGGCACCGTGCTGTTGATGCACGCTAACGCCAAGCTGCTCAATTGCGATTACGCCGGAGCAGAAGCTGTTTACCAGCGTTGCCAACAGCTTTTCGAGGAGCTGAAAATCCCCTCACGCCTGGTCCAGTGCCGGCTGCGCGTGGCCCGCTGCGCTATGTGGCAGATGGATTTACCCCGCGCCCGCACTTTGATTGAGGAGTTGATTCATGAGCTGCCGGATGGATTTACCCTGCTGTTGCACGCGGAAGCTGTCGAAGTACTGGGCCGGATCCTGATCCGCCAGCACAACATGGAGGAGGCCATCGCGCAGCTCGGCGTGGCGCGGGAGCTTTATGCCGACGGGGGCCAGCATTACCATGCGCTGATCACGGCCAACAACCAAGCGCTCGCCTGCATCGAATTTGGCGATTATGAGAAGGCCGGGACGCTCCTCGAGGA
>CAYXMN010000018.1:0-25430 GCA_964465955.1 uncultured Planctomycetales bacterium
GTTCCGTTAGCCGATAATCGATTGGCCAACATTCCCAGCCTCCTCCATCGACGGCAGCCGCTCGCGGCCGTCGTCGATCTGATCATCGCCAACCTGTGCTTCACACAAGTCCGTCCTATGCTTCGCCTTGCGCGAATATTTAGACTTGTCTTGGTGTGCGCCTTGGCCGTGGTTGCTGGCCTTGAAGCGCGCCCAGTCCTTGTTGGCGAGTTTGGCTTGTTTCTTCTGCAGTTTGACAATGTGCGTTTTGGATGACATGGTGTCCTCCTTGCCTGGTACTACAGCCGTCCCTGGCTGTAGACCTCTAATGCCTACGGCCGCAGCGGGCCGTAGTACCGAAGCGCTACTCAGTCTTACTTGCATTATTGTTCATGATCCACGTCCTCCTCTGCTGACAGCCACTGCTTGCCAGTCAGTTCGATGAACACATCCTCCATCGTCGGCGGAGCGCTATCCGCCGCGGCCTCGCCGCAGGCGATGCGGCGCTTATGCACCTGCTCCTTGAGCTCGGCCGCCGTGCCGCGTGCGACAAACTTGCCCTCGCTCATCAGAGCGATGCGCCCGCACAGCTTCTCCACCTCGTCCATGTCGTGGCTGGTCAGCAGCACGGTCGCGTCATGCTCGCGCATCACCTTGATGATGAAGTCCTGGACATCGCGCTTACTCTTCGGGTCGAGGCCGGTGGTTGGCTCATCCAGCAGCAGGATCACCGGGCTTGTCAGCAGCGCGCGCGCGATGGCCACCTTCTGCTGCATGCCCCGGCTCAGCTCCTGCAAGCTGTCGGTCAGCCGCCCTTCCTCCAGGCCGAGGACTTTGAGAATATCTTCGGCCCGTTTCAGCGCGGATTTGTCGTCCAGCCCGTACAGCCGCGAGGCGTAGAGCAGGTTCTCGTTGGCCGACAGCTTCTTGAAGAATGCCGCGTCCACACTGACGCGGTTGATCAAGCGCTGCACCTCGTATTGGTCCTTGACCGGGTCGTAACCGAACACGCTGATGCTGCCTTCATCGGGCGTGAGCAGCGTGCTCATCATGCGGATCAGCGTGCTCTTGCCGCTGCCGTTATGGCCGACGACGCCGAAACATTCGCCGCGCTTCAGCCGCAGGTTGACATGGTCCACCGCGACCTTGCGCTTCCTCGGTGGGGCGAGCTTGCGCCACAGCTTCTCCCAATTGTTTCTCGCCGGGGGGAGATCCTTCCTGCTTATGCTCGCGGTGAAGTATTTGCAGACGTTGTCGCATACCAAGGCATCCGTGTGTGCGCCGATCTCGACGACTGGCACCATGCCCTCCCACAAGTCCTCACGTTTGATTGCATCCATCATAGCCCTCGCTTACCTATCCTGCATGCAGGCCGGGCAAGCCTGGCCCGTCCTGCACTTGAGCATCAAGCGCCAAACGGCCTGACCGTCAGTCCTACGGTGCGCTGCGCATCCTCGTGGCAGAGCACGAAGCTGCGGTGGCGGTGCCACCGGCGCAGGCGCTTCCACAGCATCCAGCGCTGAGTGAATAACATCGCCGGCTTCCCCAGCGCGACCGGCCGCGCGAGCCAGGCCGCGGGCCGCTGGCTGCCGGTGTATGTCCCGGCAGGTACGCGCAGTTCGCAGCCAAGTTGCAGTTCTACAGTTGTCGTCGTCATTTCATCTCTCCAGTAGGCCGGCAGAGGTAAATCAGTTCGCCGGCTTTTTCGTCGAGCGGCCGTTTGTCATAGCCGCCGTATGCCTCCACGATGTCAAACCCGCTTAAGGCGAGCAGGTGCTCCGCCTCGAAGCGGTACTGCCAGCGCAGGGCCATGTGTTCCACCTCGGTGGCGGCCAGCCGGCCCTCCGCGTTATAAAATTCAAGCTTCCAATCCACGTCAAACACCTGGCGGGCCAGGCCGTAGTTCAGCAGGTGCGAGCGGCGAAGCTCGCCGCCGTCCGGCGTGGCGCAGCACACATCCTGCTGCCACACTTGGCCCCGGCGCATGTTGTCCAGGATGAGCGCCAGGTTCGGATTGAATACGTTGTGCAGGTACAGCCCGCCTTGAGCCAGGTGCTCGCGAATGCAGGCCAGGCAGGCCTGCTGTGCTTCGATCGTGAGCAGGTGCTGGAACGCCCGGAACGGTGCCAACACCAACGAGAACCGCTCAGCCAGGCTAAACCGCTCCATGCTTCCCTCAGCCAGCCTGAGGCGCTCGCGCACTTCCGCCGGCTCATCCCCCAGCTTCGCCTTGAGCCGTGCCAGCATCGCCGGCGAAGTATCCAGCCCGCTCACGCGGTGCCCTGCGCGCGCCAACGCCAAGGCGACGCGCCCGGTGCCACAACCCAGCTCCAGCACCGGCCCGGCCTGGCGGCTCGCCAGCTCGTGGTAGAGCGGGAGGTCGTTTGGCGCGCCGGAAGCGTAAAGCAGGTCGTAATACTGCGCGGTTAAGGCGTAGGGATCGGCCTTGACGGCCATCGCCTGTCGCTGGCTGGACATGGAATACTCCTGTGGAAAACAAAGGTGCCGTCCCGGTGTCCGGGTGGTGGTCTGGCCGCGCGCGCGAACGCCGGCGGTTAACGGGAAGGCTGACTGTTCCGGCTAGCGCGCCGTCAACAAGTGGGTGGGAAGAGAGGCGCGCTGATGATCACCGGTTGGTTCAGCCCATACGCTTTGAACATAACCACGCCTCCTTGAGGAGATAAAAGTAATTGAGACAGAGTTGCCCTAGCAACTTGCCTCGCGCCGTATTATACCCGTGTCTGTCCGCTTGGCAAGCCCTTCGGTGAAAATTTTACAAAATGAGAATGAGTCTTATAGAAAATCCTTGCGGATCGCCGGGACGCGGCTAGGCGGCACCCGGACGACGGAGCCGCTGCTGGCGCGGCTGCAGAGTGTATGAGGCAGTCGGCTCCCGGCTGGGCGGTGCGCGCTCAAACTCGCAGCGCGCACGGGTGCTGTTGGTGAGCTGAGAATAGGCGTAACGCCGGCTTGTTCATTCTTGGAGCAAACAGGGCTTTTCCCGGCGGGGCGCGGTTCCTTTAAGCTATCATCATTCCATGGACCTGGCCGCCGCGCTCGATCGCTATTGCGCCTACCTGCTCACGGCGCGGGGCCGGGCGCGGGCGACGGTGGCGAGTTACCGGCGCGATCTGGAGCAGTTCCAGGCGCTGACAGAGGTCAAAGACCTGGCTCAACTCGATCGTGCGGCGGCCTTGCGCTGGCTCAATGCGCTATCCGACCTGCAGCTCGCGCCGCGTTCGCTGGCGCGCAAGCTGTCGGCCCTGCGCGGGTTCACGGCGTGGGCGGTGGAGTATAGCCTGCTGGAGCGCGACCCGGTGCCGCGCGAGGCCTCTTCACCACGCGCCTTGAAGCTGCCGCACGCACTGACCGAGGGCGAGGTGCTGGCGCTGCTCAAAGCGGCGGGCGAGCTCAGCCCGGCGGGGATCCGCGACCGCGCCATCCTGGAAGTGCTGTACGCCAGCGGCATGCGCGTCTCCGAGCTGTGCGGGCTGCGGCTGGACGCGCTGGAGCTGGGCGAAGGTTTCGCGGTGGTGCTGGGCAAAGGCGGCAAGCAGCGCCTCGTGCCGCTGGGGCAGTGCGCGCTGAAAGCGCTGCGGTTATACCTGGACGGGCCGCGCAGCCGGCTCTGCCCGCAGGCTGGGCGCTTCGTTGAAGTATTTCTAAGCCAGCGCGGACCCGTCAGCCGCAGCCAGGTGTTCCGCATCGTGAAGAAGTACGCGCTGCTCGCGCAGGTCGCCAAGGTCAGCCCGCACACCTTCCGCCATAGTTGCGCCAGCCACCTGCTGGCCCACGGCGCGGACCTGCGCCTCGTCCAAGAGCTGCTCGGCCACGCCAGCCTGTCCACCACGCAAATCTACACGCACATCGAGAAAAGCCGCCTGCGCGCTGTTTACGACCAAGCGCACCCGCTAGCGTGAGAGCAGCTTGCGCCAGGGCAGCGTGGGATAACGCGCGGCGTTGAGGCAGGCCAGCGCGGCGAGGTACCAGATAACGAGGGAGAGGCAGTAGCTGAGAATGGGCCAGCACCATTGGCTGGGGTGCGTGCATTGGACGCCGAGTAATTGGTATGCGGCAACGTCGTACCGGTAGTATTCAAGCCCTCGCCAAGCGATTGCTAAGTTGGGGTAGATGTGCGTGAGGACAGCGTGGAGCGGTTGCAGCACTGGGCGAAAACACATGGTGGCCAACCCAACGTTGGAGTTGGACAGAATCTGGTTCGTGAACTTTACCAGCCCGGCAGCACCTCCAGTAATCGCGAGCATTAACGGGATCAGCAGCACAGCTTGCAGGAGCGAGGGTGCGCCGCGACGGGCTTGCCAGACCAAGCCCCAACCGAGCAGCAACAGCAGTATCAGACTAAAGCATGGGAGCGCCAGTAAGTTGTCTGAGAAAAACGTGGTCGGGTTGGGTTGAATGTAATACTGGCTTGTCCTGATCGCGCTGAAGTAGAAATCGCGGCTGGGCAGTGCGATAGCAAACACCGCGGCAAGCGTGAGCAGCAGCGGCATGAGCTGCTTGAGCCCGGTGTGGCGGAAGGCAATGCAGAAACAAGCGCAAGCCAGGATGAAGTGCGGTAAGCGCAGCAACAGCAACGCGGTGGACGAGTTATACGTGAAGATGTCACCACCCATCTGCGCGAGTAAGTCCATCAGATCAGTGGAACTGTGGTAAGTGAGCACCTTGGCGCTGATAAACGCCAGCAGGCCGAACAGCGTCACGCTGATCTGTGCCAGGGCAGTTAGCAGTACGCCGTGCAGCGCAGTCTGGCTGGGGAGTGGCGAGATATACCACCCTGTGTATCCACCCGTGTCAGTGAGCTGCATCATTGTGTTGGCGATGATGTAGTACAGCCACGCAAATCCGAGGCTCCCGACGAGCAGGAGTAATAGGTCGGAATAATCCGGCATATAGCTGCTCAGCCGGGGCAGCGTGTCGTCCAGCCATGCGCCCGGAAACCACAGCGTGAGGACGATCCACATCAAGCCTTGGATGATGGCCCAGCGGCCCGGCGTGCGCCATATGCGGCGTTTGAACATCTCCCACTGCGGGAGCTCGATCCCCTGTCTGCCCATTGCAGGATTATACGACGCGCCCGGTTAACCGGAGTTCGCGCGCTTACTGCCCCGTCGTGCCGTTCCAGGAGCCGTCAATGGTGAGGCTGCCGTCATACCACCACCAGCCGGTGAATCCGCCGCCGGTCAGGCGCAGGATCACCCCGCCGCGCGATGCGCCTTGCTCCCAGGTGCCGGTGCAAAACGGCCCGGTCAGCCGCACGGTGAGCCGCCCGCCGCTGTTGCCATAACTGCCTTCCCACACGCCTTGCCCCGCCTGGGCGAACTTGAGCGCGCCGAAGTCGGTGTCGTAGCGTTGGAAGAGCTGCGGCACGGTTGCACCGGGAGCCAGGCGCACGGCGAAGAGCGCAGTCTGACCCGCCTCGTCGGCGAAGACCTGCATGTCCGGGTCGTTCCCGCTAACGGTGTAGCTCGGCTGGCCGCCGGGGCCGAGGTTGAACGAGACCGCGCCTTTAATAGCCTGCCAGGTGCCGGACTGCTGGCGCTGCGTTCCGCCGTCCGTGCGCGTGATTGTCGCCGTGCCGTCGTCGTCCAGCTTGAGTTCCCAGTCGCCGGGGGTGAAGGTCAGCGAAGCGCCTTCCGCCGTGGCGCTGACCACCTGCCAGGTGCCGGCCAGGCTCGCGCTGCCTGCCGCCTGCTGCTGCGCGCCGTAGCCCGGTGGGCCGTTGACCACGTCGTCCCCGCCCGTGCCGGGGTCGAGCAGGTTCGGTGCGGCCGGTGCCCCGCCTGCGCCTGGCGCTGGATCAGTCTCGCCGGCCTTGGCCCCGCCGGCTTGCGGCCCGTCTCCGCCTGCGCCGCCGTCCTGGGTCTGCCCTTCCGCGGCGGTCCCGTCTTGGGCCAGCGGGCCAATAAAATCGTCCGCCCCTGCCGGTGCTTCCCCAGCCTGCCCTTCCGCGGCGCTCCCGGCCAGGGCCGCCGTCTCACCGTCCGCCGCGTCAGTCCTGCCGCCGGCCTCCGGCTGGTGTTGCGTTGTGCCGGCCTGCGCCCCGCGCGCGGGATCGCCGTCCAGCTCGGTTTCCACCAGCCGCTTCGGGCACCCCACGGCGAGCACACATAGCCCCAATGCCAGCGCGACCAAGATGCGTTCCATCGCTAGTTCCTCCGCCGTCAACTTACCGCAGTTTCATCTTACCGCAACGCCCGCGCTGTAGAATGGCGGCATGAGCGAATGGCAAGCGATCGGCACGCGGGTGATGGATCTGACGGAACGCTTAGTACGCACGCCGTCAGTGGTGGGCACGGACGGCGAAGGCGCGTTGGGGCGCCTGCTGGCGGGCTACTTGCGCGAGCAAGCGGCGGGGCTGGAGCGCGTCTCTATCCGGGAGCAGCGGGTGGACAAGCCCAACGACTGCCTGGCTGTGCTGGCGTATTGCCCCGCGCCGGTGGACACCAAGCAGACGCTGGTTTTAATGGGCCATACCGATACCGTCGGCCTGGAGCCCTACGGCCCGCTGGCGCCGCGCGCGTTCGACAGCGCCGCGCTCAAACAGGAATATGCCGACGCGAGTGACGAGGAAGTGCGCCAGGCGGCGCGCAGCCTGGATTGGAATTTCGGACGCGGCTGGCTCGACATGAAAGGCGGCGTGGCCGCGATCGTCGAGGTCTTCTTACGTGAGGCGCGGCTGATCCATGCCGGCGCGGCAAGCGCACTGCCGGCGCACCTGGTGCTGCTGCTGACTCCCGATGAGGAGGACGCCAGCCGCGGCGCGCGCGCGCTGCTACCGGAGCTGATCAGGTTGAAACAAGAGCGCGGCCTTGAATTCAACCGCGTGGTGAACGCGGACTATATCGCGCCGATCATGCCCGGTGATGCAAGCAAGTATCTCTATTCCGGCACGGTCGGCAAGCTGCTGCTCGGGATCAGCGTGTTCGGGCGCCCCACCCATGTTGGCGAAACCTTCAACGGCGTCAACGCCAGCGCGCTGGGCGGCTACCTGGCCTACGCCCTGGAGCACGACCGCAAGCTGCTGGCGGGGGCGGGCGGCGAATGGCTGCCGCCACCGACGGTGCTGCACGCCGGCGACCGGCGCTTCCGTTATGACGTGATGACGGTTGACGCCAGCGAAATTTACGTCAACATCTTCCACACCGGGCGCGCCGCCGATATTCTGTGGCGCGAGATCCGCATGGAGCTCAGGCGCTTGGTCAAGCAATACGACCGCGAGATGCGCCGGCGCTACCAGCGCTTCGTGGCGCGCGCCGATCTGGAGCTGCCGCGTTACGACTGGCCCGCCGAGGTGATCGATTTCGCCGGGCTCAAACAGCGGGTGGCCGAAGCGGGCATTGACGCGGACGCCAAGGAGGCGTGGTACCGCGGCGAAGCGCTGGAGCGGTTCACCGACGACCGTGATCGCGCGTTCTACGTCATCCGCGGCCTTCATGGCGAGCTGCCGCCGGGCAGGCCAGTGGTGGTGGCCAGCCTGCTGCAGCCCTTTTATCCGGCGAGCATCGCGGACAAGCGCGACCCGGCGACGGCGAAGCTCGCCGCGCTCTGCACGGCGCACGGCTTAAAGCACCGCCGCATCTACCCCTACATCAGCGACATGAGCTACTTCAGCTTTGGGCGCGCAGAGGAACTGGCGGCGTGGGCTAAGCAAGCGCCGTTGTGGTTCAACACGGAGGAACTGGCGCAGTACCAGGCCGTCGCCGCACCGGTGCTCAACCTTGGGCCGTGGGGCGTGGGCGCGCACCGCTGGGAGGAGCGGGTTTTCGTGCCGTTCCTGCGCGACGAGCTGCCGCGCCTGCTGTCCAGCGCGCTGCATACGCTGGCGGAGGGGTAGCTCACTCCCAGTTGTTGTACCAGTCGTACCAGCGCTGGTAGCGCGCGTCGGTCGGGTTGGCCAGGTAGGCTTCATACCGCGCCAGCAGCGCGGGCGGCGCCTGCAGCTTGACCAGCGCCGCATAAGCCGCCTGCTCGCACAGCGCTTCCTCCTCCCAGCCGCCGGGCGCCGTGCCCATGTTGTGCAGCTCCAGATGGCGCAGCTCATGCACGAGGATGCCGGCATAGATAAACACGTCGCGGTCCCACAGCTCGCCCGTGCCGGAGGGGAAGGCCGTCGTGGTCAGCACCATGATCCGCCCCGTCGCCGGTTCCGCCAGCGCGCCGATATGTTCGAGGGGCGCCTGCCCGCTGCCGGTATCGAGGCTGCTCGCGGAGAAAAACTCCACGCTGGCCGCCCCGTCCTGGAAGCGCCAGAATAACTCAGGCGCGCGCTGCTTGACGAGCGCCAGAGCGAGCTGGGTGCGGAACACGAACACCTCCGGGCCAATCACCGGCACCTCGCCTGCCACCGCGCTAGCATCAAGCTTGACCACCGTGGCCTGGGTCAGCCCGTGGTATTCCTGGTAGCCGGAGTGATAGAACACCCCGCTGGTCAGCACGAACAGGAACGCGGTAATTGCCAGCACGACGCGCCATAGCGCCATGGTGGAGCGTTGCAGCGTGGTGGCGACCGGGCTTATGTCGCAGGTGAAGGGGAAGCCGCAGGCGGGGCAGGCCAGCTCCGTGTCGGCGGCGAACTGGCGGCAGTTGGGGCAGCGCAACTGGCCCGACGGGGGCGGCCCCGGCGGGCCGGCGTCATATCTCGGCGCACGGCGCGGCTGCTCGCGCCCCCAATCCCGCGGCCTACCAGAAGACATTTTCGTGCGGCGGCGGTTCGTATGGCTCGTAGAAGTCGCCGCCGTCCTCGGGCGGCGCATCGCCCGCTCCGCCGTCCCCGGCTTCCGCAGCCTTCTGTTCGTCGAGCTCTTTCTGGGTGATCCAGTTGCCTTCCTCGTCTTTAACCAAGCCGCCGCCGGTGACAGCGCCGGGGAAGCCGTTGAAGGTGGCTCCGGCCGGCTTGCTGAATTCGCGGACGGTGTAACGCGGCTCGTAGGTCACAACCTCGACCGCCGCCTCGCCTTCGCCCTGAGTCTCGACCTGCTTGGTGTAAATCTTCTCGATGATGTCGTGGAAGATTAACGCCGGCAGGTCGCCGCCGTACATGCGATGCATCGCGTTTTTGTAGTTGTCGTTGCCGACCCACACCGCGCACACGAGTTCCGGCGTGTAGCCCACGAACCAAGCATCGGCGTAGTCGTCGTTGGTGCCGGTTTTCCCTGCGATCTGCAGCCCGGAGACGCGGGCCCGCGTGCCGGTGCCCGCCTCGACCACGCGGCGCATGTTCTGCACCATGATCCAGGCGGTGTTCTCACTCAAAGCGCGGTTGCTGCGCAGTTCAATGCTGCGCTCGCTGTCGTTGCTCTCCAGCAGAATCCCGGCAAGATCCGAGTCGTTGCTGCTCCCCATGTAGATTTTCTTGATCACGATGTGATCGGTGTGAACCCCCATGTTCGCGAAGGTGCCGAACGCCTCCGCCATCTCAACCGGCTTGATGTCCGCCACGCCTAGAGTCAAGGCCGGCACATTGGGCAGGTCTGAAGTGATGCCCATCTTGCGCGCGGTGTTGATGACCGGTTCAATCCCGGTGCAGTTGCTGATCAGGTCCACCGCGGCGGCATTGCGTGACATCTGCAGCGCGTAGAACATGCTGATCCAGCCGCGGTAGCTCATGTCGCTGTTAGTCGGCCAGGGCTTGCCAACCTTGGCGGAAATCTCACGGTTGGGGCCGTCGTATACGAGCATGGAAGGCGCAAAGCCTTGCTCGTAGGCGGTGGCGTAGGTGAAGGGCTTGAACGCGCTGCCCACCGGGCGGTCGGAGACCATGGCGCGGTTGAGCATATCGAGCTGGCCCTTAGAGTTAGGCGCGCCGAACTTATAACCGCCGACGCAAGCCAGCACCTCGCCGGTTTTCGCTTCGAGCACGATCACCGCCGCTTGGCTGACGTTCTTGGCCTTGCGCTGCTCGTCCACGCGCTTTTGCACGATCTCCTCGGCCCAGGCTTGAATCTGCGGATCGAGGGTGGTGACGACCACCAGCCCTTGGCGCTTGATTTGGTCCTCGTTATACCGCCCATAGAGCACATGTTCGCTGGCGACATAGTCCGCGAAGTATCCCGCGCGGCGGTATCCCTGCTCGACATGGCGGGACAGTGAAATCGGCTCGTTGAGCGCTTTGTCGATGTCGGCGGCGGTGATATCCAGGTTCGCGAACTTGTCCGGATCAGCCGCCACCAGGTCGGTGAGGAAATTGCTGTCTAGGCGGTTTCTGAGCAGGTTGAGCACAATATCCCGGCGCCCCTTGGCTTCCTCGGGATGCTCATACGGATTGTAGGCCGTTGGCGCTTGGGGAATACCCGCCAGCAGCGCGCACTCCGCCAGGGACAGCTGGCTGAGATCCTTGTCGAAATATTTCAACGCCGCGGCGCGCACGCCGTAGCTGTTGGAGCCGAGGAAGACGTGGTTGAGGTAGCCTTCAATGATCTCCTGCTTACTAAAGCGCTTCTCCAGCGCCATGGCGAAGATCACTTCCTGGATCTTGCGGTTGAGCGTTTTCTGGCTGCGGATATAGGGCAGGAAGACGTTACGGCTGAGCTGCTGGGTGATGGTCGAGGTGCCCTTGATGTCGCCGCCGCGCCGAAGGCCGCGGGCCACGGCGCGGAAGGTGCCCAGCACATCCACCCCGTGGTGGGCGTAAAAGCGGTGGTCCTCCGTGGAGAGCAGGCAGGCGATCAGCTCCGCCGGCATTTCCTCGTAGGGCACGATTTGGCGGTTTTCCTCGCTGCGCGAGGCCAGCAGGGTGCCATGCTTGGTGGCGGGGTCGTAGTCGCGGGCATAAATCAGCGTGGCTTCGATCCCGCCAGGGACTTCGTTGATCGCCCCGGCCACCAGCCCGATATCGTCGCGCACCTGCTCGAAGCTGGTCAGTAAGCCGAGCAGGCCGATAACGATCAACAACAATCCGACGACGACCAGCACCGCCGTTACCCGCAGTAGGGTGGTAATGAGCTGCGCCCCCCGGCCCGGCTCGCTGTACGGTTTGTCCGGCCGCGGGTTGCCCCAAGATTTTCCGCCGGGGGCTGGCTTGCCTTTGCCGCTGGCGCGGCGCTGGCGCAGCATTTCCCGGAATTCAGTTTCACGCTGCGTATGCTCGTTGTCCATATCTCACCCGCCGAATCCGGCGCACCCTCCACGAAACCCCTAACCTAGTCTCTGCCAATATTATCGCGCAGAGCACCAAAATGCTAAAAACATGCCGGATTGTAGATAAGTCCCCGCATTTCTCCACGGGCTATAATCCGTCCATGGATCCGCGCTTGAACATGATTTACGCACGGCGTAGCGTGCGCCGCTTCACGGGCGAGCCGCTGGCGGAAGACGACCTGACCGAGCTGCTCCAGGCGGCGATGGCCGCGCCTAGCGCCAAGAACGGCCAGCCCTGGCATTTCGTCGTGATCACCGACGAGCGTCTGCGCCACGCCATCTCGGCCAACCACCCCTATGCGCCGTTTGCCAAGACGGCGGGCGCGGTGGTCGTGGTCTGCGGCGAAGGCGACGGCGAATTGCTGCAGCACGATTTAGCCGCGGCGACGCAAAACCTGCTGCTGGCGGCGACAGGGTTGGGCTATGGCGCGTGCTGGTGCGGCATGACCGCGGAGCGCCAGCCGGCAATCCGCACCCTGCTTAACATCCCGGAACGCATCGCCGTGTGCAGCTTGGTCTGCATCGGCCAGCCGGCGGAAGAGCACGCGGCGCGCACGAACTATTTGCCGGCGCGCGTGCATCGCGAAACCTGGCAGCCCTAGCGCGCGACGGCTAGAACTGCATGGCCGTCTGCCACAGCGCGTAGGCGTAACTCGAACACGCGTTCAGCACCGGCGTGGGATACAGGCCCAGCGCAACCAGCGCGACCGCCAGGGGGATCAGCGCCAGCGCGTCCGTCAGCCGCATGCCACGCCACGGCTCGCCTTGGCGGAACTCGCCGGGCAGCACGCGCTGCAGTAAATTGATCATGTACACCCCGGCGGTGAGGATGCCCAGCACGGCCAGCGCGGCGGCGATCTGGAAGAAGCGCGCGCCGTCGATGGCCCCAACCTGCACCGTGGTCCACACCGGGTTGTTATAGAACACGCCCTTGAGGATCAGGAACTCGCCGACGAAACCGATCAGGCCCGGCAGCCCCATGCCGGCGAACGCCGCCAGCGCCAGCACCCAGGCGTAGCTCCGGGCGCCGGTCCACAACCCGGCCAGCTCGCGCAAGTCGCGGGTGCCATAGCGCCGCTCAATCACCCCGGTGAGCAGGAACAGCGCCGAAATGATGACCCCGTGGCCCACCATCATAAAGACTGCGCCGGCGGTGGAGCTGGGATTCTGCGCGCTGATCCCGAGCACGATGAATCCCATATGGCTGATCGAGGAATACGCCACCAGGCGCTTTAAATCCGTTTGCACCAAGGTAACCGCCGCGCCGTAGATGATGGCGATTAACCCGCAGGTAGCGATGATCGGGCCCATGGTGTAGGCCGCATCGGGAAAGCATGGGTAAAGCACGCGCAGGAAACCGTAGGCGCCGGTTTTGAGCATCACGGCGGCGAGGATCGCGCTCATCTCCGGCGGGGCTTCGGTATGCGCGTCGGGCAGCCAAGTGTGCAGCGGGAACATCGGCACCTTCACCGCGAACGCGATCAACATGCCGGTGAACAGCATCAGCCTGAACTGCGGCAGGATGTTGGCCAGCGAGCCCATGTAGGCCGACTGGGTAATCGAAATGATGTTGAAGGTGTACTCCGTGGCCAGCACCTGCATCACGATGAACGAGATCAGCATGAACACCGAGCCGAAGATGGTGTAAATGAAGAACTTGATCGCCGCCGGCCCGGCCTTGTCGCGGTTCTTGCCCCAGCCCGCGATCAGGAAGTACATCGGGATAAGCATCAGCTCCCAGCACAGGTAGAACAGCACATAATCCAGCGCGGTGAACACGCCGAGGATGCCGCTCATCAACAGCATCACCAGCGCGAAAAAATCGCGCACGCGCTCGGTGCGCGGCATGGCCCAGATCACGGCGAGGAAGATCACAGAGGTGGCGAGCAGGACTAGCGGCATGCTCAGGCCGTCCACCCCGAGAGTGAACCCCGCGCCGAAGCTTTGTGTTTCGCCGATGGTGATGCGGAACCACGGCAGGTCAAGGTAGAAGTTCAACCCGGCGTCAGGGTTGAACGGTAAATACTGCGCGAACCAGGGTCCTTGGGCGAGGGCCGCGGGTGCTCCGGCGAGCAGCGACCAGGAAATCAGTAAGGATAGCCCGCTGCCGAGCAGGGCGTAGATCTTAATCAGCCGCGTGCGGTGCGGCGGCGTGAGGCAAATCAGCAGGCAGGCGAGCAGCGGTGCGAACAACAACTGCACCAGCGGATTGCCGAAAAAGGCAGACAGGCCCGCCATGCGCTCGCCGAAAGCAATCCCAAGTTGTTCCATTAAACTCCACCTCCCAGCGCGCCGGTGCGCTGTAGGATCTCCAGCACCCGCTGCCCCAGCGGTTTGAGAACTGCCAGGCACATCAGCACCGACCCGACAATCACCACGAACATGTAGCGTTGGATGCGCCCGGTCTGCATTGTGCGCGCGTGCAGCGCTTTACCCCACCACGCCAGCATGCAGACGAACCAGCGCCCGCGGTCCACCACGTTGTCGTCGGTCCAGCGCGCGGCCTGGCCCAAGGCGCGGCCCGCCGCGCCGCAGCGCAGGGTCAGCCAGTCCATGAAGCTGACCTCGGCGATGCCGGCCATGATTGCCATAAGCTCGCCGGTGCGCCCGATCAGAGTGGTGAAAAACTCGCGCAGGAACATGCCGTGGCGCAGGTAGGCCGCCAACGGGGCGAGGATGGATTCCCGCGCCAGGCACCTCCCGACGCTGGGCTTGGCCACCGCGAGCAGCCAGGCCAGTCCGCCGCCGAGGGCGAGGCCAGCCAGGGCGAGGGCGAGCGTCGCGGCGCCCTGCGGCCCGTCGCTCCATTTCCAAAGTATCTCTTCGTAGCGGAACCCGGCGGCGGTGGCGAACCAGCCGTAGAAGAACACCATCAGCCCGGCACTGCCCATCAGCGCCAGCACCGCCGCGGCAACGAGCGGCATGTGCCAGCCTGGCGGGATCCGCGCTGGGGCCGGGGCGCTGCCGGCTGCGCCGGTTTGCTGCGCCAGTGCGTCAAGCCCCGCGCCGCTGGCGGGCGCCTGGCGGCGCCAGCCGAGGATGCCCAACAGCCGCACCGTGTAGGCCGCGGTCAGCGGCAGGCTGATGATAAACAGCGCCGCCCCGACGACCCAATATTTAGCCGCGAGCGGGAAGGCCTGGCCGATCAGCATCCCCTGGGGGCCGGTGCCTGCGCGGTATAAAAGTCCAAACAACACCTGTTCCTTGCCCAGCCCGCCTGCGAACCAAGGCAGCCCGGCCAGGCTGAGGCCGGCCGGAACCAGCACGCACCAGAGGAGCAGGGGATACCGCGCGGCCTTGCCCGCCAGCGCGTACAGCGGTTCGGACTCTGTTGCGGCCTGGCCCTCCTGCGCCGGTCCATGGGGCAGCTCCACGGTCATGAGAAAACCGACGCCGAGGAACAGCGCGGCCTTGAACCAGGCGTGGGCCACCAGGTGGAACACCGCGGCTTCTTCGGCCAGCACGCCCACCGCCATGATCACCAAGCCGAGCTGGCTGACGGTGCTGTAAGCCAGCACGCGTTTGGGATCGCGCTGGCACAGCGCCATCGCCGCGCCGCTGACCAGGGTGACGCCGCCCAGCATGGTCAGCGCCACCAACGACAACTCGTAGGCGAGGAAGAGCTGGTGCACCAGTACGAGCAGCAGCGGGCCGGCCGCCACCAGCGTCGCCGCATGCAGCAGCGCGCTGACCGGCGCCGGGGCGACCATCGCGTCGGGCAGCCAGAAGCTTAAGGGCCACTGCGCCGCCTTGCCCAGCACGGCCAGCAGGATCAACAATCCCGCCGCGCCCAGCCACAGCTTGCCGGTCTCCGGGGTGATGCCGGCGCGGGCCGCGTTGGTGAGCATTTCCTGCAGGTCAATGCCGCTTAGGTTAGCGACGCCGAACACGCCCTGCAAAATGATGATCGCGAACAGCAGGCCGGTATCAGTGGCGCGCGTGGTCCAGAAGGCCTGGCGCGCCGCGCGCCGCGCTTCGGCTGTGCCGGGATGAGCGATTAGCAGGTAACTGCACACGCCCATCGCCTCCCAGGCGATATAGAGCAGCAGCAGGGAGTCGGCGATGGTGAAGCACAGCATGCTCGCCGTGAACAGCGTCAGCACGGCGAAGAAGTGCGCCGCTTGAGGGTCCCCGCGCCGGTCGCGCCAGGCGAACAGCAGCACGCCGATGCCCACCAGCGCGGTGGTGAGCAGCATCAGCAACTGCAGCTGGCTCGTATTGAGCGCTAGCGGGCTTAAGAGCATGCGCCAGGCCGTGCCCTCTGCATTGGGCACCGCCGCCGGCAAGGGCAGGCTCAACCAGGCTGCGCTCCACGCGCCTCCGCTCTCCGGCCGCAGCCAGATGACCGCCGCGGCCGCCACCGAGCCGCCGAGCCCTAGGAGGCCGGCCCCCCAAGCCAGGCTAGCCTTGCGGCAGAGCAGCGCGCATAAGCCCGCCCCGAGGGGCAGCGCCACCGCCAGCAAGACAAACCAGTTTTGTTCCATACCATCCATTAATGTCGTCTGTTAATTACTTATCCGATACTCAACCAAATCTGCGGCCCCCACCGCGGCCGCAAGACCATTAATACGTTACCACTTCAGTAAGGTCGCGTCGTCCAGGATGATGCTCTTGCGCATCCGGTAGAACGCGATGATGATTGCCAAGCCCACCGCCGCTTCCGCCGCCGCGATGATGATCGCGAACACGCTGAAGACCTGCCCGATGTTGGTATGCACGTCCTCCTGGCTGGTGAAGGCCGCGCGGGTAATCACCGGGCCCCAGTACAGGTTGAACGCGCTCATGTTGATGTTGACCGCGTTGAGCATTAGCTCCAGCGCGAGCAGCATGCTGATCGCGTTGCGCCGCGCGATCACGCCGTAGAGCCCGAGGCAGAAGATGAAGCAGCTGATGATGAAGTACTGGTGGTAGTCCACGGAGGTGAAGAAGCGCATCGCCTGCGCCCCGCCGTAAGCAAACCAATATCCCGCCATTTCGTGCCAAGCGAAGACGATGGCGCCCCACCAGTCCGTCGCTCCAGTTGCTTGCATCAACGCCAGCATGCGATTGCCATCTCCTTTAATCCTTCCGCGCCAGAACAATCGCGCCAATCATCGCCATCAGCAGCATCACGCTGGCGGCCTCGAAAGGCAAGGTGTAAGTCGCCATCAACGACCAGCCCATCGCCTGCACGTTGTTGGTCAGCGGCAGCGCGGGCTGGGCCGGGGGGAACGACATGAACAGGCTCACGAAAAACATGAAGAGGAACAACACCGCCGCACCGGCCGCCGCCCACGGCGTCTCCGGCGAGTTTTGCTTAAGCTCGGTGCCAATGATGTTCTGGCTGACCATGATGCCGAACAGGAACAGCACCATGATGCCGCCGATGTAGATAATGATCTGCACCATCGCCAGGAACTCGGCGTTCACCAGGATGAAGTATCCCGCTACGCCGAACAGTGACAGAATCAGCATCAGCGCGGCATGGAACACGTTGCGCATCGTCACGCAGCCCAGCGCTCCGCCAACCACCGCCGCGCTGAACAACCAGAAGTAGAAGTTGTGCAGCCGGTGCGTCGGCATCGTCAGCGCTAGGGTAGCGTAAATGAACAGGCCGAAGCCGAGGAGCGCGATCACGCCCAGCAAGCGCCGGCGGCTGATAAAGCGCGCCAAACTGGCCAGCACCAGGCTGCCCACCCCAGCGCACAGGCCGGTGAGCAGGCTGAAACTGAGGGCGACTTGCGCGGCGGTTACCTGCTCCATGAACCCTCCGGCGCCGGGGCGGACGGTTCGTGCGCGCCGGCTTTCAGCGGGATGATCAGCGCTTCGCGGCTGGCGGAGGGGTCCGGCCAGTAGTCCGTGAAGCGCAACAGCGGCGCGCCGTCGGCGCTGGTCAGCTCCGCCAGCTCCGGTGAGAAGTCATAGCGCCCCAGGTCGATGAACAGCACCGTTTCCTGCCCTGGCGCGGGCACGATCGCCCCGCTGGCATCGGCGGCAAGGATCGCGCGCGCCTCCAGCGGGCTTAAGTCTTCCACGTTCAGCCGCGGGATGCCGCGGTAGGCCGGCGGCAGCTTAATCCGCTCGCGCGGGTAATCCTGGGTCACCGGCTCGCGCAATTGGACACGGGCCGTTTCGCGCAGGCCGGTCAGCACGGACACGGCGTAGCGTTGAGTACGGCTGGTGTAAAACCACATTTTAGCCAGGCCGTCGAAGAGATAAACCCAAGCCAGCGCGATAATCAGCGCCCAGAACATCACCCAGAGCAGGAATACGCCCCACTGGAACATGATGGTGGGCTCCAGGCTGCGATCGAACAGGTGGTAGAAATTCGGCGCCGGGGCCAGGCCCTTGCGGCTGAGCGCGGGCCAAATGCTGTCGGCGGGGTCTAGCAGGATGTAGCCGTAGAACACCAGCACGCCCAGCCAATACCAGCGCCAAAAACGCGGCGCGGTCAGCTGCCAGCGGCTGAACTTCACCAGCGCGCCGGCGGCCCACCAGAAAAAGCCCAGCACGGCGCACAGCACGAGCAGGATCGGCAGGCCGCTGAACACGACTACGAAGGCCTGGTAGCCCGCGCTCTTGCTTTCGATATCGTCGAACAGCTCGAAGTAGCGCGTGTAGGTGTAGCACAGCATGAACGCGGCCACCGCGAAAAAGCCGTAGAGCTTGAACCAGACAGTCGAGCTATAACCGGCGAACATCGCCGGCTGGCGCTGGTGCAGTGTGAGATTCAGCCCGGAAAAGCGCGGCGCTCTAGCCATCGCGGACCTCCCCCGGTGGCACAGGCGCAGGTGGCACAGGCGCCTCGCCTGTGTCCTCAGTTGACCTTTCCGCAGCCGGGGCGGCTGCGCCACTAACCGGCGGCGCGGCCTCGCGGCGCTTGGTTTCCACGGCGAACCAGAAGTACAGGCCGGCGGGGACGAGCCCGGCGAACCACCAGTGATCCGGCGGCACCGGGACGCTCAGGCGCACGTACATGCTGTAGGCCAGCCCCGCCAGCGCGGCCAGCCACCACAACAGGCCCAGCGGCGTGCCGCGCAGCCCGGCGCGCAGGTACAGCGCGGGCGAGAACGGGTGCAGCGGAGCCACGGCGAACACCACCCCGAGCACGACCAGCGTCACGTCGTTGTAAACCGTGGCCGGGCAAGCACGCAGCACGAATGCGCGGTACAGCCCCCAGGCCAGCCCGCCCACCAGGAGCGCCTCGCCCAGGCCGTAAATGATGCGCTGCCAGCGCGTCATGTTGATCATGCCTGTGCCTCCTCTTCCTGCCAGCTAACCGCCCGGCGCGGCAGCGGGTGGTTGACGCGCCGCGCGAACAGGATGCGCCAGGCGGCCAGAATGATGAACACCGCGATTACCGCCAGCACGACGTTATAGATCCAGAAAAACGCCTTGTCGTGCGCGTCAAGCTGCGCCAATATTTCGCCGGTGGACAGGATGTCCCAGTGGTAGGTCGCGGGGTTCCAGATGCGGTTGGCCGAGAACCAGGGGTGGCGGAACACCACGCCGTAGGCGGTGATGCCCAGCACCAGTGTGCTGGCCGGCAGCAGGAACTTCCAGCTAAAGAACATGATTTGGTCGATGCGGATGCGCGGGAAGGTGGCGCGCGCCCAGATGAAGAAATACACCAGCGCGTAGGTTTTAACGAGCATCCAGAAGATGCTCGACAGCCAGAGGCCGTCCGGGCCGAGGAACATCGGGCCCTTCCAGCCGCCCAGGAAGCACACCACCATCACCGCCGAGACGGTGAAGACGTTGGCATATTCCGCCACGTAGAACAGCGCGAAGCGCAGGCCGGAATATTCCACCACATAGCCGCCCAGCAGTTCGTTGCTGGCTTCGGGCAGGTCGAAGGGCGGGCGGTTCGTTTCGGCCAGGCTGGAGACGAAATAGATGATGAACGCCGGCAGCAGCGGCAGCGCGGCCCAGGTCATCGACTGGCGCTCGACGATCTCGACGAGGTTCAGGCTGCCCGCGAACACCGCGACGCACAGCAGGCTCATCAGCATCGGCACTTCATACGCCAGCAGCATCGCCGCCTCGCGCATCGCGCCGGCCAGGGCGTACTTGTTGTTGCTGCCGTAGCCGCTCATGATCACCGCCACGAGAAACATGGCGAAGTCCGCGATGATCAGCAGCAGGCCCACGTTGAGGTCTTGGATCACCAGGTAGCAGTAGTGCCCGCCGATGACGGCCACGCCGAAGGGGATAACGATCCAGGAGAGCAGCGCCGGGACGTAGACCAGGATCGGCGCGGCGAGGAACAGGAAGCGGTCGGCGTTGAGCGGCGCGATGTCTTCCTTGAAGAACAGCTTGACCGCGTCGGCCAAGCCTTGGCGCCAATACCAGCCCAGCATGTAGACCATGTAGATGCTGAAGGCGGTAAAGGTGAAGGCCGCCATGATCACGGTCAGCGAGTTGCCGGGGAAGACGACCGGCGGGATCGCCGCGAGCGCCGCCAGCGCGATGGCGGTAAGCCCCGCCGCCAGGGCGAGCCAGCCGAGGATGCGCACCAGCGCGCCGCGCTGCCGCGCGAGGTTAAGCGCCAGCGCGCAGAGCGCCAGCGCCAGCGCGGCGACGCCCCAGGCTAAGACTACGCCCATGCTCTCGCGCGGTCCGCTCCAGTATTCCAGCGCATAGAGCAGCGCGGGGACCGCCAGCAGCGCGATGATTGGCCGCGTCACGCGCCAGGCGCGGCGCGCGGTGATGCGCCCATATTCCGACGGCCCGCGGCGCTGGTGCATCCGCCCCAGTACGCGGCGCTCCCAGATTTGCAGGCCGATGGTCAGCAGCAGCTCGAGCAGGAAGATGAACAGCAGCGCGCAAATGAGCATCAACGCGTTGGACCAGAACGGCCCGAAGCGGTAGCCGGGGAACGGCTCGTTGTTGAGCCACGCGCGCAGCGCCTCCCAGATCGTGATTGCATCCTGGTAGCTGTACGCTTGCTGCAGGAGGGCTAGCATGACTGTCCCCCCGGTGGCTTTAGTTTCATCAACCTACTAATGCCTAAAGGATTACCAAACAATATGCAGACACCGAAGAGAAGATTGATTAGGAAAAACTGACTTTCCCCTAGTGTTTCTGTAATATCTTCTGCAATCCATCCAGCCCTGACTACATAATAGACCGAAATGGATAGCATGATAAGGAATGCCAACAATGCGATTGCCTTCCAAAAGCCTATCGGCTCCTTCCAAACCGGTTTATTCCATGCTCTAACTAGTACGATTAATTCGACTACAGTTAATGATAAATAGCCAAGAGCTATGAACCATCTTAAAGGAACATATAAAATCACTGCGGATAGCACACACAAAATAATGAATACTAAGATAGCCAAGACTTTAATGTTCTTCGCCGTAAGCTCTTCCATTACCTGTCCACCTCCCCGATCATGATGTCGAGGCTGGCGTAGATCACGAACAGGTCGGCCAGCAGGTAGCCGCGGCACAGCTCGTCCAGCAGGAACAGGTGGTACAGGCTGGGCGCGCGCAGGTGCAGCCGCTCCGGGCACGGCCCGCCCTCGCTGATGACGCGCAGGCCCAGCTCGCCGCGCGGGCTCTCGACCGCCACGTAGCAGTCGCCCTTGGCCACGTCCGCGGCGCGCTCCAGCGGCCACGCAGTGTCGCGCACCGGCCCGCCGGGCAGGTTGGCTGCGCACTGGCGGATCAGCTTGATGCTCTCGCGCATCTCGACGAAGCGCACACGATAACGGTCGAGGCTGTCGCCGTACTCGCCCACGGGCACCGCGAAGTCGAGGTGGGCATACGCCAGGTACGGCGCGTCGCGGCGCAGGTCGTGCCCCACGCCGCTGGCGCGCAGCACCGGGCCGCTGGCCCCGCGCGCCAAGGCAAAGTCCGCGTCGAGCGTGCCGATCAGCTCGGAGCGGTTGACCCAGATCGCGTTGTCGCTGAAGAAGTCCTCATAGTTGTCGATCTCGCGCTCAACCACGGCCAGGTAAGCGCGCAGGCAGGGCCAGAACTGCTCCGGCGGTTCAGTGCGCACGCCGCCGGGGACAATCCAGCCGTGGTGCCAGCGGTGGCCGGACAGCATTTCCATTAAGTCCAGCGCGCCTTCGCGGTCCCTCAGCGCCCAGAAGATTGGCGTGATCGCCCCGGCCTCCAGGCCGAGATCGCCGAACCAGAACAGGTGGCTCGCCAGCCGCGACAGTTCCAGCAGCAGCGTGCGCAGCCAGACCGCGCGCTCAGGCGCGGTGATGCCGTTTAACTCTTCCACCGCCGCCGCGACGAGATAGTCGCCGTTCATGCCGGCCAGCCACTCGCAGCGCGAGATCAGCCCGGCGCACTGGGCGTAGGTGCGGTGCCGGGCCAGGTATTCCACGCCGCGGTGCAGGTAGCCGATCTCCGGCGTGATGCGCTCGATCAGCTCGCCGTCGGCCTGCACGGACAAGTGCACCGGCGCGGTGAGCGAGGGGTGCTGCGGGCCGACGTTGTAAACGAGCTTCTCGGTCAGCAGCGGGTCGGCGCGCGATTCCAGGCGGCGGTCGGAGCGCAGCGTCATGGCAGCTCACCTCCGCTGTCCAACGGCGGCGGCACCTGGAACGTCGGCGGCAGCGTGATCACCGCCGCGTCGGGCGGCGCTTCCGGCGTGAGCGCGCCGAGCAGCGCTTGCGCATGGCGCTCCGCCAGCACCTGCTTGGCGAAATCCTCAGTGGCGGGTTTTAGATAATCGCGCCTGAGCGGGAAGCCGGGGAACTGCTCGGGCAGGAGCAGCGGGTCAAGGTTTTCGTTGCCGGCGAAGACGATGCCGAACATTTCCAGCATCTCGCGCTCGGCCAAGCCGGCCGCGGGCCAGATGTGCGACAGCGACTGAACGGGCTCGCCGGGGGCCTGCGCCCACTTCCATTTCAGCGTCAGCAGCGCGTGGCCGTGGGCCGGGCAGCGTAGCGCCAGTTCGAAGTTGAAATCAGCGCCGCCCAGGTGGATCGCGGTGTAGTCGATAAAGCGCGTGAAGCCCGCGTTGCTCAAGCTGCGGCAGATTTCCTCCAACTGGCCGGCGTCCGTCAGCAGCGCGCGCTGGTGCCGCGCGTCGAGCAGCATGGCCTCGCCGCCAATCCCGCGCACCAGCTCCTGCAGCGCCTCGGGCAGCATCACAGTTGCACCTCCCCGGAAGCGATGCGCGCCGTGAGCAGGCGCACCGCATCGAGGATCGCCTCGGGCCGCGGCGGGTCGCCGGGGACGTACACATCCACCGGGATGATCCGGTCCACACCGCCGATACAGGCGTAGCTGTCGTTGAAAGGCGCGCCGGAGACCGCGCCGTTGCCCACCGCGATCACGAAGCGCGGCTCGGCCATCGCCTCATGCAGCCGGCGGATCACCGGGGCCATCTTCAAGGTGACGATGCCGGGGATGAGCAGTAGGTCCACCTGGCGCGGGCTGGGGCGGAACACCTCGCTGCCGAAGCGCGCGATGTCGAAGCGCGGGCCCGTCGCGTGGAACACCTCCAGCGTGGCGTAATCGAGGCCCAGCGTCAGCGGCCACAGGCTGCGCGCGACGCTTTGGCGGATGATTTTACGCACGGTGCGCTCGTTCAGCGCGGGCCGCCGCTCCTCGATATGGCGCACGCCCTCGGGCGCCAGCGGGCTGCTCCCCCCGGCTAGACCCATTCCAGCGCTCCCTTACGGTACGCGTAGGCCCAGCCGATCAGCAGGATGCCCAGGAACACCATCATTTCCCACAGCGCCGACGGGCCGACAGGCACGAAGGTGACGTGGCTGTCGCCGAAGACGAGCATGCGGAACGCGGTGGCCCAGGGGAAGATGAAGACCACGTCCACGTCGAACATCAGGAACACGATGGCCAGGATATAGAAGCGGATGTTGAAGCGCACCAGCGCGTCGCCCAGCGCTTGCGCCCCGGACTCAAACGTCAAGCGCTTGAGGAACGTGGGACGGCTGGGCCGCCAGCAGTAAGCGAACGCCAGCGCCAGGCCCACCAGGCATACCCCGCCCAGCAGGAACAGCGCCACCCAGTTGTACTGGCCCGTCGTGACTTCCATTTTTATTCCGCGTTAGGCCGGCCGGCAGGGCCCGGCAGTGACCTAGTATTATAGTCCCGGACGCAAGGGCGCGGACCGGGTTACAGCAGCGTTCCGGGTTTCACAGAATGCTGTTTCCCAGCATGGCCGATTTCCCGCCGCCGTATAATCCCCCCATGCTCTATGACATTTCGCGCACCATCGGCGCCGACACCCTGACTTACCCCGGCGACGATCCGCCGCGGCTTGCGCACACCGATTCCATCGCGTGCGGGGCGGGGTATAACGGCACGCACTTGCACTTAAGCGCGCATTGCGGCACGCATCTGGACGCCCCGGCGCATTTCATCCCCGGCGGTGCGCGCATCGCCGAGCTGCCGCTGGAGCGCTTCAGGCTCGACGCGCTGGTGGCGGACGCGGGTGGCGCGCGCGTAATCACGGCAGAGCTGGTTGCCGCGCTGGAGTTCGCGCCAGGCATGGCGGTCCTGTTTAAAACGGCGAACGCGCGCCTGCCGCGCGATTGTTACAGCACAGAGTATGTGCATCTCGACGGCGCGGCGGGGCGGGCGCTGGCGGGGCGGGGCGCGGGGCTGGTGGGCATCGATTACCTCTCGGTGGACTCTGCGCTGCCGCAAGGCGCCGTGCTGCCCGTCGGGGACGGCATACCGCTAACCGCAGCGCAGTTCGCAGTGTGGGCCAACGCGTACCCGGTGCACCATGCGCTGCTCGGCGCGGGCGCCCTGCTGCTGGAGGATGCCGACCTGCGTGCGGTGCCGCCGGGGCGCTACCGGCTCTACTGCTTCCCGCTGCGGCTGGACGCGACGGAAGCCAGCCCGGTGCGCGCGGTGCTGGAGGGGTGATTTTATGGCGGCTGCTGGTCCACAACCCGTATCCAGCCACCGTGGGTCGTGGACCCACAGCCACCAGCCAAATGACGGCTACCGTGATGCTGGGCGAAGCCTGGCTTCGCCCCTACGTAGACGGGCGGGGACAAGGCCTCGCCTCTACGACCATTAACTCACGTGCTTTGATCCCCGGACTCCGGACTTCTAACTCCGGACACTACAAAATGTACCCCGCCACGTCCTTATCCTGCATCAGCTCGCCCAGGCGCGTTTCCACATACGCCGCGTCCACCACGATGCTCGTGGGGCGGGCCGCTGTGCCCGCTGGATTAGTGGCACCGGCCCCCTGGCCGGTGGATTCCACGGGCGAGGCGCCCGCGCCACTGCTTGCATACGGCGCGGCGAAGCTGACTTCCTCCAGCACCTTTTCCAGCACGGTGAACAGCCGCCGCGCGCCGATGTTCTGCCCTGAGCGGTTCGCCACCGTGGCAATGCGCGCCAGCGCGTCCAGCGCGTCCTCGGTGAAGCTAAGCGCCACGCCCTCGGTGGCCAGCAGCGCGGTGTATTGCCGGATCAAGCTGTTCTTCGGCTCGCGCAGGATGCGTCCGAAGTCGTCCTCGCTCAGGCTCTCCAGCTCCACGCGCAGCGGGAAGCGCCCCTGGAACTCGGGGATTAAATCGGCCACGCGGCTGACGTGGAACGCCCCGGCGGCGATGAACAGGACGTGGTGCGTGCGCACCGGGCCGTACTTGCTGATGACGGTCGTGCCCTCCACCAGCGGCAGGATTTCACGCTGCACGCCTTCGCGGCTGACATCCGGCCCATGGCTGTGCTCGCCCTCGCGGTGCGCAATCTTGTCGATCTCGTCAATGAACACGATGCCCGCCAGCTCGACGCGCTCGATCGCCTCGCGCACCACGGCGTCCATGTCGATCGCACGCTCGGCCTCCTCCTGCATCAGGATGCGCCGCGCCTCGCCGATGGCGACCTTGCGCTTGCGGGTTTTTTTGTCGCCCATGTTGTCGAACAGGTTTTGCAGGTCCATCCCCATTTCTTCCATGCCCTGGCTGGTGAAGACCTGCAACAGCTTGCCCGAGCCCTCGGGGGCCTCGATTGTGACCTCCTGGTCGTCGAGCTTGCCGTCCTTGAGCTGCTTACGGAACTTCTCGCGGATGCGCTTAATCTGCTCGAACTGCTCCTCCTCCTGGGCCGCCTCGCGCAGGAGCTGCTCGCGCTGGGCCTCGCGCTCTTCCTCCGTCGCGCCGGTCAAGCGCTGGCCGGGGCGGCGCGCGCGGGCAGGCAGCGGCTGGAGCAGGTCCACAATCCGGTCATTGACGCGCCCGGCCAGCGTGCCTTCCAGGCTGTCGAGCTTCTCCTGGCGCACCAGCCGCACAGAGTGCTCGGTCAAGTCGCGGATGATGCTGTCCACGTCGCGTCCCACATAACCGGTCTCGGTGTACTTCGTCG
>CAYXMN010000019.1:0-2200 GCA_964465955.1 uncultured Planctomycetales bacterium
AGGGTGTCGTTCTTGGACAGGTTCACCGTCGCCTGGCGGTTGGTGCCGCGCAGGTAGACCGTGAATTCGATGTTGTTGCGGCCGAGGAACACGCCGAAATCTTGGAAGCGGTTGAGGCTAGCCAAGGTGTTGGCCTGGTCCGCGGTTAGCACTGTGTTCGTACTGACATTGAAGGTCGCGGTTTCACCGGTTTGCAGGATCGCCGCGGCGGAATCCCAGCCTAAGCGTATGTTCTCAAGCGGTCCGCCGTTAGCGCCGTTGAAGGCTTGGCCGAGGCTGAAAGTGGTCGCGCCGTTCGTGTCCGCCAGGGCGGTCGTGCCCAAGGCCAGGCTGTAGGCCGCATGCTGGTCGTAACCCGTCGCCACGAGCGAGCTGTACATTGCGTTGTCGAAGCTGAACACCTGGTAGGTGCGATCACCTGTGGCGCGCAGCACGTAAGTCCCGTTCGCCGCCGGCGCGCCGACCTGGCTGACCAGCATGTGCTCGGAGAAAGTGTTCTCGCCGCCGTACTTCGCCCAGGCGATCATGTCGGAAAAGTCCGCCGATCCGTCCGCGATGCTGCCCCAGTGGCTGTACGTCGTATCGAACAACAAGTTGAGCTGGCCGGTGCTGACGCCCGCGCCAATCGAGCCCACGGCGATCACGCCGCCGTTGGCGGCGTAGCTGGTCACGGCGTTGTAGGTGTAGCCGTTGTTCATAAACGCGATGCTCGCGCTCTGGATGAAGATGTTGCTTTGCGTGCCGTCGTTGCTGAAGCTTAGGAAGAACTGGCTTTCGCCGCTGTCGCCGTCTTTGAACTGGACGTCGACGCTGTCCACCACGACCGCCGCGTCGGACACCGCGAAGCTGAACCTGCCGTTGGCCGCGTCGTAGTTCACGGCGCTGATGCCGAGGTTGCCGACGGTGCCGTTGTAGCCGCTCGTCGCGTTCGTCAGCGCCACGCTCATGATCGCCGCGAAGCTAGTCAAATCCGTGCCGAAGCTCGGCGCGGTGAAGCTGGCGATGACATGGCTGGCGTTGCCGCCGCCGTCGCTGATCATGAAGCTGAGGACGAAATGATCGCTGGTGGTCACGCCGTTCGCCTGGAACACCGAGATATAGTTGCGCCCGGCGCTGGCGAAGGTGGCGTTATACATGCTGACGCGGCCGTTGACCGCGCTTTGCACCGCGACGGAGCCCGCGCCGGAGACCGGCACGGCGACCGCGATCAGGCCGGTGCTGGTGGTCGCTGATGCAATCGAGGCGTGCGCGCGCCAGGTGTGCAGGTAATTGACCTTGCCCACCGCGTCGACGGACTGCTGGGTGGCGAAGACGTCGGTCTTGTGCACCTGCAGGCTGCCCGTCGACAGCAGCGCGGCCTTCATCACGAAGTTGCCGCCCTTGCCGACCGAGCCGACCACCGCCGCCTGGATGCGGCTGAAGTCATCCGTGGAAACCAGCGCGCCCAAGGTGCCGTCCAGCAGCTTCTTCGTGTTGAACTCGGTGGAGCTGGCGATGCGGTCGATCTCATCAGTGAGCTGGCTGATTTCGAGCTGGATCGCCGCGCGGTCATCTGCGGTGTAGATGCCGTTGGCGGCCTGCACCGACAGTTCGCGCATGCGCTGCAAGATGGTGTGCACTTCATTGAGCGCACCTTCGGCGGTCTGGATCAGCGAGATGCCGTCCAACGCGTTGGCGCTGGCGCGGGTCAGGCCGCGGATTTGCCCGCGCAACTTCTCGCTGATGGAAAGCCCGGCGGCGTCATCGGCGGCGCGGTTGATGCGCAGCCCCGAACTTAGCCGCTCCAGGCTTTTGGAAATGGAAGTCCCGGTCACTTGCAGGTTACGCAGCGCGTTCAGCGCGACCGGGTTTTGGTAGATTCGTAACACACTCATCGACACATTCCTCCTTGAACGTGCGTCAGTTTTATGTGGCTAGGGGGCGGGGCATCCCGCCGGCGCCTCTCCCGCAACCTCCTTGTTGAAGGATGGGGCGCCTGGTTCTAGCTGTGGGTTATATCGGCGCGCGCAAAAGCGGCTTGAGGGGGTTTCTTGGTAAAAAACCACCCAAGCCTTATCTCCCCAAATTTTTTCTCGCGCGGTTTCCACTAGGCCGCGCGGCAAGCAAGTACGCAGCAGCGCTCTAAGGAGGTTATCGGCAGATTCCCGCGCCGCTTGAGCAGTGATGCAGGCATGACCGGCGGTAGCGCGGACTGCAGTCC
>CAYXMN010000019.1:2210-3525 GCA_964465955.1 uncultured Planctomycetales bacterium
GGACCCCCGGCGCTGGCTGGTGCTGCAAGCCCAGCGTCAATTGCCGGCCGGAGGCCGGCGCTCCCAGGCTTATTCCAGGCCGTCGTCTTCCAGCGGAGCGTCGCCGCCGTTGCCGGCGGCGTGGTTCTCGCCTTCGGCGTCCTCCTCCTCGGGCAGGCCGCGGTGGTTCAGGCAGTCCGGGTTGGAGCAGTAACGCTGCATGCGATCGGAGCCGCGCACCTTGCGCTCGGCTAGAAACCATTTGCACAGCGTGCAGTTCTCCAGCAGGGGCTTACCCCACAGCACGAAGTCGCAGTCCTTGCCTTCCGAGCGGTCGTTCGCCGCGCAGACGAGGATCGCCCGGCGGTTGGGCAAGCGCTTTTTGACAAGCCCGGCGCCGCACTTGGGGCACTGCGTCTGCAGCTCGCTGGTGTAGTCGCATTTGGGATACGCGGAGCAGCCGACAAACTTGGTGCCCCAGCGGCTGACCTTGACTAGCAGCTCAGCCGAGCATTTGGGGCAAGGCCGGTCGAGCTTTTGGCCGGCCTCGCTGACCGGACGGTCCACGATATTGCCCTTGTCGTCGATGTTCTTAATGTTGTCGCACTTCGGATAAGCGGAACAGCTCAGGAAGCGCCCGTATTTCCCGTGGCGCAGCACCATCTCCGCGCCGCACTTGTCGCACTCGATGCCCGTCGCCTTAGGCTGGGCCTTGAAATAGCGTTTCTCCGCCGCCGCCTCGTCGAGCTTCTCCTTGAACGGCGCATAGAACTCCGCCAGCATCGCGCGCCACTCCTCGTCGCCGGTCTCGACGCGGTCGAGGTTCTCTTCCATCTCGCGGGTAAAGTTGATGTCGACGATGCGCGGGAAGTAGTGCTGCATCAGTTCGTTTGTGACAAAGCCCCATTCCGTCGGCTCGAAATGCTTTTGCACGCGCACCACGTAATTGCGCTGGATGATCGTGTCGATAATCGGCGCGTAGGTGGAGGGGCGGCCAATGCCGTTGTCCTCCAGCGCTTTGATCAGCGTGGCGTCGGAAAAGCGCGCCTGCGGCTTGGTGTAGTGCTGGTTGGCGTCGGCGCCCAGGATGCGCGCGCGCTGGCCGGTTTCCAGCGGGGGCAGGATCGCTTCAGCGCGGTCGGCGCTGCGCTCCTCGCCGTAAATCGCCAGGAAGCCCTTGAAGAGGATGCGCGTCGCGCTGGCGCGGAAGGTGAAGTCGCCGCCTTTGATCTCCGCCGCGGCGGTTTGAAACTCTGCCGCGGCCATCTGGCTCGCCATGAAGCGCTCGTAGATCATTTGGTACAGCTTGTGCTGGTCAGGGCTGAGCCGGTGCTGA
>CAYXMN010000019.1:3535-8087 GCA_964465955.1 uncultured Planctomycetales bacterium
CAGGACAGTCAGCGCGTGCGGCGATGCGACGACAATCTGCTCCGGGCGGTGGGCCAGCGTGGTGGGCCGGATCGCCTCGTGCGCTTCCTGGGCGTTTTCCTTGGATTTATAGAAGTTCGGCTTGGCCGGCAGGTGGTCGGCGCCGAAGCGTTCGCCGATTTCAGCGCGCACCTGTTCCAGCGCCTCCGGGTTGACCCGCACGCTGTCGGTACGCATATAGGTGATTAAGCCTTCGGGGCCGAAGCCGAGGTCGATGCCTTCGTAGAGCTCCTGGGCGATGCGCATCGTGCGCTTGCCGGTCCAGCCCAGCTTGCGCGCGGCATCCTGCTGCATCGTGCTGGTGGTGAACGGCGGCGAAGGTTTGCGGCTGTGGTTGCGGCTGGAAAGGTCGGAAATGCTGTACTGCTGCTGCACGATCTTGGCTTGCAGCACGTCGGCTTCCGCCGAGGTGGTGATCACACGCTGGCCCGCGCCGTCCTGCTCCTCCTCGCGGCGGTGCTCCTCGCCGGGGCGCACCACGCGCTGCTCGCCGATGCGCACCAGCGACGCGGAGAATTCGCCGGCGTCGGTGGCGAACCGGCCTTCAAAGGTCCAATACTCCTTGGGCGTGAACGCCTCAATCTCGCGCTCGCGCTCGCAGATCAGGCGCACGGCCACGCTTTGCACGCGCCCGGCGGACAGCCCCGGCTTGATCTTGCGCCACATCAACGGGCTGATCTGGTATCCCACCAGCCGGTCGAGCACGCGGCGCGCCTGCTGCGCATTCACGCGGTCGTAGTCAATCTCGCGCGGGTGCAGCAGGGCCTCCTGCACGGCGCGCTTGGTCACCTCATGAAACTCGATGCGCTTGACCGGGCGTTTGAGCAGCTCGCTAATGTGCCAGGCGATGGCCTCGCCCTCGCGGTCAGGGTCGGGGGCCAGGTACACCTCGTCGGCGTCCTTCACCGCGTCCTTGATCAACTTGATTGTTTTCGCCTTGCCCTTGATCACCTGGTAGTCCGGCTTGAAGCCGTCCTCCACGCTCACGCCCAGGCTGCTTTTCGGCAGATCGCGGATGTGGCCGACGGTGGACAGCACGACATACTCGTTGCCCAAGTAGCGGCTGATGGTTTTAGCCTTGGTCGGCGACTCAACGATCACAGCTTTTTTGCCCATGCACCTATTCCTATTACATATTGCCGAGTATCTTAGCGCATTGTCTAGAGGCGGACGTAATATCCGCCCCCTGAGGTCGAGATTAAACCTTTGATTTCCAGAAGCGTCAAGTGCGCAATACAATCCGCCGTGGAACAACCGAGCTGGCGCACCACATCATTAATGTGCGTGCCTTCGTAACTCAAAGCTTCCAGCACGCGCGTTTCGGCCTCGTCCAGCTCCCCGCCGGAGGGCGGCCGTCTCTGGCCGCCACTGTTCGCCTGCTGGGACGCGAGCGCTCCGGCTGGCGCAGGCGCTCCGGCATCCCCTTCCAGCGGCAGCCCCGGCTGCATCCGCGCCTGGCGCAGGCTGGCGCGCGTCTCGCCGAACTCCGCCAGCACGTCGTCGACGTTCTCGATCAACTTGGCCTGGCCAAGCTTGATCAGGTGGTGGCAGCCCTTGACATGCGGGCTGGCCACCGGCCCCGGCACGGCGAAGACCTCGCGCCCCTGCTCGATGGCGAGCTTGGCGGTAATCATCGCCCCGCTGCCAACCGGCGCCTCGGCGACGATCGTGCCTTTGCTGAGGCCGCTGATGATGCGGTTGCGCTGCGGGAAATATTCCTTGCGCGGCGGCTCGCCCGGCGGATACTCGCTGGCCACCGCGCCGCCCGCGCAGATCCGCGCGTACAGCTCGCGGTGCTGCTCGGGGTAGATCACGTCCACGCCGCAGCCCAACACCGCCACCGTGGGCCCGTGGACGCTAAGCGCGCCCTCGTGCGCCGCCCCGTCGATGCCCAGCGCCAGCCCGCTGGCCACCGGCACTCCGCACTCCGCCAGCCCCGCGCCGAGCTGGTACGCGATGCGCTTGCCGCCCTCGGTGCATTTGCGGCTGCCGACCACCGCCACCGCATGGTGGCGCAGCAGGCCCGCATCGCCCAGCACATACAGCAGCAGCGGCGCGTCGGGCAGCTCGGCCAGCAGCTCGGGGTAGTGCGCCGCGCCCCAGGCCACCGCGGTAATGCCCCGCCCGCGCAGGCGGTCCAATTCCGCGGCGGGGTCGCAGCCCGCCTGGGCGGTTTGCAGCCGGGTCAACGCGCCGCCTGGGAGCGGCAGGCCCGGCCAGTCGCCGGGCGCCAGGCTCAGCAGCGCTTCGAGGCTGCCCAAGTGGGAGACCAGCGCGGCGCAGTGCGCAGGGGTGAAGTTGCGCGCCACGGAGAGCAGGTAAAGCGCTTGGAGGCGTCCATCCACACGCGCATCATAGCAAACCGCGTGGCTGCCCCAAGCCTGCATTTGGACTGCGGGTGCCGGAATTCTAGGGCGCCGCTTAGAATGATTCGCAATAATACAAGGTATGACGATAAGTATATACGTTATAATGCCTCCTCACAGGACTGGGGACTGTGGTGTGGCAGTCGTTGATACATAGGAGCAGTCATGAGTGAGGCGCAGATCTCGACGGGTTTGGGCGTTTACGATTTCGCGATGTTCGGCTACTTCGCCGCATATCTGGTGTATGCCTTCCACGCCTTCTTCAACCGCAAGCCGGCGGTGGGCTGGCTCGCCACAGCGCTGACCGCGGCCGCCTTCCTCCTGCATACCGTCTTTATGGTGCAGCGCGCCATCTTCTATTACCACCAGCACCAAGGCTTCGTCCTGCCCGCCACCAACATGTTCGAGGCGATCAGCTATTTCGCCTGGCTGGTGGTGCTGGCCTACCTGCTCATCGAGCGCACGATGTTCAAGACCGGCTTGTTCGGCGTGTTCGCGATGCTGATTCCCGTGGCGGCGATGGCCTATACCACCAAGGGCATGAACCAGGACCCGCGCGAACTGATGCCAAGCTTGAAAAGCTATTGGCTGGTGTTCCACGTCACGGCGATGTTTATCAGTTACGCCGTGTTCGCGCTGGCCTTCACCTTCGCCATCATGTACCTGATGCGCTTGAAGGGCAAGCAGATGGAAAAGATCGACGCGCGCTTCAACCTGAAGTGGCTCGACGAGACCAGCTATAAGCTCGTGCTGTTCGCGTTCCCGGTGCTAACCCTGGGCGTCTTCCTAGGCGCGGTCTGGGCGGACAGCGCTTGGGGCCGCTACTGGGGCTGGGACCCCAAGGAAACCTGGGCGCTGATCACGTGGATCATCTACCTGGCCTACCTGCACCTGCGGCTGCAGTGGGGCTGGGTGGGCTACCGCTCGGCGCTGCTCAACATCATCGGCTTCGCCGCGGTGCTGACCACTTTCCTCGGCGTGAACCTGCTCGACAGCACCTTCAAGCTGAACAGCATCCATGCCTACGCCGAGGGCGGCGGCAGCTTCATGCTGATCATCCTGGGCCTGGCGATTTTAATCCCCGTGATCATGATGTTCATGCCCACTCCAACCGAGGAAGCCCAACGCCGCGAAACCAAAGCGCTGAAGGGCACTGAGGAGGCGAGCTAACCATGTCGTCCACCCCCGCTTCCGCCGCGCCAGCCCCGGCCCCGGCCAGCCCCGGCCCGGTCGAGCAAGCCTGGAAGGCGCTCAACAGCCTGCCCGTCGCCGTGTTCGTCATGATTGCGTTGGCGGTGCTGTCGGCCATCGGCACGATCATCCCGCAGGAGCACCTCATCCAGGTGCCGCCCAGCGGCTTCGACGCGTTCTACATCGAACGCTTCGGCGAACAGCGCTACCGTCTGATCAACCTGCTGGGCCTAAACCATGTCTACTTCACCTGGTACTTTTTCCTGCTGTTGCTCTGGCTGTGCGCCAGCGCGACGATCTGCACCTTAACGCGCATCAAGCGCACGCTGGCGGACTGGCGCGACCCGAAGCCGCTGCGCTCTGAGGGCTACTACAGCGCGCGCAAAAGCAACACCGTGGTGGAGCACGCCCCGCAGGACGCCGGCGCGATGTTGATCGCGAAGCTTAAGCGCCACCATTACCGCGTGTTGTCAGTCGAGCAGGACGGGGTGACCCACATCTATGCCGATAAGGGCTTTTGGAAGCGCTGGGGGCTCGTCGTGCTGCACGTTAGCGTGCTGATCCTGCTGGGCGGCGCGATCTACGGCAAATCTGTCGGCGTGGAAGGCACGGTGCGCCTGGCCGACGGCGAGCAAAAAATCCTGAGCTTGAACCTCGCCGAGAATAAGCACCCGATCGTTCAGCCGCTGCTGCAGAACCTGCCGCCGCGCGACTACCAGCTCAGCCAAGGCAATTTCCGCATCGACTACGACAAGAAGATCATGATGGAGGACATGCTCAAGGAGCATGTACCCGAAGCGCTGCAAGACTACTACCGCTACTTCGTCAAGCAGTTCGTCTCCACCCTGACCGCGTCGTACGGCAGTCTGACCAAATCGCAGAAAGTCAGCGTCAACCACCCCCTGGTGATCGACATGCTCAACTTGTACCAGAGCGGCTATGAGCAGCGCGGGTAT
>CAYXMN010000019.1:8136-25381 GCA_964465955.1 uncultured Planctomycetales bacterium
CCCCGCGCCGCCGGGCATGTTCCTGGCGCTGACCAGCCAAGGCGTGGCCGATGCGATCCAGGTCATGAGCAGCCCGGACTGCTCGGACCTCGGCTTTGCCTTCGAGCAGGTGAAAGCCGGCGATTTGTACGTCGGCGGCGAGAAGCAGGGTTATATCGGCCCGATGACGATCGCCAGCCTGGTGGATTTGCGCACCGGCGCGGAGCAGGGCCAAGTGCTGGTGACGCCGGAGCAAGGCTTCTCCGTCAATCTCAACGGCGAGCCGGTTGAAATCCGCATGGCGCGCCAAGTGGATAACTTCTCGATCTTCAGTTACAAGCGCGATCCGGGCATCCCCGTGCTGTACTTCGGCTGGATCGCGCTCATCATCGGCATCGGCGCTGCGCTGTACATCCCCTACGGCCAGCTCCGCGCGCGCGCCGGCTCCGGCAAGGTGTATCTCGCCACTTTCGGCGCGGCGGCAAAGGGGGAGCATCCGCTGGATGAGCGGTTGCGTGATATGCTAAACCAACGGTGAGCACATCTGCGGTACAGTTGGAACCCTGGCTCGCCTTGGTCGAGGAGCGCCTGCGCGACATTACCGCGGGCTCCGACCACTTGGTGCAGCGCTACTTCGAAGAGATGCACCAAGGGCGCGGCAAGCGCTTGCGCCCGCGGCTGCTGATCGCCTGCGCCGGCCTGTACGACGGCGCGCCCACGGCCAGCTTGGCCAATTGCGCCGCCTGCTGCGAACTGCTCCACACCGCCACGCTGATCCACGACGACGTAATCGACGAGGCTGGCACCCGCCGCGGGCTGCCGACCACCAACGCGCGTTATGGCAATGAGATTGCCGTGGTGGTGGGCGATTATTTACTCGCGCTGGTGTTTCTCGCGCTCAACGAGGAGCGCGACTTCACGCTGAGCAACCTGCTGCTGCGCACCAGCCAAGAGCTGGGCATGGGCGTGATCGAGGAAGTGCTGCACCGCAATGACTTCGCTCTCACGCGCGAGAAATACTTCCAGTTGATCTACCTCAAAACCGCGGCGCTGTTCGAGTTGTGCTGCCGCATGGGGACCTACCTCGGCAGCGCGGAGCGCGAGGCCCAGGACACGGCGGCGCGCTACGGCGTGGAGCTGGGGCTGGCGTTCCAGGTAGTCGACGATTTGCTCGATCTCACCTGCGACGAATCCGCCACCGGCAAGCCCGTGTTCAACGACTTGCGCGAAGGCCGCATCACCTTGCCGCTGATCCACGCGCTCTCCGCCGCGCCGGACGAGACGCGCGCGCTTGTCGCCGAGTTCCAGGCGCAGCCTGACATGGCGCACGCCGCGCCCGTGCTGGGCCTACTCAAACGCCTGGGCAGCCTGCACTATTCCTATAGCGCGGCGCTGGAGCACCTCAGCCAGGCCGCAGCGTTGCGCGCAGCGCTGACCGGCAGCGCCCGCGAGCCTGGGCAAGCCGCGGAGCTGTCCCGGATTGAAGAGCGCGTGATTAGCGTGCTGCCCGAATACGTGCGCCACAGCAACGGCAGCAACGGCGCTTAAGCCCCCTCCGGCACTTCGCCGTCCAGGCGCTCGTACAGCCGTGGCCACCACGTGCTGTACGCCCCCGCCGCGATGCGCCGCCGCGCGCGCCGCAGCAGGTCGTTGTAGAAGTACAGGTTGTGCAGCGTTAGCAGCCGTGCGTAGCTATGCTCGTGCAGGAGGAACAAGTGCCGCAGGTAGGCGCGCGAGTAGTCGCGGCAGACCGGGCAGCGGCAGCCTAAGTCGAGCGGGCGCACATCTCCGGCAAATCGCGCCTGCTTGATGTGCAGCGTGCCCTGGCGCGTGAACGCGCTGCCGTGGCGGGCCAGGCGCGTAGGCTGCACGCAGTCGAACAGGTCGAAGCCGTGCGCGATGGCGAACAGCAGGTCCGCCGGGTTGCCCACGCCCATCAGGTAGCGCACGCGCTCCTGCGGCAGGCGCTCTCCGGTGAATGCGGTCAGGCGCAGGAAGTCCTCGCGCGCCTCGCCGACGGCCAGGCCGCCCACCGCCACGCCGTCGAAGGGCAGCCCGCCGATCACCGCGATGCTCTCTGCGCGCAGCGCTTCGTCCAGCCCGCCCTGCACGATGCCGAGCAGGCGCGGCGGGCCAAGCTGGCTGCCTGCGTTGTATTCCGCCGCCAGCTCCGGCCAGCGCTGCGCCTGCTCGCGCGCCCAGGCGTGCGTCAGCTCCAAGTCGCGCCGCACGCGCTGGCGCCCCGCGGGCAAGCCGGTGCACACGTCGAGGCACATCGCGAAGTCCACGCCGAAGCTAAGCTGCGCGCGCAGCACGCTTTCCGGCGTGAACAACCAGCGCGCGCCGTCCAGGTGGTCGGTGAATTCCACACCGTGCGCGCGCACGCTGCGCCGGTGCGCCAGCGAGTGCACCTGGTAGCCGCCGCTGTCGGTCAGCACGCTGCCGTCCCAGCCGGTGAAAGCCTTCACGCCGCCGGCGCCGCGTAAATAGTCCGCGCCGGGGCGCACGGTGAGGTGGTAGGTGTTCATCAACACATGCCGGTAGCCCAGCGCGCGGATGTCGCGCCAGTCCAGCGTGCGCAGGCTGCCTGCCGTGGCGACGGGTTGGAACAGCGGTGTGGGCAGCCGCAGACCGGCGCGGCTGATCAGCCAGCCCGCGCGCGCTGCTGAGTTGGCGTCGCGCGCGGCGAGTTCCCAGCAACCGCCGCCAACCTGGGCGGGCTGGTGCGTCCTACCGCCGGGATGGCTCCGCGCGCCGGGCATTAATCCGCGCGCTCCAGGTCAGCGCCGGGATCTTCAGTCTCAATCTCAGCTTTATCCGCATCCGCTTCCGCCGGGACCACCGGCTTAGGCGTGGGCGGCCAGGCGAAGACGCTGCGCGGCGGAGCGCCGGCGGACGGCGCGGGCTCCACCGCCGGAGCTGCGCCGGCAGCCAAAGTGGCGGATACGACCGGCGCTTGCTCCTCACCCTCGAGGCCGGGGTCGGGTTGCGCCGCGGTGTCCGGCGCGGCCGGCGGCGACGCCTCGCGGGTTTCCAGCGGCGACCCGCCATGCTCCCTGGCGCTGATCCGCGGCGGGCCGGGTTTCACCGGGGCGGAGTCGAGCGCCGCGGAAAAGGAATCGATGTCGGCATCGCGGTCGCCGGTGACAGCCGCAGCACCTGCCCCCCGGCTTGGCATCGCCGGGGCAAACACCTGCTGCGCCGGGGATGCGGCGGCCTGTGATGGCAGCACCGTGAAACCTGCATCGCGGCTGCTTGCCGTATCCTGTGTCGGCTGCCCTATCATATCCACGTCGGATGCTGTCACCGCACCGTCAACCAGCCGGTTGGTATAACTAACTGAATCATGATCTGTTCTAGTTTCGCTTCGGGAAGCCAGTGCGGCAGGTTGAATCTGTGGTGCGGGCCGCAGCTCCGGATTTCCTTGTTCCAAGCGGTGCAGAAAGCCGCTGAGCAGTCCGTGAAACGCATACTCGAACTGTTCACGCTCATTGCGGATATCCGCCAGCCGCCGTCTGATCGTTTCGCCTTCCGCTTCCGCCTCGCGGATGATCAAGTCAGCGCGCTGCCGGGCGGCGGTAATCAGCTCATCGCTGGTTTTCTGCGCCAGCACGACGCTGCTTTTCAGCAAGTCCTCGTTGGCGCGGTACTGCTGCAGATCGCGTTCCAACTCACCCACCCGCGCTTGCAGCGCCGCGATCCGCGCCAAGTAGTCCTCCACCGAGCGCAGCACATCATAGCGGAAACGCTCCACGTCTTCGCGCACATAACCGCGAAAACCGAGGCGCAAATCCAACTTTTCGATATCCAGTGGCGTTAAGGCCATCTCATCCACACTCCGCCTGTCATCACCAGCCGCAGCCCGGCTTGGAGCAGCCACAGAACGAAAATCGCCACCATCGGGCGCAGATCCAACATGCCGACGGTGAGATTCAGCCCTTTGTACAGGTTCATATAGGGCGTGACGATGTCGTTGATCACTTTAAACCAGGCTTGGCCGCGCCATTGCGGGAACCAGCTGCCCAGCACCCAAACGAAGATCGACAGGATGTAAAGCTCAATCGCGTAGTAAACCAACATGGCCAGAAGTGGCATGGCAATATTCTAACACCGCCCAGGCCCGCCTTGACCCGCCCGGGGGCCGCGCCTACACGTCGAAGTAATCGTGCCCGCCGCCGCTGGGGCCTTGTTCCTCGCCTTCGCCTTCGCCCTCCCCCGACGGCACCGCCGCGCCGGCCGGGCCGCCGCCGAGCAACCCTTTGATGCGCGCGTCATTGTAGAAATCGTTGCCCATGACTTCTTTAACGGCCACGTCAAGCTGGCGGCGGAAGCGCGATGCCACCTGCGGATCGCTGTCGAGCGCGTGCTGCAGCGCGCCAACGATGCGCCGCTGGTTATTGCCCAGCAAGCGCAGGATGATCTTGCGCACCTGCATCGCATCATGCGCCATCACATAGCGCAGCGCCAGGGCCACAGAGCGCTCCACATCGCCAATGGTGCAATACTCGAGAATTACGCCGATCCGGCGCGCGGAGACGCGCTTGGGCAGCGGTAAGCCGTTGTAGGTGAGGTGCAGGAAGTCGATGTAGTCTTCCACCGCCTCGTCGCGCCCGGCCGCGTCCGCCACCTCGGTGGAGGTGACATAGGTCATCTTCTTGGAATCGCCGGTGAACTTCACGGCGGCCTTGCTCTTCACTTCGCCGGCATAGTCCGCGATGAAGTTGCCCGTCAAACGATCGCCGCGATAGTCGTAGAGCTCGCCGCGCGCGGTGAACTGGCCGTAGATGCGCAGCGCCGCCAGGTCTACCGGCGCCAGCCGCAGCTTAGCGCCGGCGCGGATCGGCTCCGTATGCACGAAGCTCACCACGAAGCGGTCGTCATACCATTTCACGATATCCACGCCCGGCACGATATAGATGGGCGGCAGCAGCGGGCTGCCCGCGCCGTCATGCGGGAAGCAGTTGGGATGCAGCTCCTCGGCTTTGGCTAAGCTCGCCGCCAGGTTCTGCGGCGTGGCGCAGCATTCTTCCAGCGGATGCTCGAAGCGCTCGAACAATTCCAGCACCAGCGCGCGCGAGGGCGACCAATGGGTGCGCCCGGCGGCATTGTTGAGCGTCTGCACGACCACGCTGTTGATCGCCATTAAATCGTTTTCCACCACGCGTACCGCGGATTCGTCGAGCACAACGATGGGGTCCGGTCCCGCCGCGCTCTCCGCGCCCGGGTCGGTGTGATCCGCGCCGTGAGCCGCCCGGCAGTGCGCCGCGAGCTGCACCATCAGCCGCAGCACCTCGCCCTGGCCCGCGCGCACCTTCTCACCGCCGCCGGAGAGCTGCTGGACTAAGGCTTCGACTACCGCCAGCGACGGATGGGTGGCCGCGTCCGGCACCGTCAGGCCGCCCAGGCTGCCAAGCTGCTTGCTGGATTGCACGAACTGCTGCGCTTCCTGCAGCAAGCCGCCGACCGCAGTCAACACCGGCGCCAGCCTGTCATTGCTGAGCAGCCCGAGTAACGCCTTCAGATCGGCCGCCAGCACCGCCCGGGCGGAGTCCAGTTCGCCTTGCACCTTGGCCAGCTTCAGCGCCAGCTCGGTCGGGTCCGCTTTAGGGATGGCACTGGCCTGGGGTTCGCGGTAGCGCCCGGGCTTGTTTAGATCAAAGGGGCCGAACTCCGTGCGCGACAGCGCTCCCATCCGCCGGATCGGGGTGAGAATATGAGGCGGCAGGCCCCAAGCGGGTTTGCTGTAAGATTCCAGCAGTGCTGCATAGAGCTCAGCCGGCAGCAACTCAATCTCGACACGCTCGCCGGCCGGATTGCGCAAGGTGACCGTATCCCCGAGCGCGCCGCTTTGCATGAAGAGCTGCTGCTGAGGGTTCAAGTCGGCGCCGTTATGCCGCACCAGGTGGCGCGCCAGCGTGAGCCAGGCTTTCCGCAGCAAGGCGGCCGCATCGATCTTATCCTTGGTTCTGAGCCCCTCGATGGCGAGCAACGCTTCGCCGAGCTGCCCCAGCACTTCCCCCGGCACCCCGGCGGTCAGTTGTTTGAAGTGATAGTTCTGTTCCCTAGGTTCCGCCATTCCTTCAGATTCTAGCACTCATAGAAAAGCAACCGGGCGCCTGATCGGCGCCCGGCATTAGATTTACCCAGATTAAACCTAGGCTTACGGCCCAGGCATAAAAGTTCCGGCAAAGTCGATGTCTTCCACGTTGCCGTTGTTGATGTTGACTAGTTCACTCGCCGGCGCAAACGTGGTGAATTCTGCGTTGGGTTCCGGCGTCACGGTGTAAGCACCGTTCACCAGCCCGGTAAACGAGTAGTTGCCATCCAAATCCGTCACAGTGTTCTTGGAGGACAATCCGGTGAGATTAACCGTCACTCCGTCGGCGCCGTTGTCCGGCCCCGGTTGCATTGCATCGGTAACCCGGCCGGAGATGCTGTAAGTCGTCGTGCCGCCCGCGCCGCGGGTGAAGCTGTGGGCCGCGCTGAACAAGCCCGACATGGCGATCTGGCTTTGCGAGCCGGTGGTCAGCACTCCGGTCCACAGCCAGAAGCTGTAGTTGCCGTCCTGCAGGGTCCCGTCGACGATTTGCGATGCGGTCTTCGCCGCGTTGGTCACTTCCACTTTGACCGTGCCGGTCAGCTCGCTCGTCGGGAAGTAAATCGTGTTGCCTTCGATGTTAGAAGGCGGGATGGGGGTGATCCGCAACACCTGGCGCGTCGCCTGAGCGCCGCCGGCGAACGGGTCGTTGTATTGCGCGTAGGCCATCCACAGCACGTAGGTGCCGGAGCCGGACACGCCGGGGATTTGCGGCGGCAGGAAGTCAAACCCGGAAATCTGAATCGTGTCTCCGCCGCCCGGCTGCCATTCATTCGGCGCGATCGCGGTGACGTAAGCCGAGGCCAGCAGCGGCTTGGCGGACTTGGCGTATTGGGAGTCGCTGGTCTGCAGCACGATGCTGCCGGAGAGCGCTTGGTTAATGCCCGAGGGCATGCGGAACACTACATACGAGGTTGTCCACTCGATGATGTCCGAAACACCCAACAGCACGCCGCCGCTGGGCAGGCCCGTGCCATCCAGCGTGGAGTTCAAGTAAACCTGGCCTGTGGTGTCGCCGAAGTTCAAGCCCATCACCCGCACGTAGCTGCCCGACGCCGGCGCCTCAGCCGAGCCGTAGCGGTAGCCATAGGGGCGCGGGGTGCCGCCGATGATATCGGCGCCGTTGTTCATGAACTCCTCAAGGTTGCGGGTGAAGGCCGGCAGGGTCTCCCCGTCGATCAACACGTCAGCGTTGGCGGAGGTGAAGTACATGTCGCCGCCGTCAAAGCTGAAGTCGTGATACACGCCGGTAATCGGATGCAGCACCCAGTCGTTCGGGGCGTTGACGCCGCCGCGGTTGAAGTCCTGCACCGCCATGGAGATGATGACCGGAGCGCCTTGCGCCACGACCAGCACTTCCGGGCCGTCGACAATGTTGCTGTCGCCGGTGTCGGCATCGTTGACGCGCACCTTGGTTTTGAAGGTCTTGGTCGCGAAGCCCGCGCTGTTCGGATAGGTGTAATTGATCACTGAATTAGGCGAAGCCGGTGTGACGGTGCCCATGTTGTTGGCGTCGGGGAACAGCTCGTAGGTGTATTCACCCGACCCGCCCGACGCGATGATCGTGAAGGTGAAGGAGGTTGTGCCCACCTCGCCCGCCGCCGGGTCGACCGTCGATAGGACTTTAATATCGCTGGTGAGGGACACCGAGAAGGCTTCGCTGGCCAGGCCGTTGTCGGCGGTTACCACCACCGGCACGTCCGCTGGATCCGCCGCGGCAATCTTCGGCAGCTTGGGGATGTAAATGTGGGTGTTGCTCCAGTTGGACTCATCCACCGCGACCGTCGTGCTGCCAACCTTGAGCGATCCTGTACCGGGTGCAGCGCCGAAGTAAGTCCCGTAGACTTCCATCGACTTGCCGATGCGCAAAGCGCTCGGCGCCACGCCGGTAATCGCGGGCTGGTTGCCCACGGTGAAGGGCTGTGAGTCATACGGCGTGCCGCCAATCATCAGGCGGACGGCGCCGGAATTAGCCCCCGTCGGAAGCTGCGCCAGGATCTGGGTGTTGGTCCACTCAATCACATCCAGCGCGAGCCCGCCGATGGTGATGGTGCTGCTGCCCTGGGTGAAGCCGAAGCCGTCGCCGGTGATGGTAATCAACGTGCCCACCGGGCCGTCCACCGGATCGATGGTATCGATTTGGGTGGTACCGACGATCTGCTCAGGCAGCTTGGTGAACGGGCGCGAGTTGGACTGGTCGGTGCCGACCATCACATAGATGCTTGCCTCGCCCGCCTGCAGCAGCTCGCCGGGGACCAGCACTTTGATCGAGGTTGGGGTCCACTGCTCCTTAACCACGCCGCCCACTTCCACCGTCACCACTTCCGCGGCGACCGGGGTAGCTTGGCTCGTGGCGGTTTGCGCGAGGAAGAAAACTGCGTTGCCGGTGGAGCTGGAGCCGAAGTTGCGGCCGATAATCTGCACTTCAGCACCGGTGTTGCCATAGTTCGGGTTGACCGCGCTGATCAGCGGCGTACCTTCAGGCATCGTCCCGATGTAGAGCTGCGCCTCCGGACCGTTGGTGCTCAACTTGCCATTCTGTTTAACCTGCACAATGCCGGAGGTCATGCCGGTCGGCACCATCACGGTAAGCTTGTTCTTCGTCCACTCCGTCACGGTAAATTCCGTGCCGTTGCAGCTGGCGGAGCCGCTGCCTTGAGTGTCACCGAAATTGGAGCCGTAAATCTCCACCGTGTCGCCAAGATTGGCGACGTTCACGCTCAGTGAGGTGATAGAGGGGGAGGGCAGGTTGGGATCAAGATCACCGTCTTCGCCCCCACCGCCTCCGCACGCGGCTAGCGCCCCCAGGGCCAACAGCAGCAGCACCATTAAGATGTGCTTGGCGTTTAGCTTTGCGGTCATGCGGCCGCCTCCTTCTTCGCCGGAAGATATGCTAACAATGTTAAGAGGTCAACAAACACTAATTATACTCAATTCACCCATCATGCGGCAAGCACTCTGGCGAGCGCTAACCGTAGCTCACCTATTTTATACCCAGAATCATACCGGCACTATGCTTCAGCCGGCTTGACAAACCCGCCGGTTATTCCAGCGTGCCTGCCACCACCAGCTTAAAGCCCGCTGGATTAGCCAGCTGGGCGGCCACGGCGTCAACCTGCGCTTTATCTACAGCGGCGATCGCGGCCTGGTAGCTTTGGATGTAATCCACGCCAAACCCGAGGTAAGTCGCCTCGCCGATGGCTGCCGCCACGCTCGCGTTATCGCTTAGTTTAACCGGGAAGTTGCCGGCCAGGTAGCTTTTGGCCAGCGCTAGTTCCTCGCCGGTGATGCCCTCGCCGGCGAACCGCGCCAGTTCTTCCTCGGTCGCCGCCAGCGCCGGGGCGATATTCTCCGGATTGACCTGCACGCTGACGCAGAACGGCCCGGCGGCCAACCCGTTGGACAGCCAGGCGAAGGCGCCGTAGGTCAGGCCTTCCTTGATGCGCAGGCGCTCATTCATCCGGCTGTAGAAATCGCCGCCGAAGGTGAAAGTTGCGATCTGGCGCGCGGCCCAATCGCTGGTGGCCTTGCTCATGCCGGGGCCGATCCACAGCAGCGCGACGTTGCTTTTCTCCGGCAGGTTGATGTCGGTGCGCGCCGGCGCGTCGGCCTTAAACTCCGCCCCGCGCGCGATCAGCTCGCTGCGCCCCGGCTGGCTGCCCTGCCACGCCGCAAAGCGCTGCTCCACGGCGGAAAACGCCGCGGCACTGTCCACGTCGCCGACGATGACCAGCACGCTGCCGTCAGGCACCACCTGCCGGGCGTGCCAATCCAGCAAGTCCTCGCGGGTAATGGCGGCGACGCTGTCCGGCGTGCCTTCCACGCGCCCGGCGAACGGCTGGCCCGCGCCGTAAATCAGATCGCGGCCGGTGTAAAAGCTCATGTCGAAGGTGTCGTTCAAGCTGTTGAGCAGTCCCGCCTGGAGCTGCTGGCGCGTCAGCTCGATTTCCTCAGCGGGGAACGACGGTTCGAGCAGCATCTCCGAGGCTAGCTCCAGCAGCAGCGGGAAGTCTTCCGCCAGGCTGCGCCCCGCCAGTGAGAATGTCTCGCGGCTGGGGGCGAAACCCAGTTCAACACCCGCGTTCTCCATCAGCTCCGCCAGCTCGAGCTTGCTGTGCTGGGCCGTGCCGCTGGCCAGCATCTGCACGGCGAAGTTGGCCACGCCAGGCTTGCCCGCCGGGTCTGTAATCTTGCCGCCCGGCACCATGCCGTAGACAACGACCGTCTGGTTGTTGTGGTTCTCGCGCACCACGACCTTGAGTCCGTTCGGCAGCGTGCGTTCCGCGGCATACGGCGCGTCGCCCCCGGCGGCCACCACCTGCACCGACGCATTGGCCGGCAGGGCGGCCGGCGCGCCAGGACGGTAGTGCGGCGGCGCGATCGCCGGGCGCTCGCCGTCGCCCGCGCTGGCCTCCACCGCTTCGGCTTCGTCCTCCGCCGCGCCGGCGCTACCGTCCACAGCTGGTTCGCCCGCGGGGCGCTTCGCGTAGTAACGGCCCACCGTGCGGTTATCGCGGGTGAGATACTGCTGGGCCACGCGCATCACGTCTGCATTGGCCACCGCCTCGATGCCCGGCAGGTATTTGTCGGCGTCCTGGTAACTGCTCATCAGCTCAAAGTCGATGATGCCGGACGCTTCCTGCTCGACGTTGTCCTTCTCAAAGACGAAGCTGACGCGCGCTTGCTTCTTGGCCCGTTCCAGCTCCGCCTCCGTCACGCCGCCGGTCTTGATTTCCTCGATTCGCGCAAGCAGCGCTTGCTCCACCTCATCCAACTCCACCCCAGGATTGAGCGCGGCGCCGGCCATGAATAAGAACGGATCTTGATAGCCGAAAGCGCTGTTCCAGGCGAAGGCCTCGGCGCACTGGCCGGAGTCCACCAGGCCCTGGTACAGCCTGCTGGTACGCCCGCTGCCCAGGATGTTGCCCAGCACGACCAAGGCGTAGTTATCGGTATTCTCGGTCTCCGGCACATGCCAGCCGATTAGCAGGAAGTCCATCTGGCCCGCGCGGCGAATCTCGAAGCGGCGTTCGCCGAGTTGCTCCGGCTCCGGCGTCAGGCGCGGCTTGACCACGCCCGCCGCGGGGATCGCGGCGAAGTGCTGCTTGATTTTCTCGAACAGCTCGGCGCTGTCGAAGTCGCCGACCGCGACGATGAACGCGTTGTCCGGCTGGTAGAACTGGTCGTAGTACGCCTTGATGTCCTCGGCAGTGATCGCCTCCACGTCCGGCTTCCAGCCGATGGTCGGCACCTTGTACGGATGCGCCTTGAACGCGGCGGAGAGCAGCTCCTCGTACAGCAGCGTGAAGGGCGTGTCGTCGCGCTGCTCCAGCTCATTGCGCACCACCGGCATTTCCAATTCGTGGTCGATGGGCAGGCATAACAGGCCGCGCATCCGCTCGGCTTCGAGGCGCAGGGCCACGTCGATCTCGCTGGCGGCGATAGTTTCGTGGTAGACGGTTTGATCAACCCAGGTGAAGGCGTTGTTGTCCGCGCCCACCGCCTTGAGCTGCTTATCGAACTCGCCCAGCGGCAGGTTCTGGGTCGTCTTGAACATCATGTGTTCCAGCAAGTGGCTGATGCCGGTGATGCCCGGCCGCTCATATTTGCTGCCCACCCGGTAGACCACATTGATGTTGATCACCGGCGCGTTGTGGTTCTCCTTCAGCAACACCAGCAAGCCGTTGTCGAGCCGGTACTCCTGCACTTCCGCCGCGTGCCCAGGGTTCGCCATCAGCAACAGCGCCACCGCCGCGCACAACAATCCGCTCCAACGCATAATCGCCTCCGCAGTTCAATCACGTGATTCGCCATATTTGGTTCGCCAAAGAGTATACGACGCAGCGGTGGCAAATATTGCGGCGCCGGTTTAATCGCGCGCAACGGCGGGTGCACGGGCCGGCATTCCCCCAGACACTTCACTCATGCGCACTGAACCCTACCGGATCGGTTCCCAGAATCCGCCGTACGGATCGTGGCTGACCGCTTGCTGGTTCGTGTTGCGATTCAGCCGCATGTCGGCGGCCAACCGCTTACCGTGAATCTTAGCAATCAAGACCGGCAGCCGGTAGGAGTAAGTCGCTCCGCCGGCATCCGTGGTTTCGACCAGGTTGAAATCGTCAATCTCAAACTCGACCGCCAGCAGCGGCTCGGAGGCTTTGTCCTCCGCGGTGAAGATCGCGTAGGTGTACAGCATCTCCTGCGGGGCGGCCAGCAGTACGCGCGCGCTGAAACCGCCCTGCGAATCGGCGCGGGCCAACTCGCCTTTTTTATCGATCTCGAAGGTGGCGATCGGCGTCAGTTCCGGGCTGAACAGTTTGACGCGGTACCCGCCGTAGCTCCCGTACTGCTGTGCCTCAAGCTGGATCGGCGGCTCGATCAGCGGGGCAATCTCGATCCGGTATTCCGGTAGATCAAACCGCGCCACCGGCGCTAAGTCCGTGGCGCTGACGGTCAGGTTCCGGCTCTCCAGCTGTTCACCGTCCGCGGCAAGCTCGATCGTCAAATCGAGATCGCTCAGTTTGCCAGCGGCGCCGGTGTGGCGCGCGGTCAGAAAATCGGTGGTGTATTCCTGCGGGAAATCGGGCCGCGCGTCGATCACCTGGCGCCCGTCCGGCTCCGGGGCCTGCGCGGCAGCCACCTGCCGCTTTGCCGCCGGTTCAGCCTGCGCCGGCTGTAAAGCAGGTGCGGATTCTCGGGGGCAGCTCGCCAGCAGGCAGAGCGCGAGCGTCAAAACGCACCACACACACATTGTTCCACCACCGTGATTGCTCATCCGTTGTCACTCTATTGCTTAGCGCGCTATATCGCTTGCAACCATTGTAACCGACGTTGCCTGTCCATGCCGATCATTACTCAGCCCGTCCGAGCGTGCCCGGCCAAGGCTAATGCGAGGGCCGGCCCGGCCGAAGTGGAAGCTGGTGTGCTTGCCCCCCCTCCAGCTTCAACGGAGCCGCAGTCGCCGGAGCGGCTAGCAGATGGTATTCCGGCGGCAGGAATGCCGCGCTGGCAACCAGTGCAGCCAGCCCTGCCGCGCTGGTGCTACCATTGCCGCGTGGAGACAAGCACGGCGATCCCTGCCGGCGCGGACGGCGCGCTGGCCTGGTCCTTCAACCCATGGATGGCTGACTGGCGGCGCCCGGCGCTGGCGCTTGCCGCCTGCGTCGCGGTGGCGGTGCTGTTCGGCTATACCGTTTCGGTGCCCAACTACCCGCCGGAACAACTCATTGCTCAGTACCGCCAGGAAGCCGCGCCCTTGGACGGCAATCCAACCGGCGCGGGCCTCAGCCCGGAGGAGCATGCCCGCGCGCTGAAGGCGCAGGCTGCGCTCCAGCAGCTTGCAGCGGACCCCGCTGGCACGCGCTGGCGCGGCGAATGGGCGGTCTGGAGCGCGATCTCGCTCGTGTTCCTGCTGGGCATGACGCTGGTGATCTACACGCCGGTGAGCTACCGGCTCGACGCGCGCGGGGTGACGGTGCGCTTCATGGGCGTGAACAGCTTCCGCCCCTGGGAGCACTACCGCAACTTCTACGCGCACACCCGCGTGGTGCACCTGACGACGATGCCGCGCCCCAGCCGCTTAGATCCCTTCCGCGGCCACCCGCTGCAATTCGCGGGCAACCGCGACGCCGTGCTGGCTTTTTTAGAAACACATATTGCTAAAGCGGAGAGCAGGGCCGCTGGCGCCTGAGAGTTCTCAAGACGCTGGCTCTGCGACGATGAAGTCGCCTGCAGTAAGCTGGATTTGGTATGCCAGATCCCATGCTCCCTGGCCTTTTTGGATCGCGTAATATATACGGATAGGCCCCAGGTTGCCATACTTGCCATACGGTGTGATAGTGCCATACCCTCGCTAAGTAATGAGACTTGCCGCGCTGGATGAAGTTCGCAACTCGTAGTGTGCGCCGTGCGGTCCGGGTATTACGCATCTCGCGGATCTCAGTGGTGTTTCGTTGGCGCGGGGAGTCTTGGGTTGACGATTAGGTCGCCTGCATCAAATGAAGTCGCGTAGAGCGGCCGCCCGCCATTCGGCCCTTCGATAGCGTACCTTACCTGCAACGGCCCCCAGTTGCCGGGCGGCAGGTTAGCCGGCCAGTCCATCCGTCCCTGCCAATGGCCATCTGGCTTGCCTGTTCCAGGGACGGTGTGCTTGCTCATCTGGCAGAGCATAACCGGCTGAGCATGCCCAGTCCAAACGGTTATACCGCCGAAGTCCACCGGCTGGTCCAAGGTCACGTAGAAGTCCAACCAGTCGCCCTCGGTTATCGGCCCGTCCAGGGTTCGTTCGCAGGCAATGATCTTGGGCCGCGGCATGGGCTCGATTGCCACAGGTGTCTCATACTCAACTAGGATGACCCCATTGATGCTGTAACTCACCTGGCAGGGCAGTGTGTCAACCCATTCATGGGGTCCCCACCAACAGCGCAACTCGCCGGTGGACTGCCGACCATTGCTCTTTAAAATTGTTGGTGTGTTATAGCTCAGACGGGCATTGAGCACACCTTCCTGTATAGGAACGTCGGTACTGACGATCACCTGGACAGCAGAATCGCGTTTGAGTGGCGGCGGAGGATCGAAGCGCACGCCGGTGATCGCCACCTGCGGGGCGTCGATTACCACGGGATCAGCAGCAAACTCAGCGTTACATTTCTCATCCCCCCCTCGCCCGATTTCCACCAAGACCGCCACCGGGTGCTCCACGCCGGGTTCCAGGCGAAGCGTTCCATCCCAGTGCCACTCCCCCTCGTACAGCTTGCCATGGGGGCCGTTGTGATACTTCCAGCCTGGCGCTGCGTCCAGCAACACGGTTACTCGTTTCGGAGCGCCAATGCCGATAGTGATTTCAGCTAGATGGGCATCCTGGTTGAACTCCGTAAAGAATGTCACCAGCGATCCTGGTTTAACCGGCCCGGCGGGTTCGCGCCAGAACTTGATGGGATAGATCTCCGGCGGGGCGATCTCGATTTCCCATGCGCTAGCTTGCGGCTGTTTGACACTGGCGAGATAGATTTCCAGCTCCACCGGGATAGGCGTGGCAATGGGCAACTCAGGCGCGTCCAGGTACGCACTCCAGATGCCATCGCCTGGCTTAGCATCCGGAAGCTTGCCGTCATCGGCCAACTGGGCCAGTAGCCCATCCTCCAGCAAGCTCACACTAACCGCCTCCGCCTGCGTGCCAGCGATGACATAAGCGAACAGCGCCAGCCGCACACGGGCTTTGAGCTTTTCCGGCTGCTCGGCCACATTGAGCAGCGTTAGCGTGGTAACGCCGTAATCAAAAGGCTGCGAGATTGAAACTGAGGGAACGCGGGGCGCGGGTTTGACTGGCTTTGTGGGCGCCCGGCGCTGGCGTGGCGGCACATAGCCTGGTTCTGGTTCAGGCGGCGCCGGCCAGTACAGCCAGGCCAGCATCGCGCCTAGCGTTACCAGCACCGCGGCTGCCAGAACTCCATCCGCCAGCTTCAAAGGCCTCATCCTTCACCCCATTATGGAATTCTAGACACGTCTTGACCGTATCAGGTTCGTGGACAATTATACTTGGGCTTGCATATGTAGCCGAAACGTCTACAATTGTGGATGATATGTCCACACACAATCTCGCGGGCGCGTTGTTGCCCAAGGTACGGGCGGGGGTGCTGGGGGTGCTCGCGCTGGCGGCGGAGGGCGAGCTGCATGTGCGCGAGGTGGCGCGCCGCGGCGGGCTAGACGCTCCAGCGGTCGCGGGCTCACCGACGCGAATCGTCATCACACCGTAGCGCACGGGTGGATCGAGCACGACCTGCAGTGAGCTGTTCCGGTGATCCGCGCAGAACCGGATCTAGGACGTGAGTCAAATAACCATGAAATTCGGCGGGGGTTTCCGTACGTGTATTAATTATTCGGCTGTAATATTAATATGCAATGCATTCCTCCAAAGTTCACCTCTGGAAAGCCGTGTGGCTGTGCGCCGCGGCCCTGATCCTGGCAAGCTGCGGCGGATCTGGCGGCGACGCGCACAGCCAGCCCGCAGCCGGACCTGGCCTGGCGCCAGGATTCGGCGGGCCGGTCACGCACTTGGCCAGCTTGGCGGGCAAGTTTTCCACACAGCAAAGCGGGGCGGACTTCGCGGCGGATTTGAGCTTTGCGAATGTGGCCAGCGCGGGCACCGCGGCCCGCTTCACCTCGCACCGCTCAAGCACGGCGGACGCACTGGACGATCTGGCTTATTGCATCTACCGCTTGAAACTTAAGCGGGCCTCCCCCACCACCTTGGGAGTGCACTGGCAAGGCGACGCGCCCAGCAACTGCTGGCTGGCCATCGCCAACTGGCAAAAGGATCGCTGGGATCTGATTGAGTTCAACGCGAAGTCGAGCCTGGCCTTAAGCAACCCCGCGCAGTACGCCACTCCAGATCGCCACTGCTATGTGGCGGTATTAGTGCTGAGCCAGGATACGCCGGTGCTGGACAGCATCGGATTCCCGCTGCCGCAAAATGAAAACGGCGACGGCTACACGCTGTTTGGCCCGCTGCAGAGCAACAAAAGCTACTTAATCGACATGAACGGCACGATCGTCCACACCTGGAACAGTAACTTCCGGCCCGCCTCCGCCATGGAACTGAGTGAGGACGGCGTGCTGATGCGCACGATTGCCAAGCGCAACATCAATTTCCTGGCCGGCGGATCAGGCGGCGGCATCCAGTTTCTCGATTGGGACAGCAACCTCCTTTGGACCTACACCGTGTCGAGCGAGACCGAATGCCAGCATCACGACTTCGAGCTGCTGCCCAACGGCAACATCCTGCTGGTGGTGTGGCATAAGTACAGCCGGGAGGAAGCGCTGCAGGCCGGGCGTGATCCTGACCAAATCGAAGGAAACTCGGTGTGGGCGGACGGCATCCTTGAAATCAAACCCAGCGGCGCTACCGGCGGGGAAGTGGTCTGGGCCTGGTACATCTGGGACCATCTCGTGCAGGACTACGACGCAACCAAGGACAACTACGGCGTGGTCGGGGAGCACCCCGAGCTGGTGGACCTCAACTATGGAACCACCGCGCCGGACTGGACGCACACCAACGCCGTGGCTTACAACGAGGACCTGGATCAGCTTGTGCTCTCGGTGCATGGCTTCAGCGAAATCTGGATCATCGACCACAGCACCACCATGGCCGAAGCGGCCGGCCACAGCGGC